>NZ_JAYFUH010000249.1:0-33309 GCF_034961085.1 Stenotrophomonas capsici | reverse complement strand
TCACGGCCGAGGCCGCGCCTGCGGGGTTGCTCAGTCGAGGAACAGGTCCGGCAACAGCGGCCTGGACGGGTCCACCGCATAGCCGGACAGGTCGGTGACACCGGCCTCGGCCAGCACTTCATCGTCGATCAGGAACTTCCCGCTCAAGCCGGCCGCCGGGCGGGTCAGCACCGCGTGCGCGGCATCGGCCAGGATCTCCGGGCGGCGGCAGCCGGCCGGGTCCACGCCGGGAATCATGTTGATCGCGTCGGTCGCGATGATGGTGCGCGGCCACAGTGCGTTGACCGCCACGCCCTGCGGGCCGAACTCACCGGCCAGGCCCAGGGTAACGAAGCTCATGCCCATCTTGGCCAGCGTGTAGCCGGTATGCGGCGCCCACCACTTCGGGTCCAGGCTCGGCGGCGGCGCAAGCGTCAGGATATGCGGGTTCGGGGCCTTGAGCAGGTGCGGCAGGCAGGCCTGCGCGCACAGGAAACTGCCGCGTGCGTTGACCTGCTGCATCAGATCGAAGCGCTTCATCGGCGTGTCCAGCGCACCGCGCAGCCAGATCGCCGAGGCGTTGTTGACCAGGATGTCGATGCCACCAAAGGCATCCACGGTGGCGGCCACCGCCGCGTTGACCTGGTCCTCCTCGCGGATGTCGCACTTCAGCGCCAGCCCCTGGCCACCGGCGGCAGTCACCGCCTCGGCGGCGCTGTGGATGGTGCCCGGCAGCTTGGGGTTGGGCACCGCCGACTTGGCGGCGATGGCCACGTTGGCACCGTCGCGCGCCGCGCGCAGCGCAATGGCCAGGCCGATGCCCCGCGAGGCGCCGGTGATGAAAAGGGTCTTGCCTTGCAGGCTGCTCATGCGCACTCCAACGGGTAGGAAACCTCCCGCATTATGCCGGTGCATCACGCCTGCGGTTCGACACTTTGCGTTCATGCACCATGCCGATACTGGTGCGGCATTCTCCCCCCGAGATCCAATGATGAAAACGCTGTACCGCACCACCCCGCTGCTGCTCGTGCTCGCCCTTGCCGCCTGCCAGAACCGGCAATCGGCCGGCGAAGTCCCGCCGGTGGTGCACGATGTCACCGCACACACCACCGGGCTGGGCAGCACCGGCGGCAAGCTGGACGCCAGCGCGGTGTGGAATGGGTCGCTTGATGCCTGCCGCAACGCTGCAACCGCCAGCGATACCTGCCTGATCGACACCCTGCGCAAGGGCGGCGCCTCGGCCGCCGCACTCACCGCCGCGCGCAATCTGGCCGCGCAGGACAATCCGGGATATGTCAGCGCCTGGCAGAGCGTGGAAGGCGTGGGCGTGGCGACACTGGAGTTCCCGTTCCGCGCCAACACCAACGAAGGCACCTGGCTGGTCGACGCCAGCGGCCGGACCGTCGACGTGGACCGGGACGTGCTGGACGACAACACCCGCAGCCTGCCTGAATACAAGGCGTTCATCACCGTGCACCCGGACGCGGTCCCGTTCGCGCCGGCCATCGCCAGCGGCAGCGATGCACTGCCCGACGGCGGCGTGCGCCTGCGTTACCGCACGCCGCTGCGCAGCTGCCACGCCTGTGCCGACGAGGGTATGCTGACCATCGGCTACGACTTCGACGCCAAGCGGAATTTCAAGGGCAGACAGTTGGTCGAGCTGCGCTGAGTCCCTTCCGGGCACCGGTGCCGGCCACGCCGGCCGGTGCCCCGTCCCGCGCTGCGGCTCAGGGCTTTGGTCCCTGCCCTTCGTTGTCTTCCCAGTGCAGGATGCGCCGGGTGACGAAGCGGTACACCGGCTTGCCGGTGGCGAACCACAGTTCGCGCACCCAGGAATGGCGCTTGAGCAGCCGCCGCTCCACCGGCGTCAACGCCGCGCCGCAATACATGCGCTTGTGCTTGAGCAGGTGGCGCAGGTCCTCGCGGGCCAGCAACCGCATCCAGCGCGAGCGCGGGTTGCCGCAGACCGCCAGCTGGAAGTCGATCAACGCCGGCGAACCATCCTCGCGCACCAGCCAGTTGGCCTCCTTGGCCAGGTCGTTGTGGGCAATGCCCTGGCGGTGCACGCGCTGCAGCAGGCGCCGCGCGGCGCGGAAGTAGGCCAGGTCACCACGGGGCGGGCGCTGGTACATGGCCGCCCCCTCCATGTAGCTGCGGTCCAGCCAGCGGCCGTCCCAGCCGAGCAGGCGCGGCGTGGCCTCCATGCCATCCAGCCTGGCCAACGCCCGCGCCTCGCGCCGGGCCAGCCACCAGGCCGGCAGGCGCAGCCACAGCGGCGTGGCCCCGAGGTCACGGCGGACAAAGCGGCCGTGCTCCCCGTCGACCAGCAGGATACGGCCGAAACTGTCGGCTTTCAGCGTAATGAAGGTGTCAGGCGAAGAGTCCAGCATGCCCCCATTCTAGTGGCCTGCCGGGCTTTCATTCACCGACACGGCAGGTGAACGGCCCGCCGCCACGCCAATGGAACCTGCAACGGAAGCAGCGGTCTGAACGGGCCCTGCCACTATAATCGCCCGATGAATTCTTCCTGGATCGACGCCACGCTTGCGTGGATCGCCGCTCATCCGGTTTTGGCCGGTGCCGCGATTTTCGCCATCGCCTTCTGTGACTCGGTAATCATCCTCGGCACCATCGTGCCGGCGTTGCCGCTGATGATCGCGGTGGGCGTGCTCATCGGCATGGGCGAGCTGTCCGGACCGTACGCGATCGCCTGCGCCACGCTGGGCGCGTTCGCCGCCGATGGCCTGAGCTACTGGGTCGGCCGTCGCTGGGGCGACCGGCTGCGCGGCGTCTGGCCGGTCAGCCGCTACCCGCAGCTGCTTGACCGCGGCGAGCTGATGTTCCGCCGCAACGCCTTCAAGAGCATCCTGGTGGCACGCTACGTGGGCGCGATCCGCCCGTTCGTGCCAGCCATCGCCGGCATGGCGAACATGCCTTTCCGCAACTACCTCAAGGCCAGCGGCATCGCCTGCCTGTCCTGGGCGGTGCTGTTCCTGCTGCCCGGCTGGGCGCTGGGCCAGGCCTACGACGCGGTGGCGGCGGTCGCCGGCAGCCTGTTCCTGGTGCTGGCCCTGCTCGGCGCGATGCTGGGCCTGGTCTGGGCCATCGTGCTGTACAGCTACCGCTGGTCGGCCGCGCGCATGGACGGTTGGCTGGCGCGCGTGCTGGCCTGGTCGCAGCGCCACCCGCAGTTGCTGGGCCGTTCGCTGACCGACCTGTTCGACCCCAAGCGGCGTGAATCGGTGCCGCTGGCGATGCTCGCCCTGATGCTGCTGCTGCTCGGCTGGGGCTGGTTCGTGCTGCTGATGGTGGTGGTCGCGCATGGCGAACCACTGGCGCTGGACCTGGCCGTGCACAAGCTGATGCTGGCCCTGCGCAACCCGCTGGCCGACTATCCGATGGCCGCGCTGGCCTCGCTGGGCGACTGGCAGGTACTGCTGCCGGCCATCGGCGCGGCCATGGGCTACCTGGCCTGGCGCCGGCGCTGGATGGCGGTGGTGCATTGGCTGGCGGCGCTGGCCTTCGGCCTGGCCCTGACCAAGCTGCTGGGCGCCACGGTGGACGTGGTCCGCCCGCCCTCGGCCAGCAGTGGCTTCGGCTTCCCGTCGGTGGCGGTGACCATGGCCACGATCACCTTCGGCTTCTTCGCCGTGCTGATCGGCCGTGAGCTGCCCGGCCGCACCCGCGTCTGGCCGTACCTGCTCTCCGGCGTGGTCGTCACCGCGATTGGCTTTGCCCGCATCTACCTGGGCGCACACTGGCTCAGCGATGTCATCGGCGGCATGTTGTTCGGCATCTTCTGGCTGTTGTTGCTGGGCGTGGCCTACCGCCGCCGCTTCAACCGTTCGTTCTGGGTCAAGCCGGTGGCCTGGCTGTTCTACGGCGTGTTCGTGCTGGCCGGCTTCTGGTATGCACCGCGCAACGTGACGGCCAAACTGGCCAAGTTCGAGCCGGTGGCCGCCGCGCCGCAATCGATGGTGTCAACGCATTGGTGGCAGGACGGCTGGCGCGAGCTGCCGGCCCGTCGCAACGAGTTCGATGACGACCAGCGCTGGCCGCTGGACGTGCAGGTCGCCGGCCCGTTGGCACCCCTGCAGCAGCAGCTGGAGCGCAAGGGCTGGACCGTGCAGCCGCAGGCCGGCTGGCAGCAGGCGCTGGCGATGCTGGAGCAGAAAGCCTCGCCGCAGGACGTGCCGGTGCTGCCGGCCACCCTGGACAGCAACGTCGAGGCACTGCTGTTGCTGCACCCGGGTACGCGACCGGACGAGGTCTATGCGCTGCGGCTGTGGCCTTCGGCCGTACGCCTGGAGCCGGGGCAAGCCCAGGTCTGGCTGGGCAGCGCGCAGACGCTGCGCTTCCAGCGCCACCTGAAGCTGTTCGGCATGTGGCGCCCCCTGCGCGGCGTGGATCCCGCGCTGGATACGCTCAAGCAGTCGCTCGACGGCATGCCCAACCGGCAGCAGGTGCAGCCGGAAACCGGCCTGCCGTTGCTGATGATCCGCAGCCAGGAAACACCGGCGCCGTAACAGCGGTGATGCCCGCGGCGCCGGATCCGGCAATGTGGATGGAGCTCCTGGCGGAGGTCAGAGATCCTGTTCCTGCGGGATGTCGAAGCCCGGGATCCATTCGAGCAGGCGCTCCAGGCGCCGGTGCGGATCGTCTTCGTTCAGCAGCATCACCCGCTGCTGCTCCTGCAACGGCAACAGTTCCGCCAATCGCCAGCCTACCCAGGCCGCCTGGTCGAACTGTGCCGGGCCGGCCGAGGCGTACTCACCGCCCGCCTGTTCAAGAATGCGTTCGAGCAGGATGCCGAGCAGCGCATGCTCCGGCTGCAGTTCATCGTCGCTGTCATGCTCGCGCCATTCCACCTCGGCCACGACCAGGCCGTTGTCGCGCACGCGCGTCTGCCGCACGTGGAAGCGGCGACCGCCACGCAGGCGCAGCACCAGGACGCCATCGGCACCCACGTCGAAATCCTCGACCAGGGCTTCCACGCCCCACGCGGCGGGCGTTGCAGGCGTGCCGACCTCCTCGCCCTCCAGGATCAGGCAGACGCCGAACGTGCCGCCCTTGCGCCCGCATTCGCGCACCAGGTCCAGGTAACGCGCCTCGAACACGCGCAACCCCAGCGAGGCACCCGGCAACAGCGTCGAATGCAAGGGAAACAACGGCAGGCTTTGCGTGGCAGTCATCGGCAACAGAAACGGCGGACCGGGGCTGATGGTACCCCAGCCCGCCGTGGGCCATCGTCGCAGGCGCCGGCAGGACGCCGTCAGAAGTTGTACTTCACGTGCGTGTGCACGCGGTTCATGTCGCCCTTCTCGCCGTTCTCCAGGCGACGCTGCGCATGGCTCAGCTCCACGCCCAGGTCCAGCTTGGGGAATGGCGAATAGATCAGGTTGGCGCGCACCGACTGCGCCTTGTCGGTGACTTCATAGCCGGTCCAGGCCGTGTCGTTGTCGAGCACGGCGACCGAATAAACCAGGTTGCCGCGCAGCTTGGGCGAGAACGCGTGGCGCCACGCGGCGAAGCCACCGTAGCCGTCCATCGCGTGCAGGCGTCCTTCCTCATCCAACGCGGTGTCGCTGCCCAGCGCGAAGCCGAGGTAACGGCCCACGCCCGCACCGCCACTGACCATGTAACGCAGGTCGTCATTGGCCCCCATGTTGAACTTGCCCGACACACTCAGGGCACCGCCGCTTTCGTTGTGCCCGTCGTAGCGGAAGTTGCGCAGCAGCGCGGCAACGGTGAAGTGGCCCCAATCACCGCGGGTGAGCCAGCGCGCGGTCAGGTCCGGCATCACGTCGGTGCTGCTGTTGATGCGCGCGCCCTTGCCGCCGAACGGGGTGATCGTGGTCTGCGGGTTCTCCGCCGAGAACGACCATGGGCCGCGGGTGTAACGCAGCTGTGCCTGGCGCGAGAAGATGGTGCCTTCCGAAGGACCGGTGAAGTCCACCGTGTCCGGCAGCGCCGCCACGTCCTGGAAGTTGGACCAGGTCTGGCCGGCCAGCCAGTTGTTCCAGCTCACGTAGGCCTGGCGCAGGGTGAGCGCGTAGGTGTTGGTGATGACCTCGTTGCCGGCGAAGGCGTTGCTGCCACCGCCGTACATGTCCGCCTCGATATAGGCCTTGAGCTTGTCGCCGCGCTCGGTGGTGGTATCGGCACCGAGCCAGAAGCGCGAGAACTGCGCATGCACGTCGGTATAGCTGGCGCTGCGCCCCTTGCCATCGACCGCCACCGGCGTGGCACCGGGGAAGTAGAACAGGCGCCCGGCCGAGCCGTCGGCGATCTCGCCATCGCTGGTACGGGTGTACATCGAATCAAGCTTGATGAAGCCGCCGAAAGAGAACTTCGTGCCCGGCATCGCGTTGGGCATCACGACGGCCGGCGACGCCGGTGCGGCAACGCGGGTGGCGTCGAGCGCTGTCGCCGGCGGCGCCACAGCGGCATTGGCATTGGCATTGGCATTGGCAGCATCACGCTGTTGGTAGGCCTGCAGCATGTCGCGCATCTGCTGCATCTCCTGCTCCAACTGCGCCATGCGTGCCTCCATGGCCTGCGCATCCATGGCCTGCGCCAGCGCGCTCAGTGGCATCGCCGCCAGTACCGCCGTGGTGGCCAGGGCGGCCAGTTTCTTGTTACCGATCATCGTTTTCCCCTCCCAGGGCAACAGGACACCGTTCCGGCGCCCGGTGGGGCGCCGGTCATGAAGAACGTCGTTTTCTTGCCATGGCCGTCCGGGCAGACCGAACGGCGTTCAGCGCGTCATTCCCGCCTGCGCGGGAGTGACGTGATGCGGGCAGGCAGGCGTGGCTGACGCCTCAACGGCTGCCTGGCCTTCGGGCCCTCACACAAACCGCATCGCCGTCGTACCCATGCCATCGGCGCGTACCAGCACGTTGTCACCGGCAGCCACCGCAACCGCTGCGGTGATCGCGCCGGACAGCACCACGCTGCCGGCCGGCAGCGCCTGGCCGCGCTCGGCCAGCATGTTGACCAGCATCGCCACCGCCTCGGCCGGATTGCCGAGCACCGCGGCGCCGGCGCCGACCTCGACCACCTGGCCGTTCTTCTCCATCACCACGCCGAGCGTCTCCAGGTCCAGGCCCTGCACCGCCGTCGGGCGCGAGCCCAGCACGTAACGCGCGGCCGACGTGTTGTCGGCGATCACGCTGGGCAGGTCGAAGCGGAAATTCTCGTAGCGTGAGTCGATCAGTTCGATGGCCGGCACCACGTAATCGGTGGCCGCCAGTACCTTGGCGACGTCGCACCCGGGCCCGGTCAGGTCTTCGCGCATGACGAAGGCGATCTCGGCCTCCACCTTCGGGTGGATCAGGCGCGCGGTGTCGACCACCGCGCCGTCGTCCACGGCATTGTCAGCGCCGAGGAAGCCGTAGATCGGCGTATCCACGCCCATCTGCTGCATCTTCGGCTTCGAGGTCAGGCCCATCTTCATGCCGACGATGCGTATACCGGCGGCCTGCTTCATGCCGCGCAGGCATTCCTGGATGTCGTACGCCGCGTTGACGTCGATCTGCGGATGCGCTTCGGTGATTCGGGTCACCTCGCGCACCTCCTGCTCGGCGGCCAGCAACTGCAGGGCGCAGTTTTCGATGATGGAACGGTCCAGCGTCATGCCTGTGCCTCCTGCGGTTGCTCGCTGCGCGCACGCAGCATGTCCAGCGCGACGTCCACGATCATGTCCTCCTGGCCGCCGACCATGCGGCGCTTGCCCAGCTCGACCAGGATGTCGGCGGTCTTCAGGCCAAAGCGCTGCGATGCGATTTCCGCGTGGCGCAGGAAGCTCGAATAGACGCCGGCATAGCCCAGCGCCAGGGTTTCGCGGTCCACCCGCACCGGGCGGTCCTGTAACGGGCGCACGATGTCGTCCGCCGCATCCATCAGCGTGTACAGCGCGCAGCCGTGGTTCCAGCCCATGCGCTCGGCCGCGGCGACGAACACCTCCAGCGGTGCATTGCCGGCGCCGGCCCCCATGCCGGCCAGGCTGGCGTCGATGCGGATCGCGCCCGCTTCGACCGCAGCGATGGAGTTGGCCACGCCCAGCGACAGGTTGTGGTGGGCATGAATGCCGATCTGGGTGTCCGGCAGCAGTGCCTCGCGCAGCGCGCCGACCCGGTCACGCACATCATTCATGTTCAATGCGCCACCGGAATCGACCACGTACACGCAGGAGGCGCCGTAGCTCTCCATCTTCTTTGCTTCGATGGCCAGCGCCTGCGGCGTGGTCATGTGACTCATCATCAGAAAACCGACCGCATCCATGCCAAGCGCATTGGCCGCTTCGATGTGCTGGCGCGAGATGTCGGCCTCGGTGCAATGCGTGGCCACCCGCACGATGCGCGCGCCGGCAGCATGGGCGTTCTTCAGGTCATGCACGGTGCCGATGCCGGGCAGCAGCAGCGTGGCGATCTTCGCGTGGGAAACCGATTCGGCCGCGGCTTCGATCCACTCGATGTCGCTGTGCGCGCCGAAGCCGTAGTTGAACGAGGAACCCTGCAGGCCGTCGCCATGGGCGACCTCGATCGAATCGACCCGGGCCTGGTCCAGCGCGGTGGCGATCGCGCGCACCTGTTCCAGGCTGTAGCGATGGCGCACGGCGTGCGAGCCGTCACGCAGGGTGACGTCGGAGATGTAGAGCTTGTTGGCGGTCATGTTCATGTCCTCACGCCGCTGCACGCGCGGCCAGCACCGAGGCGGCCATGCGCTCCCCGGTGGCCAGCGCGGCCGACGTCATGATGTCCAGGTTGCCGGCATAGGCCGGCAGGTAGTGCGCGGCGCCTTCCACTTCCAGGAAGATCGAGGTCTTCAGGCCGGTGCTCGGGCCCACGCCCGGCACGTTTACAGGCTCCTCGATGACCTCGAACTGCACCTGCTGCTTGAGCCGGTAGCCCGGCACGTAGGCGGCCACGCGCGCGGCCATCCCGGTGACGGCCGCTTCGATGAGGGCGGTGTCGACCACCTCGCTGAGCACGTACACGGTATCGCGCATCAGCAGCGGCGGCTCGGCCGGGTTGAGCACGATGATGGCCTTGCCGACCTGCGCACCGCCCACGCTCTCGATCGCGCGCGAGGTGGTCTCGGTGAACTCGTCGATGTTGGCGCGCGTGCCCGGGCCGGCACTTCTGCTGGAGATGCTGGCCACGATCTCGGCGTAGGCGACCTTGGCCACCGACGCGACCGCCGCCACCATCGGGATGGTGGCCTGGCCACCGCAGGTGACCATGTTGACGTTGGCCGCCTCGATGTTGTCCTCCAGGTTCACGGTCGGCACGCAGTACGGGCCGATCGCCGCCGGCGTCAGGTCAACCACGCGGATGCTCGGCTTGGCCGCGCGCAGCAGCGCGTCGTTGGCCACGTGCGCCGAGGCCGAGGTCGCATCGAACACGATGTCGATATCGGCGAACAGGTCCGATTCGATCAAGCCGGCCACGCCGCTGGAGATGGTCGCCACGCCCATGCGCGCCGCACGCGCCAGGCCGTCGGACGCCGGGTCGATGCCGACCAGTGCCGCCATCTGCAATTGCTTGCCGTGGCGCAGGATCTTGATCATCAGGTCGGTGCCGATGTTGCCGGGACCGATGATGGCCGCTTTCAGGGTCATGCAGAACTCCTGTCGTTCAAGGTGGGGGAGGAAGCAGGCGTCATGCAAAGCGGATCTCGGCGCTGCCCAGTGCGCCGACGCGCACGCGCATGTGGTCACCGGCGCTCACCGGGATCAGCGGCACCAGCGCGCCGGACAGGATCACCTCGCCCGCCTTCAGCGGCGTGCCGAGACGGCCGAGCGTGTTGGCCAGCCACGCCACGCAGTTGACCGGCGAGCCCAGCGCGGCGGCACCGGCGCCGGTGGCCACCAGCTCGCCGTTCTTCTCCACCACCATGCCCAGCGTGCCCAGGTCCAGGTTTTTCGGTGGCACCCGCAGTTCGCCGAGCACGTAAGCCGCGGCCGAGGCGTTGTCGGCCACGGTGTCGGTGATGCCGATGCGCCAGTCGCGGATGCGCGAATCGACGATCTCGAAGCACACCGACAAAGCCTCGGTGGCGGCGAGCACGTCGTGGTGGGTGATGCCCGGACCGACCAGGTCACGCTTGAGGTGGAAGGCGATCTCGCCCTCGGCACGCGGCGCGATCATGCCGGCGGTGGACAACACGCCACCGTTGGCGACCTGCATGCGATCGGTGAGGAAGCCGAAGTCCGGCTGGTCCACCTTCAGCATGCGCTGCACCGCCACCGAGGTGGCGCCGATCTTCTTGCCGACCACGCGCTCGCCATCGGCAAGACGGCGCGCCAGCAGGTCGTTGGAGATGGCATAGGCATCGCCCAACGACAAACCGGCGATGCGCTCGCTCAGCGGCTCCACCGCCACGCCGCTGCGCAGCGCGGCGTGCAGTTCGGCACCGTGCCGCGCGATGGCGTCGGCACCCAGGGACACAGCACTCATGCCTTCACTTCCTTCGCATCGCTCTTGAGCACGTCGCCGACCGCGAAACGCTGCGGCGGCACTTCGTTGACCATCACCCGGATCGCACTCATCGGCGCCTCCAGCTCGGCATGCGCCACCTGCGCCACGGCGCGGATGAAACGCTGCACTTTCTCTTCGTCACGGCCCTGTACCAGGGTCACCTGGATGATCGGCATGGGGTTACTCCTGCGGTTGCAATCAGGTCAGCTCGGCGCCCTTGGTCTCGGGCAGGAACAGCAGCACGATCAGTGCGGCCAGCCCGAAGAACCCGGCGGTCGCCATCAGTCCGCTGGCCACGCCGTAGCTGTTGGCCAGGAAGCCGATCAGCGCCGGTGCGATGGCGGCGATGGCCCGTCCGCCGTTGTAGACGAAGCCCTGCGCGGTGGCGCGCACGGTGGTCGGGAACATCTCGGCGAAGGTCGGCGCGAAGCCGCTGTAGAAGCCGGTGCCGAAGTAGGCCACGACGATGCCGAACGCCATCAGCGCCATCGGCGACTTGATCATCACGAACACCGGCACCGTCAGCGCCGAGCACACGAAGAACAGCATGAAGGCCTTCTTGCGGCCGATCGCGTCGGCGATGTAGCCGAAGGTGACGAAGCCGAATGCCGCGCCCACCTGCATGATCACGATCCAGATCGTCGACTTGACCATGTCCAGGCCCGGGCCGCCGTCGGCGACCGGCGTGGCCAGGTAGGTCGGGATCCAGGTGAACAGTCCCCAGTAGCCGCACATCGCCGCGGTGACGAAGGCCAGGCCGACCAGGGTGCTGCGCGCATGCGCGCCGAACAGCTGGCCCATGGTCTGGCCGAAGCTCAACCGCTGGGCCTGGTTGACCCAGATCTCCGGCTCCTTGACGTGGCGGCGCACGTAGAACGCCAGCAGCGCCGGCAGCAGGCCGACCACGAACACCCAGCGCCAACCCAGCGTCGGCACCACCAGCGCGGCGACGATCGCCGCGGCGGCGTAGCCGGAGGCGAACGCGCTCTGGATCCAGGCCAGGATCTTGCCGCGGTGCTGTGCCGGCCAGCTTTCGCTCACCAGCGCCGAACCTGCGGACCACTCACCACCGACGCCCAGGCCGACAATGATCCGGAACAGCATCAGCTGGCCGAGCGTATCGGACAGGCCGCACAGCGCGGTGCCTATCGAGTAGCAGATGATGCTCAGCATCATCGACTTGGCGCGGCCCATGCGGTCGGCCAGGTAGCCGAACACCAGTCCACCGAACGCGGTGGCCAGCAGCGTGGCCGACATCACCATGCCCGCCTGCGACTTGTCGAAACCCAGGTCCGCACTGACGTGCTTGAGCACCATCGCGAACAGCATCAGGTCCATCACATCCAGCATCCAGCCCAGGTAGGCCGAACGGAACGTGCCCCACTGCTGCTTGCTGGCACCCTGCCACCAGCGGCCGCTGCTGGCGGCCGGTACCTCTTGGATCGTTGAACCACGCTGCGCCATTGGCTTCCCCTCCGGAATCTTGGCTGATACGAAAGTATCGGTGAACGATACTGCGAGCACAAAGTAACCCACTTTTCTTGAAAATGGAACATGACAAACGTTTTCGTCTCGATATACGATACCGACGTCGTAACAAACGCGAGATTCCGATGTCCGAGCTGATCCTCCGCCTCCACGAAGACCACCTGCCGGCCGGCTGCCCGCCGGTCTATCTGCCCGCCGGCCCCCGTGCGCTGTACGTGCGCGAAGGTGGCCTGATGGTTGAGTCCCCACAGGACGCACAGTCCCTTGACCCGGCCCAGGCGCGGGTGGGCCAGGAGCCGCTGACCCTGCTCAGCGGCGAGCAGGACACCGTGCTGTGGCGCTGGGATCTGACCGATGCGCGCCAGCCAGCCGGCGCCTTGCCCTCGGCCCCGGCCACCCGCAGCGAGCTCAAGCTGGAAGCGCCAATCACGCTGGATGCGCGCTTTGAGTGGCTGATGCGTTGCGATCGCGTTGATTTCCCGAAGGGCGGCGTTGCCCTCACCCACGTCCACCAGGGCCCGGGCATCCGCATCTGCGACTACGGCAGGATCAGCATCGAGACGCTGGGCCAGCGCCACGACCACCCGGCGGGCCACGCTTGGTTCGAGCTGGGCCATGCACCGGTGCTGGCGCCGACCACCGAGGACGAGGAAACCCGCTTCATCCGCTGTTTCCTGCTGCCGCGCCAGCTCAAGGGGCGCAGTTCGATCCGCTACGTGCGCCCGGAGGACGCCGCCGCGCAGAAGACCCAGCGGTACAAGGTTTTCGCAGAGCGATACATCGACCTGCCATAATCGGCACATGGGCGCGGCGTCCCGAGGCCGCGTCCACCCCGCCACCGCCGAACAGGTAGCCGATGCCCCGCAACACCGCGCCCGACAACAAGGATTTGCCCCATGCCGCCCCCGGCGTGGACGCCCAGGACGACACCGCCGAGCAGGGCCTGCCTACCGCCATTGTTTCGCTGAAAGTGATCGAGGCCCTGGCCTCGGCCCCGAACGGGCTGGGCGTCACCCGTCTGGCCCAGCTGTTGGGCATGCCCAAGGCGCGCGTGCACCGGCACCTGAGCGTGCTGCGCGAGCATGGCTACGTCGACCAGGACCCGGACACCAACCAGTACCGCGTCGGCTGGCAGATGTTCCTGCTGGGCCGCGCCTGCACCAGCCGCTTCGACGTGATGAGCCTGGCCAAGCCGATCCTGGAACACCTGCGTGACCAGGTCGGCCAGACCGTGGTGATCTCCACGTTCTCCGACAACGAAGTGGTGGTGATCGACCTGCTGCGCGGCACCGCGCCGGTGGAAATCAGCCTGCGCCCCGGCACCCGCTTCCATCACAACAGCGTGGCGCAGGGCAAGATCGCCCTGGCCTATGGTGCGGAGAAGCTGCGCCGCGCCTATCTGGCGCAGGCGCTGCCGGCCAGCACCCGGCACACCATCGTCGACCCGGACCGGCTCGCCGCCGAGATCGAGCTGGTGCGCAGGCGCGGCTGGGCCGATGCGCCGGAAGAGCTGTACATCGGCATCAATGCGCTGGCCGCACCGCTGATGCAGGCCAATGGCGAATTGTTCGGCACGCTGGCCATCGTCGGCTCCATCCACTACCTGCCCAGCACGCCGGACCCGGCGCACGTGCAGGCGCTGCTGGAAGCGGCCGTGCAGATTTCGGCAGCGATGGGCTACAACGGCAAACCAACCCGCTGAAGCCCCCACCACTGTTTTTCAAGGCGCGCGGCGGTTGCAGGAGCGGCGTACGCCGCGAAGCTGACAATGGCCAACGCTGCACGGAAATCTGCAATTGCTGGGCACGTGCGTGACCGATGCCGCCCCGACATCGCAGCTGAAACCGCTTCTACAAAAGAAGCCGTTCCCTCGTAGGAGCGGCCTTGGCCGCGAAGCTGGTGATACCCAGATAACGGCACCAACCGCAATCCCAGGATTGCCAACCTCATGCCGCATCCACCGGTACCGGCTTCGCGGCGTACGCCGCTCCTACATTGAACCGCGCGATATCAGCCGTTCTGCAGTTGCGCCAGGAACCGGCGCGGCGCGCCGTCGAAGCCGCCGTTGGACATGAACACCACGTGGTCGCCGTCGCCTGCCACGCGCCCCAGCTGCGCCAGCAATGCATCGGTATCGGCCACCGCCTGCGCCTCACCGCGTACCGCGGCGATCACCTTGGCCGCATCCCACGGCAACTCCGGCCGCGCCAGGAATACCACCGCATCGGCGATATCCAGCGACGGCGCCAGGGCGTCCGCGTGCGCGCCCAACCGCATCGAATTACTGCGCGGTTCCATCGCCACCACGATGCGCGCAGCGCCAACCTTGGCGCGCAGGCCTTCCAGCGTGGTGTGGATCGCGGTGGGGTGATGGGCGAAATCATCGTAGATGGTGACCCCGTGCGCCTGTCCGATCACTTCCATGCGTCGCTTGACGCTGTGGAAGCGCGCCAACGCCGGCGCGACAGCGGCCACGTCCACACCCACCGCATGCGCGGCGGCCAGTGCGGCCAGCCCGTTGAGCACGTTGTGGCGGCCCAGCAGCGGCCATTCCACCGTCGCCACCGCCACGCCACGGTGCAGCACCGTGAATGCGCTGCCATCCTGGTTGACCAGGCGCGCGCTCCATTCCAGCGCGGGATCGAAGCCGAACCGCTCCACCGGCGTCCAGCAGCCCATCGCCAGCACCTCAGCCAGGCGGGCATCCTCGCCGTTGACGATCAGCCGCCCATTGCCGGGCACGGTGCGCACCAGGTGGTGGAACTGGCGCTGGATCGCGGCCACGTCCGGGAAGATGTCGGCGTGGTCGAACTCCAGGTTGTTGAGGATCGCCACCCGCGGACGGTAGTGGACGAACTTGCTGCGCTTGTCGAAGAAGGCGGTGTCGTACTCGTCGGC
Organism: Stenotrophomonas capsici; assembly: GCF_034961085.1. Lineage (NCBI taxonomy): Bacteria > Pseudomonadati > Pseudomonadota > Gammaproteobacteria > Lysobacterales > Lysobacteraceae > Stenotrophomonas > Stenotrophomonas capsici. The sequence goes on along the minus strand of NZ_JAYFUH010000249.1, from coordinate 18,463 downwards.
CTCCACCACGAACAGCGGTCGATCCGAAAGCGCCGACGCGTTGCTTCCTTCCCCTTCCGGGGGAAGGGGGTGCGCAGCGCCGGATGGGGGTACGGCATCACTCCCCGCCCGGGGAAGCTCGCGCCCCAACCGCGCCGACACCCCGAAATCCTCCGCTACGCCGCCAATCAGGAAGCCCGGCGCGCGCCCGGCGGCCTGCAGCAGGAACGACAGGATGGTGGTGGTGGTGGTCTTGCCGTGGGTGCCGGCCACCGCCAGCGTGTCGCGGCCAGGCAGCACGTTCTCGGCCAGCCACTGCGCCCCGGAGGTGTAGCGCCGGCCCGCATCCAGTACCGCTTCGACCGCTGGGTTGCCGCGCGAGAGCGCATTGCCGACCACGACCTCGTCGCAATCCCCTGCGATATTGCCGGGCAGATAGCCCTGCGACAGCGTGATGCCCAGCGTTTCCAGCTGGGTGGACATCGGCGGGTAGACCGCCTGGTCGCTGCCTTCCACCTGATGACCGAGTTCGCGTGCCAAGGCGGCCACGCCGCCCATGAAAGTGCCGGCAATGCCGAGGATATGGATCTTGCTCATCCGCCGATTGTCGCCGATGCGCTTGCGAACGGGTATCTGCGTAGGAGATACCGAAGCGTATGTAAGGGAATCCCCGATACCGTCACATCGGCTTCATCCGCACAATACATGACGCCAGCCGCAGTATCCCTCAGGTCCTACTCCCCAAGAGGCCATCCCCAGGGAGCTCATGCTGCGGGGCTCTGAGCAAGCTCATCTGCTGGCCCCTGCAAACGGAAACGCCCGGATCCTGACGGATCCGGGCGTTTCTGTAGGGGCGCACCGCGACGGCGGGGCCCTGCGGCTGCGGCGGCAGGCGCCGCAGCCACCTGGGTCAGCGCTTGATCGCGGCCAGGATGCGGGCCAGCACTTCGTCCAGCGCACCCACGCCGTCGACGCGGGCCAGGGTGCCCTTGGCAGCGTAGAAGTCGATCACCGGCGCGGTGGAATCGTTGTAGACCTGCAGGCGCTGGCGCACCGATTCCGGGTTGTCGTCGGCGCGGCCCTGCTCCTTGGCGCGGCCAGCGATGCGCTCGACCAGCAGCTCGGTCGGCACGTCCAGCTGCACGATCGCGTCCAGCGGCTGGTTCAGCCTGGCCAGCAGTTCACCCAGCGCATTGGCCTGGGCCACGTTGCGCGGGTAGCCGTCGAGGATGAAACCCTTGGCGGTGTCGGCCTGGGACAGGCGCGATTCCAACATGCCCAGCAGGATGTCGTCGGACACCAGGTTGCCGGCGTCCATCACGGCCTTGGCCTGCTTGCCCAGCTCCGTGCCGGCGGCCACTTCGGCGCGCAGCAGGTCACCGGTGGAAATGTGCGGAACCTGCAGTTGTTCCTTCAGGCTCGTCGCCTGCGTGCCCTTGCCCGAACCGGGCGGTCCCAACAGAACCAATCGCATTCCTGACTCCCATATGTTTGAGGAAACGGGACGGACAGCGGCGTTAGACTCCATGGGCCGATTCACGCTGCACCGCAATATGTGCAGCTTACCGCATCCGGCCAATGTCCCGGAATGTCCCCCGTCCAGAGAGTATCCACCATGTCCCAAGGCACCCTGCTGTACGCCCAGTCCGGCGGCGTCACCGCCGTCATCAACGCCACCGCCTCTGCCGTCATCAGCGAAGCAAGGGCAAGGAAAATCAAGGTGTTGGCAGCGCGCAACGGCATCCTGGGCGCGTTGCGCGAAGAGCTGATCGATACCTCGAAGGAGTCGGCGGCCAGCATCGCCGCGCTCGCCCATACGCCGGGCGGTGCATTTGGATCGTGCCGCTACAAGCTCAAATCGCTGGAGGCCGACCGCGCCAGGTACGAGCGCCTGCTGGAGGTGTTCAAGGCGCATGACGTGCGCTGGTTCCTCTACAACGGCGGCAATGATTCGGCCGATACCGCGCTGAAGGTGTCGCAGCTGGCCAAGGAGTACGGCTACCCGCTGACCTGCGTGGGCGTCCCCAAGACCATCGACAACGACCTGGCCGTGACCGACACCTGCCCGGGCTTCGGCTCGGCTGCCAAGTACACCGCAGTATCGGTGCGCGAGGCGGCGCTGGACGTGGCGGCGATGGCCGAGACCTCCACCCGCGTGTTCATCTACGAAGCCATGGGCCGCCACGCCGGCTGGCTGGCCGCTGCCGCCGGGCTGGCCGGCGGCAGCGCCGACGACGCGCCGCACATCATCCTGCTGCCCGAGCGCGCCTACGACGAAGCCACCTTCCTGGCCAAGGTGAAGCAGGTGGTGGCCAAGGTGGGCTACTGCGTGGTGGTAGCCAGCGAAGGCATCCACACCGCCGATGGCCAGTTCGTCGCCGATGCCGGCGGTGCCAAGGATTCGTTCGGGCACACCCAACTGGGCGGCGTCGCCTCGTACCTGGCGGGCCGGGTCAAGGCCGAGCTCGGCTACAAGGTGCACTGGACCCTGCCCGACTACCTGCAACGTTCGGCCCGCCACATCGCCTCCAGGACCGACTGGGAGCAGGCACAGGCGGTCGGCAAGGCCGCGGTGCAGTTCGCGCTGAAGGGACAGAACTCGGTGATGCCGGTGATCGTGCGCACCGCCGACGCGCCGTACCGCTGGAAGATCGAGGCCGCGCCGCTGTCCAAGGTGGCCAACCACGAGAAGAAGATGCCGGCCGGCTTCATCCGCAAGGACGGCTTCGGCATCACCGAGAAGGCACGCCGCTACCTGCAGCCGCTGATCCGTGGCGAAGCACCGCTGCCTTACGGCCGCGATGGACTGCCCAAGTACGTGACGCTGAAAAACGTGGCCGTCGCGAAGAAGCTGCCGGGCTGGGAAGGCTGATCACGATGTATCTGCGCCTGGGCCTGTGGGCGTTGCTGGTGCTGCCAGCGTGGTGGGCGCAGCCGGCAACGGCCTACACGCCGCAGGACGGCGACATCGTGTTCCATACCTCGACCTCGCGCCAAAGCGTGGCGGTGCAGGCTGCCACGCATTCGCCGTACAGCCACCTGGGCATCGTGCTGTTGCGCGGCGGTGCCCCCTACGTGCTGGAAGCCGTGCAGCCGGTGCGCTACACGCCACTGCAGGCCTGGCTCGACCGTGGCAGTCACGGCCGCTACGTGATCAAGCGACCGATCGCGCCGTTGGATGCGCACACCAAGGCCCGCCTGCATGCCGCTGCCACGCTCTATCTCGGCAAGCCTTACGACCTCACTTTCGAGTGGTCCGACCAGCGCATCTACTGCTCGGAGCTGGTGTGGAAGCTGTACCGCGATGCCGCCGGCATCGGCCTGGCACCGCTGGCGCGGCTGGACAGCTTCGACCTGCAGGCACCGGCCGTGCAGGCCAAGCTGCGCGAACGCTATGGCGCGAACATCCCACGGGGCGAACCGGTGATTTCGCCGGCGGCCATCTTCGCCTCGCCCCTGCTGGTCACCGTGGACCAGCGCTGAGGCCCGCGCGTCCCGCCGGTTGAAACCGGTGGGCGCCCTTCAATGCGTTCAGCGCGTGCAGGCGGCGCCTTCCATCGACAACCTGGCCGAGTACGCCGGCAGCGCCGCCAAACGGCCCGCTGCGGCCTGGGCCTTGGCATCCTCCAGGTAGACGCGGTTCTGGCCTTGGCCATCCAGCGCCACGCGCTGCCCGGCCGGCTTGCGCCAGACCTCGATCAACGCCTGCTGCGTGCTGCAGGCCGCCGAGGGCACGCGCACCACTTCGTTGAGCTTCCAGCCGGCCGCCTCGCTCGGCGTGACCTTGCCCGCATCCAGGAACACCGCGCGGGCCTGGCACTGTGGGTTGGTACGCACCAACTGCATGTCATAGGGCTGCGCCGCGGTGCCGGTGAAGCGGCCTTCGATGCGGGTACAGGCTTCGGGAATCTGGCGCACGGTATGCACCGCACCCACCGCCTGCGCCGCGGCCGCCGGCCGCTCGATCTCCGGCGTGGGCAACGCCGCCAACGCGGTCAGGGGCAGCAGGACCAGCAATACGGGGGCGATGGCTTTCATCGGGCAACTCCACGAGACGGACGCCGCACGTTGCCACTGTCGCGCTGAACGGGCAGGCAAACGCGGCCATGGCTGGCGGCGGAGACAGCTGGCAGTCATACTCGGCCGGCCTCAGGAGTGTTTGAACACAGCGACACGTACCACAGCCGCAGCGCGGCCCGGGTCTGTTCCAGTGCTTCGATCTACCCGGCGTGTCCCCGCTTCATCCACAGCTGGATGGCATCCACCAACGCTGGAGGGGTCATGCTCGAACAGTACGGTCTTGTGCTCTCGCTGGTCTGCGCCGCCGTCGCCATCATCTACGGCATCATCTCGGCCCAATGGGTACTGCGGCAGCCTGCCGGCAATGCCCGCATGCAGGAAATCGCCGCCGCCATCCAGGAAGGCGCGCGGGCCTACCTCAACCGCCAGTACCTGACCATCGCCATCGCCGGCGTGGTGCTGTTCGTGCTGGTCGGCTTCTTCCTCAGCTGGTACACCGCCATTGGCTTCGCGGTGGGCGCGGTGTTGTCCGGCGCGGCCGGCTACATCGGCATGAACGTGTCGGTGCGCGCCAACGTGCGTACCGCCGAGGCCGCACGCAACGGCATGAGCGCGGCGATGGACGTGGCGTTCCGCGGCGGCGCGATCACCGGCATGCTGGTGGTCGGGCTGGGCCTGCTCGGCGTGGCCGGCTACTACCTGATCCTGCAGCGGCTGGGCCTGAGCCAGGCCGACAACCTGCATGCGCTGGTCGGGCTGGCGTTCGGCAGTTCGCTGATCTCGATCTTCGCGCGACTGGGCGGTGGCATCTTCACCAAGGGCGCCGACGTGGGCGCGGACCTGGTCGGCAAGGTCGAGGCCGGCATCCCCGAGGACGACCCGCGCAACCCGGCGGTGATCGCCGACAACGTCGGTGACAACGTCGGCGACTGCGCCGGCATGGCCGCCGACCTGTTCGAGACCTACGCGGTGACGGTGATCGCCACGATGCTGCTCGGCGGACTGATGGTGGCCGAGGTCGGGCGCAATGCGGTGCTGTACCCGCTGGTGCTGGGCGGGGTGTCGATCATCGCCTCGATCATCGGCGCGTTCTTCGTCAAGGTGAAGTCCGGTGGCTCGATCATGGGCGCGCTGTACAAGGGCGTGATCGTCTCCGGCGTGCTGGCCGCCATCGCCTTCTGGCCTGTGACCACGCAGCTGATGGCCGATTCCCGCCATGGCGCCACCAACCTGTACCTGTGCGCGCTGATCGGGCTGGTGCTGACCGGTTTGATCGTGTGGATCACCGAGTACTACACCGGCACCCAGTACAAGCCGGTGCAGCATGTGGCGCAGGCCTCGACCACCGGCCATGGCACCAACATCATCGCCGGCCTCGGCGTATCGATGAAGTCGACCGCGCTGCCGGTGATCGCGGTGTGTGCGGCGATCTGGGGCGCCTTCCACTTCGGCGGTCTGTATGGCATCGCCATCGCCGCCACCGCGATGCTGTCGATGGCCGGCATGATCGTCGCGCTCGATGCCTACGGGCCGATCACCGACAACGCCGGCGGCATCGCCGAGATGGCCGAGCTCCCCGCCGACATCCGCGACATCACCGACCCGCTGGACGCGGTGGGCAACACCACCAAGGCGGTGACCAAGGGCTATGCGATCGGTTCGGCGGCACTGGCCGCGCTGGTGCTGTTCGCCGACTACACGCACAACCTGCAGGCCGCGCATCCAACCGAGGTGTTCACCTTCGACCTGTCCGACCACACGGTGATCATCGGCCTGCTGATTGGCGGCCTGATCCCCTACCTGTTCGGCGCGATGGCGATGGAGGCGGTAGGCCGTGCGGCCGGCGCGGTGGTGGAGGAAGTGCGCCGCCAGTTCCGCGATATCCCCGGGATCATGCAGGGCACCGGCAAGCCGCAGTACGACAAGGCGGTGGACATGCTGACCCGCTCGGCGATCAAGGAGATGATCGTGCCCTCGCTGCTGCCGGTCGCGGTGCCGGTGGTGGTGGGCCTGCTGCTCGGCCCGAAGGCGCTGGGTGGCCTGCTGATCGGCACCATCGTCACCGGCCTGTTCGTCGCCATCTCGATGACCACCGGCGGCGGCGCCTGGGACAACGCCAAGAAGTACATCGAGGACGGGCACTTCGGCGGCAAGGGCAGCGAGGCACACAAGGCGGCGGTGACCGGCGACACCGTCGGTGACCCGTACAAGGACACCGCCGGGCCGGCCATCAACCCCCTCATAAAAATCATCAATATTGTCGCGCTGCTGTTGGTGCCATTGCTGTAGTCGAAGCCGACTGCGCATGGCACCTTCGCCCTTCCCCCGTTCACGGGGGAAGGGAACGGGATGGGGGACGCCGAAGGCGCAGATCAGGATCATCAACATCGTGGCGCTGTTGCTGGTGCCGTTGCTTTGATGCACATCGCGTGACCGGCGGCATCTCCCTTCCCCCATCCGGGGGAAGGGTGGATGGCCGTGCAGGCAGGGAGTCCGCCTGGCTTCATCCCGGCGCGGGATCTTCGGTCACACGGTGTGCGGCCCGCTCATCCCGGGTGATCACGGCCCGGTTCGGCCAGCTGCGCGTCTTCCTGCGGTCGCGGCCGCGACAGCACGTAGGCGGCACTGGCAACGAAGAACAGGCCCACGCCCAATGCCAGCTTCCAGTCCGGGTGGGCGCCGATGAAGAACAGCACATAGCCCAGTGCCATGCCGCCGCCGGCAAAGCACTTGCCCTTGCGGCTGATCGCGCCGTGCTCCTTCCACTGCCGAAGCGGCCCCCCGTAGCGCGGGTGGTTGAGCAGCCAGGCCTCCAGGCGCGGCGAGGAGCGCGAGAAACACCACACCGCCAGGATCAGGAAGATCGTGGTCGGCATCACCGGCAGCAAGGCCCCGATGATGCCCAGCGCAACCATCAACCAACCCACGCAGAACCAGAACCAGCGGATCATCGCTGGCTCTCCGGCACGGCGGGCCTGGCCCGGGGGTTGGTCACACGAACTCCTCCTCGACATACCCGCGCACCGTACGGAACGCGGCATTTGCACCTTCGATGGCCTCCGCTTCCTGCCCGGCAGTCAGCGGCACGGCATCCAGTGCCGCGGTGAACTGCCGCCAGTGGCGGGCCGCACCGTCCGGGTGCGCCGCCAGGTGGCTGGCACCGAACCGCGCGCCCAGCCCCAGCTTGGCGGCCATCTTGAACAGAATGGTACCGCCCAGGTTGGAGCCTTCGGCGACATACAGCCACCCCAGTGCATGCGGCAGCTCGACAGCGGCGGGCAGCGCCGTGGGTGCGGCAGCCGGCAGGCCCTGCTCCAGGTCGCCCAGGTCCTGGGCGATCTGCTCCAGCCGGCAACGCCCGGCCAACCCGGGCAGCAGCGCGACCAGCGCCGGCACCGCGTACAGCGCCTGGATGTCACGGTGGAAGCGGTACTGCACGCGCACGAAGCGGGCAAACCGCGCGCGGCTGGCGAAGATGTCCTCGGCCATGATCCGCTTGTCCAGCGAATCGTGCGTGCCGTGGGTCGCGGCCTTCAGGCGTTGGCTGCGGGACGGGAAAGCAGGGGTTTCGGTCGTGTTCATGGCGCGCGGAGGGGTAGCGGTGGGGTTCGCCTTCGCCTGCGGCACAGGCGCGGCCCCGCGGGGGAGAAGCCAGGGCCGGAAGATCGGCCGCGCACGGCCGGTAGCCGCCGTTGTCCGGCATTCCAGGCGCCGGGCGTTCCTCCTGCCCACAGGCTGTCCAGCATATCGCAAACGATAATGCTTCCCATGCGCAAATAATCCTTGCCTTTGGTGCGCCGCAATAGCCGTGCGCGTAGAATGGCCCTCTTTTTCAACCAAACACGATTCGGAGTCAGCGCAATGGGCCTGAAACTGGTCTCCCCGGGCAAGAACCCGCCGGAAGAAATCAACGTCATCGTCGAGATCCCGAAGGATTCGGAGCCGGTGAAGTACGAGATGGACAAGGAAAGCGGCGCGATCTTCGTCGACCGCATCCTCTCCACCCCGATGCGCTACCCGTGCAACTACGGCTTCGTGCCGCAGACCCTGTGCGGCGACGGCGACCCGGCCGACGTGCTGGTGGTCCTGCCGCTGCCGCTGGTGCCGGGTTCGGTGGTCCGCTGCCGCCCGGTCGGCGTGCTGAAGATGACCGATGAGGCCGGCAGCGACGAGAAGATCCTCGCCGTGCCGGTGGCCAAGATCTTCAATGGCTACGCCCACGTGGAAGACATCAACCAGGTGTCCAGCCACTGGCTGGAGCGCATCGGCCACTTCTTCGAGCACTACAAGGACCTGGAAAAGGGCAAGTGGGTCAAGATCGAAGGCTGGGGCGACGCCGCCGAAGCCAAGAAGATCCTGGTCGACGCCCACCAGACCTTCCTGGCCAAGCAGGAACAGGAAGGCTGATCCACGCCGCGGGCGGGCCACGTTCCGGCCCGCCCGCAGCGACTGCGATCACGTTTCTCCGGCGTCGCGCATGACCCGTCGCCAGCGATTCGCTACATTTACAGGCCGGTTGATCCGGCCTGTTTCCGTTCTGCCCGTTCGTCGTAATCGCGTGTTTTGCCAAGGGGAAGTGTCTTGCGAATCCTGTTAGTCGGTGGCGAAGCCACGCTGTCGGCCGAGTTGCTCGAGTACATCGGCGATCTGGGCGACGAGTGGGAGGTGCAGTCGGTCCCCGATGGCAGTGCCGCGATAGTGGCGGTTTCCTCGGCGACCATCGACGCGATCATCGTCGCCCCGACCCTGAACGACCTGTCCCCGGCGACCCTGCTCGGCCAGATCCGCACCCTGCGCCCGGAAACCATCCGCATCGCCCTGATCGAGGGCGGCGAGAACCAGCGCGTGCCGTCGGCCCGCATCATCGGCCTGGCCCACCGCTTCCTGCCGCTGCCGCTGGCCCCGGAACTGCTGCTCGAGGCGCTGACCAGCCTGGAAGAGCTGCGCGAGGTGCTGGACAGCCCGCGCCTGCGTGCAGCGATCGGCCGCATCGAGAAGCTGCCCTCGCCCCCGCACCTGTACCTGAGCCTGATGCATGCGCTGGAGGACGACGACGAGAGCAACGCGGCCGACATCGCCAAGCTGGTCTCGGCCGACCCAGCCATCGCCGCCAAGGTGCTGCAACTGTCCAACTCGGCGTTCTTCAACAACGGCCGCGCGATCTCCGACCTGCGTGGCGCGGTGACGCGGCTGGGCCTGTCCACCCTGCGTGACCTGGTGCTGGCCAGCGAGGTCTTCGCCCTGCCCGGCGCGTCCAGCGCCGAGCGCAACGCGCTGCAGACGCGCGCCCTGCTCGCCTCGCGGCTGGCGGCCAGGATGCTGCCCCAGTCCAGCGCCGAGCTGGGCGCCACCGCCGCGCTGCTGGCCGACATCGGCCAGTTGCTGCCGGGCGTGCGTGACGAACACCTGCCGCTCGAATCCGGCGACGACCGCCCCGGCCACGCCGAGGCCGGCGCCTACCTGCTGGGCCTGTGGGGCCTGCCGATGCCGATCATCGAGGCCGTGGCCTTCCAACTGCAGCCGCTGCGCTCGAACGTACGCAGCTTCTGGGTCGCCGGTGCCGTGCACGTGGCCACCGCGCTGGCCGCCGGCCGCGAGGTCGACGAACAGTACCTGGCGCGCGTGGGCGTGCTGCCCAAGCTGGAGCAATGGCGCGAGATGGCCGACGGCATGATGGGGCTGACGCTGGAGGCGTGAGCTTCCCCGTTGGTGTGGTGAACGACGGCCGCCGCGTGCGGCCGTTTTCCTTGGGCGTCCGCCGGCAGGCCACCGGCATGCCGGCGTCCACGACAGCCCGACCCGGATGCGTGCCCCGCGCGCCATCGCAGGCAAAGAAAAAGGGTGGGCCTTGCGGCCCACCCTTTCCTTGTTTCACAGGGCTTCGATGGATCAGAAGCGCTGGTTGTACTGGATGAACAGGAAGCGATCGTAGTCGAGCATCGGGTCGATCTGCGAAGCGCTGCTGTTGCTCACCGAATAGGTGATCGGCGGCTTCTTGTCGAACACGTTGCGCGCACCGACGGTCACGCTGCCGTCCCACGGAGCCTGCCAGGTGACGGACACGTCGTGGTACACGATCGCGCCCTTCTTGTTGGCACCTTCGCCACCGCCCCAGCCACCGTTCGGGGTCTGGTAGTTCGGCTCGTTGCACTCCACGCCATCGTCGTAGCAGTAGTCACGGAAGCCGCCGTAGTAGCGCATGCCCCAGTTCGCGGACAGGTCGTCCTTGGCCCAGTTCACGCCCAGCGTTGCGCGAACGCGCGGGTAGTTCCAGTAACCGGCGTAGTTGTCCCACTCGGCACCCTTGGTCGACTGCTGGCGGAAAGTGCTCAGGTAGTTCGCGTCAAGGTTGACACCGAAGGTACCAATCGCCAGTTCCGGCAGGCGGTAACGGACGCCGAAGTTGTAGCCTTCGGTTTCCAGCGAGCCCAGGTTGGCGTTACCGCGGCTCAGGCTGGTGACCTGACCGGTGGTGACGTCGCGACCGTACTGGTCACAGAACTGCTGCACGCCGTTCTGGTAGCACTGGTTCAGCACGTAATTGGCCGACACGGCGGTGATCACGTTGTCCACGGTGATCTTGTACCAGTCCAGCGAGATGTCCAGGCCCTGCACGTAGCTCGGGCTGTACACCAGGCCCACGGTGCGGGTCTTGCTGGTTTCCGGCTGCAGCTGGTCGTTACCCACGCCCGACTGGAATGCAGCATTGGCCTGCGTGTCACGCGCGGTGACCGGCTTGCCGGCGGCATCGGTCTGGCGATGGGTCGAAGCCAGGCCTTCGGACTGGCAACGCGCGGCGACGCGCGGGTCGTTCAGCATGCCGAACTGCGCATCGCACGGGTCGGTGAAGCGGTCGAAGGTCTGCGAGCCGCCACCGAAGGTGTCGTCCATGGTCGGGGCACGGAAGCCTTCACCATAGGTACCACGCACCAGCAGGTCTTCGATCGGACGCCAGGTCAGGCTGAACTTGCTGTTGATGGTGTCGCCGAACTTGTCGAAGTCCGAGTAACGGCTGGCGATATCCAGCGACAGCTCCTTGGCACCCGGCAGATCCTTCAACAGCGGGATCATGAATTCCAGGTAGAACTCATTGGCCTTGTACTTACCCGAGGCTGCACCAGCAGCCAGGTCGGTCGTGTAACCGGCCGAGGACAGTGCGTCCGGATGGTCGTAACCGCTGACTTCACGGTGCTCGTAACCGGCAGCGAAGGCGAACTCGCCGGCGTCGCCCGGCATGTCGAACAGACCACCGGTGATGTTGGCGAAGTACTGCTTGCTCTTGCTCTGCGACGTCGCGTTGAGCAGGGTGTTGATGTAGGTCAGCGCTTCCGGAGTGGCTGCCGAGGCACCGCCCAGGATGTCGAACGGGGTGCACTGGCCCAGCGCGGCATTGGTGCCGAGCGCAATCGGGTTGGCGGCGGTGCCGCACTGTGCGACGCCAGCACTGTTGATGAACGACGGGCCCAGGGCCTTCTGCAGTGCCAGCAGGTTGATGTTGCCGCTGCTGGTTTCGGTCACGTCGTACTGGTTGTAGTTGATGCCCACATCCCAGTCGAACGGACGGTCGTTGAAGTCGAAGGTGCCTTCCAGCGCTGCGTCGAAGTGGAACGACTTGACGTTGTTCTCACTGATGCGCGGCAGTTCGAAAATGCGACGGCCCCAGCTGGTGATGTCAGCATCGACCGGGTTGTAGACGCTGTCCTTGCTCAGGGCGACCGGGAAGTTCCTCTGGCTGGTACCGGTCAGCGGGTAGCCGGCGATCTGGCGCTTGGAGTCACGCTCGGAGTACATCACGGTCGACTTCAGACGCAGATTGTCGTTGATGTCGTAGGTACCAGCGGCGAAGACCGACTTGTTCTCCGAACCCTGGTTCAACATCATCTGCTCAGTGGCGTTGAAGTAATCGTCGCCATTGATCGGGTGGTAGTTGTTCGGGTCGCTGGAATCAGCACCAACGCCACCCGGGTGATTGATGACCATCACCTCGCCGGTGGTCGGGTCGGTGTAACGACCCCACTGGCCAGCCGGGCTCAGACCGTCGGCCGCATGGCGCGGACCATAGGTGTAACGGGTCAGTGCGCGGTCCTTGGCCCACACCGGATCTTCCTTGGTGTAGGAAGCGCCCAGCATGATCGAAGAACGCTCACCGGTGGTGCCCAGGGTCAGGTTGTACTGGGTCTTGGCACCGTCACCGTCGCTGTTCTGGCCGTAGTAGACCGAAGCTTCGGCGCCGTCGAAATCCTTGCGCAGGATGATGTTGATCACGCCGGAGATCGCGTCGGAGCCGTAGATGGCCGAGGCGCCATCCTTCAGCACTTCGATGCGCTCGATCAGCGAGCTCGGGATGGTCGACATGTCGGTGAAGCCGGCCAGGCTGGAGCTCCAGCGCTTGCCGTTGACCAGCACCAGGGTGCGCATTTCACCCAGGTTGTACAGGTTGGCGTACTGACCGCCCTGCTCCGGGTTGGAAGCCAGCACGGCTGCCTTGGAGAAAGTCTGGGTACCGGAAACGGTCAGGTTCTGCAGGATGTCACCCACGGACACCAGACCCGAACGCTTGATGTCCTCGGAGGACACCGTGAAGATCGGCTGCGCGGTTTCAACGTCAACCGAGCGGATGCGCGAACCGGTGACTTCCAGGCGGTCCAGGGTGGTGGCACCGGCGGCGTCCTGAGCGGAAGCGAAGGCAGGCGTCAGGGCAATGGCGATGCCGGCCGGGAGCAAACCCAGCCGCACTGCGGAATTACGAAGCTTCATCAATCTCTCCAAGGAAGCAAATAACAACAACGTTAGTGGTGTGTTAAACACCCCTGAACGTTACGATTGCATCGCCCCGATTGATTTGCGCGAGCCGCCCTTAAACTTTGCCGAATCTGGCCTCAACGCTTCGCGCATGTCGCGGTAGTGCGTGGCCGAGGTGCCGAAGCGGGCGCGGAATGCGCGCGCGAAACTGCAACAGTTGTCAAAGCCACTGGCTGATGCAACTTCGCCGACCATCATGTCGGTATCGCGCAACAGCATCGCGGCACGCTCCAGGCGCAACCGCGCCGACAGCGACTGCGGGCTTTCCTCGTACAGGCTCTGGAAGGTCTTGGACAGGTACCAGCTGGAGAAGTTGGTCAGTTCGGCCAGCTCGCCGATGCGTACCACGCGGTGGCTGTTGCCCTCCAGGTACATGCGCGCACGCTGCATGCGGCCGAACACCTGGCGCTTGCGCATGCGTGAACGGCCGGGGCAACGCTGCACCGTCACCGACAGCTCGCGCTGCAGCGAGGCCAGGTGCAACAGCAACGGCCGCAGCTGGTGGATGGTGGTACCGGCGCCCTGGGCCTCGCGCCACAGGCGCAATGCCAGCCGCGCCTCGGCATGGCTCATGCGGCCGCGGCCGGTGTAGACACTGCAGTCGGCCAGCGTACCCAGCATGCGCAGGGCATCGGCATCCAGGCTCACGCCAATGCATACGCCATCACGGCCGGCCTGGATCAGCGGGCGGGACTCCTTCTCGAAGGCAATCCACTCACGCTGGTGCAGGCGGAACTTGCCTTCCTTGGACTCCACCCATGCGGTGCCACGCAGCTGCATCCATACGGTGAACACGGTGCCGGAGGTCTGCAGGCTGCCCAGCCGCGCGACGCCCACGCAGTTCGGGCGCGGCCCGTCATCGACATGCCTGTCGAACGTCACCGATTGCCCGCGATCCACCCAGGTCACCTGCCGCATGCTGCTCACCATCTGTTTGCCTTCAATGGGCGATGGTTTTGCCAACTCTGGCGGCGAAGGTCAGGAAGATCCTGCGAGATTGCTCCGAAATTATCCGGAAGCGATTTCCGAAAGAATCACGAAGGATGTTTTCCCAACCACGGCAACCACTTGGCCACGCCCATCAGCCGCCGCGGCGGGCGCCTGGGGACCGGCATCACGCCGATATCGGCGCCGTCGGCGACCGCCAGCGCGATGAAGGCGGCACTGCCATCGGGCGCCAGGCTCAAGCCGTTGCCGGAGCTGTAGCGCACGGCATCCAGGCACTGGCTGAGCCCGTTGGCACCGGGGTTGATCGCATCCAGCCGGGTGGCGCATCGCGGCCCGATGTTCAGGTACTGCACCGTGCCATTGTCGGCCACCGCCCAGGTCCGGTAACGCCAGCGCGTCGGCACCTCGCGGTTCACCGGCCGGGCACTGCTCAAGGCCAGGCTTGAATCCACCTGCCACAGGCCGGGACTGCCCAAGCGGGTGAACAACACCTGCCCGCCGGTCTTGTCGACCCGCACCTGGGACACGCCCTCCAGCGCCGCCAGGCGCTTCCAGGGCGTCTGCGTGCGATCGAACAGGGCCAGCACCATGCGGTCATTGACGGCACGCTCGACCACCAGCACCGTGCCGGGCTGCCGTCCATAGACGGCCTGCAACGGCTCGTTCACCGGCACCGGCAACTTGCTCCACTGCCCTTCCTCCGGGATCACCTCGTAGATACCGGGCAGGCCCTCCGCGTCACGGCCGGTGACCAGCAGGTGGCGGGCATCGGCGGACCAATCCATCGGCTGGCGCGCCTCGGGCCGGAAACCATCAATCATTTCCAGCGAATCAGGTGCCTCCAACCGCGCCCACCACAATGCGAACGCACCGGAACGGTCCGAGGTGAAAGCCAGCTGGCGACCATCGGGCGACACCATCGGCTGGCCATCGCGACCGGAGGAAGCGAACAGCCGCTGCGGCTCGCCGCCGGCCACGCCCAGCGGGAAACGGAACAACCCGTACTGCGGCTGGTCGCGCATGAAGGCCAGGTTGCCGCCCTGGCGCGAGACCGAGGGACTCTGCGCATCGCCGATGCCCAGGTCGCGCAGCAGGCGGGTACCCAGGTCCAGCCCGAACAGGCGCGACTCACTGTCCACGCGCCGGCCGAACACCATCTCGCTGGAAGTCAGCCACGCCCAGCCGCGGATCTCGGCGGCTTCCTCGGTGAGGCGCTCGGCGTTGCTGCCGTCGGCGTCCATCACCCACAGATCGCCCACCTGCGGATTGCGCACGAAACCGATGCGCTTGCCGTCGGGCGAATAGCGCGGTGCGTAATCAAAGTCGTCACCGGACATCGCATAGGAGAACGACGTCCAACGCCCGGACGCCAGCTCCAGCGTGCGGATGCCGCGGCTGGCCTGGCTGCCGGTCATCGATCCGAAGATCAGGCTGCGCCCGTCCGGTGCCCAGTCGAAGCTGAGCATCTCGGTGCCGTCGCAACGGGTCACGCGGCGCGCGGTTCCGCCGGTGGCGGGCATCACCAGTACTTCGCAGCCACCATCGGCGAGAAAGCGCGCGAAGGCGATTTCCCGTCCATCCGGCGACCACGCCGGGAAACGGTCCGAGCCGCCTTCCGGCGGCATGACCAGCTGCACCGGCGTCGCGGTGCCGGTGCTCTGCACCCACAGGCTCGAAAGGCCGTCGCTTTCCTTGGCGAACACCACCAGCGCGCCGTCCGGCGACAGGTCCGGATGGGTTTCGAACGCCGACGTCGAGGTGATCAAGCGGTACGGGCGCTCGGGACTGCCCAGCACCCGCGTA
Organism: Stenotrophomonas capsici; assembly: GCF_034961085.1. Taxonomy (NCBI): domain Bacteria; kingdom Pseudomonadati; phylum Pseudomonadota; class Gammaproteobacteria; order Lysobacterales; family Lysobacteraceae; genus Stenotrophomonas; species Stenotrophomonas capsici. The sequence goes on along the minus strand of NZ_JAYFUH010000249.1, from coordinate 2,911 downwards.
CCACTGACGGTTTCCTGCGGTGCCGGCGATTCCGGCTGCTTCCACAGCAGCCAGGCCATCACCAGCGTGCTGGCCAACAGCAGTACACCCACGCCACTCAACACGTAGCGCCGCACCACCCGTCGTTGCGGCAACCGCGCCGGAGCCGGCCTGGCGGCAGCCTCGTCCTGCACCGCGGCGACGGGTTCGACGACCGCTGGCTGCGGCGCATCATCCGACGCCTCCGCGTCCACCCCCGCCGCGTCAGTGGCGGCATCCTCCCAGGTAACCGGCACCAGCAAGCGGTAACCGGTCTTGGAAATCGTCTCGATGTAGGCCACGCCGTCGCCATCGACCGCGGCCGATGCAAACGCCTTGCGCAGCTGGGTGATCGCCTGGGTCAGCACGTCGTTGGTCGGCATGGTGTCCGGCCACACTTCGGCGAACAGCTCATCGCGTGTGACCACCTGGCCGGCACGACGTGCCAGCGCCAGCAATACGCCGATGCTCTTGGGGGTAAGTCGCTGCACCTTGCGTGCATCCGGCGGATGCACCTCGCGTGAGGACAACACCACCAGACACTCGCCAATGCGAAGCCGATCACCCGCGGGCTTCTCGTTGTCGATTGTTTGCATCGGGATCAGGGTCAAAGCCGTCTTGGACACCATTCCTGTGTCCGGTTGAACGACCCGGGGGAGAGTCGATCAACCGCCAGATTCCGCAAATGGCTGCAACGGAAAGCGCAAAAGTTCAAACGGGTGCGAATACTACTCTAAGCAAGTTACCGGTGTGCCCCCACATCGACGACATCAGGCTCTCTCTCGCCGACGAATCCACATAATCCGTTACAGAATTCGCGCCGCAAGGCGCGATTTTTTTAACTGGCGTTCAGCCTTTTCGCGCCTTGCTGATGGTCAGCCCGACCAGTCGCGAAACCACCAGAGCCACGTACATCACGCCTGAAAACTGCTCCAGCATCACCAACGCGCGTGCCTGCGGATGCACCGGCGTGACGTCGCTGAGCCCGACCCCGGACAACAAACTGAAGCTCAGATAAAGCAGCTCCACCCAGCTGCGTATTTCCCCCTCGCTGCTGGCGATGAAGCTGCCCGGATACCACTGCTGGCAAACTGAATAGGCGAACGCAAACGCCCATGCCAACAGCGTGAATGTCGCCCCCGCGGCGAACAGTTCGTCACGCGTGACTTCATGGTCCTGCAACATATAGGCGATGAGGCTGCAGGTCGTATAGAAGTACAGCAGGCATTCGAGCACCTGCGAGGTGGTGGTGAACGCATGCCGCTGCAGCACCGCACCGGCCACTGAGAACACCACCGCCGGGATCGCCAGCGTCAACGCCACCCAGATGCCCAGCGGGCTGCGTCGCACGACCCACACCGACAGGCCAAGCACCGCCATGCCAAACGCGTTGAACAGCACGCGGCCGGCGGTCAGGTGCTCCATCGCCGGGTACAGCAGCACGCCCAGCAACTGCACCGCCAGCAGCCACGCCGACGGATGCCGGCGGGCCAGCGCCAGCCAGCGCAGGTGCGCGCGTACGCGCAGACCTTCCGGCCGCGCTCCCTCCGGACCGACGCTCATCGAGGGCGATCCTCAGCGTGCGGCGCGGTACGGGTACTGCGCGAAGATTGCCGCGACCGCCGCATCGATCTGCGCGCCACGCTTGTCCGGAGTGCTGCGGCCCACCGTACCCACCGCCACGCCTTCCCAGACCAGGCGGTTGCGCTGCACGTCGACCACGTCCACGTTGAGCGTGCCCTCGGTGTACTGGTGCACGTCGGTGCGGTCGCGCCAGTACGGCACGGCCACGTAGCCGCGTGCGCGATAGCTGTAGTAGTAGTCGTAGTCCACCTGCGGCATCGTGGTCACCCGCGTCTTGTCCTGCAGGTAGGCATTGAGGTTGACCCACAGGTCGGGCTTGGCTTCGTCGAGCACATAGCCACGCGCCTGCATCTGTGCCTGCACCGCCGCACGGATGCGATTGCTGGTGATGGTGGTGTAGCCGTTCTGTTCCAGCGCCAGCGGCGAGTAGAACGCAAAGCTGCGGTAGCGGCCGAAGTCGCCGCTGGGATCGGCCTGGCTGCTGACCCGGGGCGTGCTGGCGCAGGCCGCCAGCAGCGAGGACAGCAACAGCACCGTGATGAGCCGGAACGCATTGCGAAGCTTCATGGCGACCTCCCCTGCGATGGACGGCTGCACGCTACCACGACCGCCGCCCCGTCCGCGTCAACCCTGCCCCGGGAAGCCAGCGGGCTCCCCGGGAGCGGAACCGGCGGTCAATCCGGCCGGTACACCTGCGCGCCCTGTTCGCGGAACTGCGCCGACTTCTCGGCCATGCCGGCCTGCAGGGCCTGCGCCGCGTCCATGCCCTGCCCGGCCGCATAGTCACGCACGTCCTGGGTGATCTTCATCGAGCAGAAATGCGGGCCGCACATCGAGCAGAAGTGCGCCAGCTTGTGGGCGTCCTTGGGCAGGGTCTCGTCGTGGAACTCCTTGGCTTTCTCCGGATCCAGGCCGAGGTGGAACTGGTCCTCCCAACGGAACTCGAAGCGCGCCTTGGACAGCGCGTTGTCGCGCACCTGCGCGCCCGGGTGACCCTTGGCCAGGTCTGCCGCATGCGCGGCGATCTTGTAGGCCATGATGCCGTCGCGCACGTCCTGGCGGTTGGGCAGGCCCAGGTGTTCCTTGGGCGTCACGTAGCACAGCATCGCCGTGCCGTACCAACCGATCATCGCCGCGCCGATGGCGCTGGTGATGTGGTCGTAGCCCGGCGCGATGTCGGTGGTCAGCGGGCCGAGCGTGTAGAACGGCGCTTCGCCGCACTCGTGCAGCTGCTTGTCCATGTTCTGCTTGATCAGGTGCATCGGTACGTGGCCCGGACCTTCGATGATGGTCTGCACGTCATGCTTCC
>NZ_JAYFUH010000248.1:0-160991 GCF_034961085.1 Stenotrophomonas capsici | reverse complement strand
AGGCGCTGCACTGGACGGCCGGTGAAGGGCTGCTGCTGGCCAGCGGCGAGCACAGCGACACCACGGTGATGGGGGATGCGCGGCTGCATGCCGGGCAGGCGGTCGGGATGCTGGCGGCCGCGGTCGACGGCGGCGTGAAGGAAGGCAACGCGCTGAGCGTGGTCACCGGTGCCGGCGAGCTGGACGTGCAGGCGCAGAACGACAAGGTGCAGATCCAGTCACGGCAGGCGCTGCGCGCGGCCAGTGCGCAGGGCGTGGTGGAGCTGGCAGCCGGCAAGACGATCCACATCGCCACCGCCGGTGGCGCGAGCGTGACGATCGAGGGCGGCAACATCAGCTTCAACTGCCCGGGAAAGATCACCGTGCATGCCAAGAAGAAGTCCTTCGTGGGCCCGGTGCAGGGCGACTATCCGTTGCCGCTGTTCCCGAAGTCCATCTGCGTGGAGTGCATGCTGAAGGCCGCCGCGTCCGGTGCGCCATTCGCGGCATTGCAGTAAGGAGGAAGCGACGTTGTCCTCCTGTCATGCAAACAATGCACTGCCTTCGGCCGCGTTGCCCGCGTTGGCGGCCGCCATCGCCGGTGACGGCGATCTTGCCTGTTGGGCGTTGCTGGATGCTGCCCTGGTCGATGCCGGGCGGGTGCAGGCGGTCTGCGCCCGGCATGGCATGCAGGTCACGGCGGCCTATGCGGGCTCGGAGCTGGATGCCTACGGCGACGTGGGCGTGCTGCTGCTCTCCCTTGCCGGCAGTGAGGTGCACCGCACCGCGCAGGTCCTGCAATTGCTTGAGCTCGCAATGCCCGCGCCGGCGCTGAGCTGGTTGTACAGCAATGCCGATGTTGGGCAGTTGCAGCGGTTGTGCGCCTATCTGGGCATGGCGCGCGTCGCCGAACGCGGGCAGCCCATCCACTGCCGGTTCGCCGATACGCGCGTGCTGCCAGTGTTGCTGGCCGAGTTGTCCGCCACGCAGGTTGCGCGCGTGAGCGGATGTGTCGCGCAATGGGGTTGGGTGGACCGCAACGGACAGTACGTGCAGTGGCGTGGAGCGCCGGGCGGGGCGGTCGCCGATACACACGAGCACCTGCACCTGTCCGTGGCCCAGTTCCGTGCGCTGCGCGCCGCCGCCGAGCCCGATGCGATCTTCATGATGTTGTGCGAACAGACCCCCAGCCTGGTGCCGGAGGCACGCGTGCGCGGCGACTTCCATGCCCGGATCACCCAGATCCTGCAGACGGCGTCCCGCTTCAACGTGCAGGATCTCAAGAGCCGCCTGCAGTTCGTGGTGCTCAGCCTCAGCTGCGGGGAAGACTTCCACACCCTGCCGGAACTGCACTCCACCTGGGAAGGCGTGCGAGCGGGGGAGTTCCTGCTGGTCGACAAGATGCCGCTGTGGGGCAATGCGGTCTGGGAACGGCTGGAGTACCGCCGCCCGGAGGAAGAACGCGGGGTGCTGCCATGAGGGGCACGGCATTGCAGCAGGACGCCACCACATCGCAGCGGTCCGTTGATGACCGCAGGCATGACCACGGCGGGCGCAGGACGCCCGCAAGGATGGACCGAATGAAGCCTGCCCTTCCGTATTTCCATGAACGCCGCAAACCATTGGCACGTACGATGAGGCGGCACTGGCAGGTACTTCTCGGCGTTTGCCTGCTCTCGCTGGTGAGCGCCTGTGGGGCCAAGTCTGGTCAGGACGACACGGCCATGGGCAGCATCGACGGATACAACTCCACCGATCAGGCCATCACGCCGTTCTACGTGAACAACCACGGCGGCGTCAGCATCAACGCTTACTCCGGTGGTGGCTCGGTGTGCTGCATCCTCTACCCGAGGAAATGGCATCCCGGGCTGACCGCCAAGGTCAAGTGGGCGACCAGCAGCGGCAAGTCCGATGGTGACCCGACCCAGACCTGGCATGAGGCGGAGGTTCCGATCGAGCCTTATGACGTGCCCGGTTCGATGAATGTGCATTTCCTGCCGAATGACGAGGTGCGGATCGTGATCTTCAACGGTTCGCCGCGCGCGGAAGGTTACAAGGGGCCGCCCTATCCGGAAGCACCGCCAGGCTGGTCGACGCGATCGGACGTTGAGGACGCAGGTGTGCCGCCCGTACCGGCTGCCCCGCAGGGAGAAACCAAATGAGCAAGTTCGAGGCAGGCTGGTGGGCGGTTGATCGTCGTGGCGACGGTTCGACGGAGGCGTGGTTCTTCGCCGATGCGAAGCATGTCACTGGAACGGCCTTGTTGCTGCCCAACGGCGACCAGTTGCTGTACTTCCGCCCCACCAAGGAGAAGCCCTTCCTGTTGCGTGACTGGAAGCCCAGCTATGAACGCCTGGGCAGCGCACCGCCGGGCGACAGCTGGGACAACGACAAGTACGGGGCGAAGGCAAATGCCACCATGCAGATGCCGAAGGACTTCCCGCGCGCAAGTCGCAAGCCCAGCGCGCAGGAGCTGTCCGGGCGGGCCGGAAAGGCCGACCTGGGCAAGGCCGACGGCCTGGACTGCATGCGCGAGCTGCATGTCGGGGTGTTCTTCGATGGCACCAACAACAACATGCTGCGCGACCGCGGCAGTGCGGGCCATTCAAACGTGGTCACGCTGTACGACGCGCACAAGTCCGATGACGTGGAGTACTTCAAGTTCTACCTGCCCGGAGTGGGCACGCCGTTCCCCGAGATCGACGAAACGGGGGAGGACAGCAAGGGAAAGAGCATGGCCCGCGGTGGTGAGGCACGCATCCACTACGCGATGATCATGCTGTACAACGCGGTTTCGCGTTCGGTCACCGGCACCGACCTGGTGCCGGCGGACGAAGCCAAGGTCCTGGTCACCGAAATCTGGAGGGGCTTGAAGACCCTGTATCGCGGCGGCAACGCCAAGATGATCCAGATATTCGAGGACATCGACAAACGCCTGCTGGCGAAGGTGAAGGAGAAGCGGCCGAACATCACCCGCGTCCACCTGACGGTGTTCGGGTTTTCGCGCGGCGCCGCGGAGGCACGCACGTTCGCGAACTGGGTGAAGCTGGCCACGAAGGGGAAGGTGGGGCCGGCAGAGTTGAACATCCGCTTCCTGGGGCTGTACGACACCGTGGCGTCGGTGCTGCTGGCCGATTCCTCGCCGGTGGGCGGCGGCTTCCTCGATTGGGCCAACGGCAGCATGGGCATTCCGGCCGGCGTCGAGCAGACCGTGCACTACTGCGCCGGGCATGAGATCCGGCGTTCGTTCCCGTTGTCGACGTTGCGCATGGGCGGGGATTGGCCGTCACCGGCCAAGGAGTTCGTCTACCCCGGCGTGCACTCGGATATCGGTGGTGGCTATGCCCCCGGCGACCAGGGCAAGGGACGTGCGGGGCGCAGTGACATGCTCTCGCAGATCCCGCTGAGCGACATGTATTTCGAAGGCGTCAACGGCGGCGTGAAGCTGCTTCCGCTCAATGAGCTGCCTGCCAATATCAACAGCGACTTCAAGATCGAGCCGGCGCTGCAAAGTGCGTTCTCGGCCTACCTTCAATGGACGCCGACCAACGAGAAGGGCGAGAACGTCAGCGGCAGCAAGCGCGGCCATATGGAAGGGCGCATGCAGACGCAGATGCAGCACTACTGGCGTTGGCGCGGGAAGTACACCAGCGACGCCGCGCTGAAGACGCTCAAGAGCTGGTCCGCGGCCAGCGCGCAGGACAAGGCGGACCTGGAAGAGGGAAACAAGGACTGGCAGGTTGACCTGCAGCGTGCCCGCGATGCCCACAAGCCCAGGACGGTGACGGTGCCCATCGGCCTGGCGGGGGTCCAGATCAATCTGTCGGCCTCGCCCTCGCAGGTGCAGAAGGACGTGGTCAGCGCAGTGGATGCGACGGCACCGATTCCTGCCGACGTCGACCGCTTCTTCGACGACTACGTGCATGACTCGCACGCGGGCTTCTGGATGCTTGGGCCGATCACGCGCATCGACAAGGCGATCTTCATCAACGAGATCCGCAAGCGCAACGCGCTGCGGGAGCACCACCTGGCACTGGCAAAAAAGTACAGCGACCTGCGCAAGCACGACGAGGCCGGCCGCGAGTACATGCGGGCGCTGTCCTATGAGCTGAACCGGTTCGAGCAGCAGGTGCTGGCCGCCAACAGCAAGGACGTGGACGTCGAGGACGAGAACAGTGCAGGGAATGTGCCGTTGATGCGCGATTCGGATGCCAAGGACCTGCGTGACAACATGGGCATGGAAGGCTGGGTCGTGAAGAACGTGGTGGGATCGGGCACGCGCCGTGAACCCAACGGCGTTGGCCAGTACCGTCACATCATGGACCGCGACCACGAGCGCTTCCTGCAACCGATGAAGGAAGTGGAGTACCAGCGCGATCGCGCGATCGATGCGGCCAAGGAGAAGGTGCAGGAAGGTGTTGACGGTGTCCGCCAGAAGGCCGAGGAGATCAAGGACGGTGCGGCGCGCGCGGTGGATCGCGCGGTCGACAACGCGATTGATGCCGGCAAGGACGCCGTGATCGACGGACTCAAACGTGCGATCCCCAACGGGATGCCGCGGTTCTGATCACTGCGGTAGTCCTGCCAGACGACACGACGCGAGGCCCCGGTGGGCCTCGCGTCGTCATGGCCTGAACTGTGCGTTGTTGCCCGATTTGAAGCTTTGCCGATTCATTTATTTGAATTCGGCATGAAATGTCACGTTCCTGTTTTCTGATAGATTCGCCGGCAAGGGGGAATGCACGGCTATCCGCTGCGTGTCGGGCGGGCTGTCACAACTTCTGGGATTGGCATGGATCAGCTGACGAACCTGATGGCACAGGTCGCCGCGTTGAACAGCGCGCAGCGCCTGTACCGGCTGGAGAGTGACCTCCTTGGGGAGGGCGTGGTGGAGCGTTGGTGGGGGCGAGACGCGTTGGGCGTGCATGCGCGCACCGACGTGGATGTGCTCTGTACCGACGAGACGGTGGACCTGGAGGCGCTGCTGGGTTCGGCGGCGAGGCTGGTTGCGCGTACCGCCGCGGGCGGTGCGTGGAAGCGCAGCGGGCTGGTCTGCGAAGCGCGCCGGCTGGGCAGCGATGGCGGGCTGGTGCGCTATCGGCTGTCGCTGGCCTCGTGGACATGGTGGTTGCAGCATGCACGCAACAGCCGCGTGTTCCAGGACAAGAGCGTGCGCCAGATCGTCGATGAAGTGCTGCAGGCACACGGCGACCTGGCCAGCTGGCAATGGGCCGAGGGCTGCGATGCGCTGCTCGGTGGCCGGGTGCGCAGCTACTGCGTGCAGTACCGCGAGAGCGACCTGGACTTCGTGCAGCGCCTGTTGGCCGAGGAAGGGCTGGGCTGGCGGTTGCAGGACGATGCGCAGGCACGCTGTGGCAACGGCATGGAGATCTTTGCCGACAGCGTGCGTCTGCCGGAGAGCGCGGCGAGCACCGAAGGCGTGCGCTTCCACCGCAGCGATGCGACCGAATCCAGTGACAGCATCCAGCTGTTGGGCCGGCAGCGGCAGCTGACCAGCACGCGCGTGAGCGTGCTCAGCGATGACTACCGCCGGGTGAGCAGCATTGCGCGGCAGTTGCCGGTGGACGGCGGTGGCACGCAGTCACAGCGCGAGCACTACGACCCGGCCGGTGCCTATGCCTTTGCCGATGGCGCCACGGCCGATCATTACGCGCAGCTGCAGGCGCAGGTGCTCGAAGCCCACAGCCGGTGCTGGCACGGGCAGGGCAGCGTGCGTGGGCTGCAGTCCGGCACCTGGGTGCGGGTGCAGCAGGCACCGTTTGCCGAACCGCCGGAGCTGCTGCTGGTCACGGTGGAGCACACCGGCATCAACAACCTGCCGACCGACCTGCGCAGGAGCGTGGAGACGACGCTGGGTGCCGTGTTGATGGACGGCAGTACGACCAGTTGGGCCTCGGCCGAGAAAGTGGGCTACGGCAACACCTTCACCGCCGTGGAGCGGACGCAGCCCTGGCGGCCCCAGCTGCACGATGCCACCGGCGCGCGCCTGAACCCCCGGCCGACCGCACCGGGCTACCAGACCGCCATTGTGGTGGCCGGCCACGACGGTGGCGGGCAGGACGTCCACGCCGACAGCCTGGGGCGGATACGCGTGCGTTTCCATTTCCAGGATGCGCAGGGCGATACCACCTGGCTGCGGGTGGCCCAGCGTTACGCCGGGCCGGGCGTGGGCAGCCAGTTCCTGCCGCGCATCGGCCAGGAAGTGGTGGTGGGGTTCCTGGAGGGCGACATCGATCGGCCCATCGTGCTGGGCGCGCTGTACAACGGCCGCGGCGAAGCGGGCGTGGCGCCGACCCCGGCCGGGGCCGAGGGCGAGACGGATCGCGCGATCTACGGGCAGGCCGGGGACCAGCGCAGCAGTGCGCAGGGCAACCTGAGCGGTGGCCACGCCCCGGCCTGGCATGCCGCCGGCGGGGGTGACGATGCGCACCGGCACGCCGGTGCGGTGTGGGGCATCCGCTCACGCGAATGGGACGGCGGGCAGGGCAGCAATCACCTGCTGTTCGATGACTCGGACCAGCAGCTGCGGGTGCAGCTGGCCAGCAGCCAGCAGACGTCGCAGCTGACGCTGGGCCACCTGCGCCACCAGTCGGACAACTTCCTGGGCAGCCTGCGCGGCACCGGCTTCGAGCTGCGCACCGACGGCTGGGGGGCAGTGCGTGCGACGGCGGGCAGCTGGTTCAGTGCGTATGCGCATGACGGTGCACAGCCGGTGGGCGAGGCGGTGCAGCCGTCAGCCCTGCTCAAGCAGGTGAACCAGCTGGGCCAGCGCTTCAGCGAAGCGGCACGGACCCACCTGACCAGCCCGTTGGCGCTGCAGGAAGGTGCGCGTGGCAAGGCGCGCTCGCAGCTGGTCGCCGACAAGGCGCCGCTGGCGGCGCTGCAGGACAGCGTCAACACCACGGTGCGTGGCGACAGCTACAGCGAGGCCCGAAGCGAGGCCGGCGAGCGGCAGGCGCAACCCGGTGACGGGCGGGTGCCGCACAGCGGTGATCCGCTGCTGGGCCTGGCCGCGCCGGCGGGCATCGCACAGGTGGCCGGGCAGGCGCTGCACTGGACGGCCGGTGAAGGGCTGCTGCTGGCCAGCGGCGAGCACAGCGACACCACGGTGATGGGGGATGCGCGGCTGCATGCCGGGCAGGCGGTCGGGATGCTGGCGGCCGCGGTCGACGGCGGCGTGAAGGAAGGCAACGCGCTGAGCGTGGTCACCGGTGCCGGCGAGCTGGACGTGCAGGCGCAGAACGACAAGGTGCAGATCCAGTCACGGCAGGCGCTGCGCGCGGCCAGTGCGCAGGGCGTGGTGGAGCTGGCGGCCGGCAAGACGATCCACATCGCCACCGCCGGTGGCGCGAGCGTGACGATCGAGGGCGGCAACATCAGCTTCAATTGCCCGGGAAAGATCACCGTGCATGCGAGCAGGAAGCGGTTCGTGGGGCCGACGCACCTGTCCACCGAAATGAACAGCTGGCCCAACGCGCAGTTTGACGATCTGTATGTCGTGCGCCATCGCGCGACCGGGGAGCCCATGGCCAATACGCGCGTGGAGATCACCCGCAGTGATGGTGGGCGCAGCGAGGTGGTCACCGATGCGCAGGGACGCCTGCCGCGGCAACGCGGGCAGGGCATCGACGAAGTGGTCATCAAGATCCTGGGGAAGGCGTGACGCATGGATGAGAAAGACGAAGTACTGCTGCCGACCGGCGACTGGGATGCCGACGGACGCCCGGTCGCGCGCGCGCGCCTGACCGCGTTGAAGGACCAGCGCGAAAAAGTGGTCGAGGCCGACACCGATGCGGTGATCCCGGTGATCTTCGTGCCCGGCATCATGGGGACCAACCTGAAGTCCACGATCACCGGTGACCCGGTGTGGCGGCCGCCCAATACCGACGGCGTGGGCGCGATCCTGGGGGCGCTGGGGCAGATGGTCGTGTTCCTGTTCCGGGGCGCGGCTACCCGGCAACGCTTGTTGAACCCGTTGACGTCCGAGGTGGACGAGCGCGGCTCCCTGGACGCGGAGGGCACCATCCCCGAAGCGCTGGCGCGTGAACGCGGATGGGGCTCGCTGATGCGCTCGGCCTACAACCCGGTGATGGCCGAGATGCATCGCAAGCTCAACGACCTGATGTCCGCCGGCAAGCTGCAGCCGTGGTGGAGCGGCGATGGCGTACGCGCGCCGGCCGAGTACGGCGAGCAGAACGGGATGAGCGCGGCATTGACACCGGAGCAGTGCAAGAAGGCCGCGCACTATCGCTTCGAGGTCTGGTCCGGCGGCTACAACTGGCTGCAGAGCAATCGCCTGTCTGCCCGCGACATGATCGCCCGCATCGACCAGGTGATCCTGCCGTACTACGCCAAGCGCGGCGTCCGTGCCAAGAAGGTGGTGCTGGTGACGCACTCGATGGGCGGGTTGGTATCGCGTGCGATTTCGCGGCTGGAGAACTATGGCAACCTGCTGGGGATCTCGCATGGCGTGATGCCGGCGACCGGCGCCGCCGCGACCTATCACCATTGCCGCGCGGGCTATACCGGCGTCTCCAGCATCATCCTGGGCCGCAATGCGGGGGAAGTGATCGCGATCCTGGCGCAGGCGCCAGGTGGCCTGGAACTGCTGCCGGCCGCCGACTACAACCAGGGCAAGCCATGGTTGCAGCTGGGCGACAACGGGGCGCGGATCCCGTTCAACGGTGACCCGTACAAGGAGATCTACCTCAACACGAAATGGTACGGGCTGGTCCCGGAGGGCAATACCGAGCTGCTCGACCCCTCCGCGCCGACCGCGGAAGCGGCGTCGGCACGCGAGGAGGAGGATGGCCCGACGTTGTCGGCGCGCACCTCGTTCCAGATCAACATCGAAGGCGTGCAGTTCTTCCACAAGGACATCAGCCGCAAGTACCACGCGCCCAGTTACGTGCACTACGGCGACGATGCAAAGCAGCTGAGCTGGGGGGAGTTGCATTGGAGCGGGGGCAGCATGATGAGTGCCGACGGCATGGAGACGGTGTCGGACAACCGCAACGGGAAGGTCAAGCTCAAGGGTCCAGGCGGTCAGATCAAACTGGAGATCGCCGACCCGGCGGACCCCGGTGACGGCACGGTGCCGGCCTGTTCAGGTGCCGCCCCGAAAATCGATGTGCTGGCGTGTTTCCGGCAAGGCAGTCTCGGTACCGGCGAGTACGCGAAAAGGGGAAAGAAGGGCTATGACCACCAAGGCAGCTACAACGACGAACGCACGCGATGGGCAACCCTGTACGCCGCAGTGCGATTGGCGCAGGGCGCGGACTGGGCCTGAGCGGGTGACGATGGCCTCGGGATGGCCGGCATTGCGCGTCCTGCTGGCGTTGACGGTATTGGCCCTTGGCGCCGCGGGTGTTGCCTGTGCGGCGCCGCTACAACGGGAAAGCGATATGAAGACATTGTGCGTTGGACGATTCCTGCTGGATGTCCCGGCCGGTACCACGGTCAACCCTGGCTACGTGTATGCGAAGAAGAAGGTGGAGACCGCCACCGGCGTTTCGACCGAACGGTTCCGGCAGCAGGTTGCCGCGCGCGAGGCTGCGTTGGCGGCCGCGTCGCATCGGCTGGGTGGCAGCATGTCGGTGAGCCAGACCCGCATCGACGAGGATGCGGTGCTGCTGACCTCCTGGGTGAGCGACACCAGCAAGGCCGGCCATCGGCAGGAACTGTATGTGCTGGACCGTGCGCATGGCGTGCGCTACCTGGTCAGCGGCGAGACCGATGCGGCCAAACTGCCGGCCGCCATCGAGAACTATCGCGCCCTGCGCCCGCGCATCAGTTACCGCGATCCCGCCACCATCCCGACCGCCGCCGGGTTCTGCATCGACTCGGGCTTCATCGCGGGCAACCGCATCAACAGCGAGGAGATGACCATCGGCCTGCGTCCACGCGCTTATCCGGGCGCCCGGATGACGCTGATGTCGTACGTGACCGGGCGGCCGGACCGCCCGCTGTTGCAGCGTAGTAGCGACCTGCCACCCGAGTACGCCGCCGCCCAGGCGAAGATGCGCAACCTGCGCCGTGGTGAGCGCGACGTGGGGCCGATCCAGGGGCAGGAGATCCTTGCCCATGCCGAGGAAGGTGGCAAACGCATGTACGCGTTCCTGTGGGAATCACAGGGGCGCGCGGAGTCGTTGCAGTTCCCGTTCCTCTCGCTGCAGTTGTTGACCGAGGAACAGGCTGCACCGGCCGCCGCCTTTGGCAACGATGCCGAGGCACTGGCGGCCTGGGACCAGGTGCTGGGCAGCCTGCGGTTGCGCCCGGGCGCGATCTGACGCGCCTGCCGCGACCGGGCTGCATCGCCGCCATCTGTCCTATCGATTGATGGCGTCGATCATGCTGGCGCTACAGGCTTCTCCCTTGCAATGGCGGCGGGTGTTCGTGGGGGAGCACGCCCCCTGATTTGTGATCTGCGTGGACAGTTCTCTTCACATTCCGTTTGCTAGATTTGCCTCGGGGAAACCAGCCAGATCACGGGATGTTCAAGTACGCGGTACGAGTGGATGCCAGCCAGGGAAAAGTGAAGGTGGCGCTGGTTGACTGGCCGGAAGTTTCCGTTGCCGCCCGCCGTGATCCGCTCATCGAGCTCAAGGGTGCGCTGTTGGCGGAGATCGCCCGCTGCGTGCGCTCCAAGCTGCCCATCCGCGTTCCCAAGGCCCGGCCTTCGCCTTCCTTCTTCGTGCGGCTCTCGCCCGGCGAGGCCCTCAAGGTGATGGTCATCAACGAGATGTTTGCCAGCGGGCGCGATTTCAGGGCGGCGGCCGCCAGCCTGGACCTGCCCGAACGCGTCATCAAGCAGGCATTGGACCTGGGCCAGCCCACGGATGTCGAACTGCTCAACCGTATCCTGGCCGTGGTGGGTAAGCGCCTGCTGGCCTATACCGTCGCCTGTTGAGGTATGGCCATCGCCATTGCGTGTGATCGAAAGAGAACATGCGCGACGATTTGCGATCATCCGTGAGTGAAGCCCGTTCCCCTGCGCTCCTAGACTCCGCCCCAATCGCTTGCGCGGCCGGCCTGCCGGCGTGCGAGCGGGTCACCATGGAGTCGAAAAGGATCAAGCGATGGCTGGAAACGTGAAGCTGGACAAGTTGAGCGAGTTGGAGGGTTTTGTGGGTGCTGCGCTGGTGGACAGCGGCAGCGGCATGGCCCTGGGCCTGCTCGGGGGCGGTTCGTTGAACATGGAGATCGCCGCTGCCGGCAACGCCGAAGTGGTGCGCGCCAAGCGTCGTGCCGCTGCTTCGCTGGGGCTGACCGACACCATTGACGATGTCCTGATCACCCTGGCCAAGCAGTACCACCTGCTGCGCCCGCTGGAGAGCAACCAGGACCTGTTCCTGTACGTGGTACTGGACCGCTCCCGCGCCAACCTGGCGCTGGCACGCCACGCACTGAAGTCGTTCGAACAGACGCTCGACTTCAAGTAAGCAAGGCGTGTCACCGATCGCTTTGGGCGGTCACCTGCAGCGCTCGTCCTGGGGACTGCTGCAGACCACGCCAGGCAGCGGCTTGCTGCCTGGCGACCGCCACGGCCCGGTTCCCCGGGCCGTTTTCGTCAGGGCAGGCGCCGGGACGGAGTGAGCCACCCGGGGGCTGTTCGCAGGATCCGCTCACACTGCTCAATGGCCCCGACATGGCTTTGGACCCGGTGGAGCAGGGCATCAACCGATGCGGCCACGGCCTCCGCATCGGGCAATCCGTCGGCGGCCGACAGCACCCGGCCGGCCAGCAGGCCGACCCGCTGAAGGTGGAAAGACCGTTCGGCGTGTGACATGCCATAGGCATGGGCGATCAGCTCGGAGGCCGAGTCCTCAAGCGCTGCGCGCAGCTCTGCAAATCCCATCACAGCCCCCTGAATCTGCAACGGATGTCACGGTTTTGGCCAGTATGCTCCTGACGGCAGGCCAGGCGTCAAGGGGCTTTTACGGCCAGTTGCCGGAGGCCTGGCGGACGTAGCGTCGATGGGTCGCTGGCCAGGCCCGGGGCTGAAACGGCCCTTCCCCCATGGCGGTGAATGGCGGGTGTATCGTAATGACGGTTTGCCCAAGGGAAAGGGCATGCCGACATTGCGAGGGTGCATGAGAAAACGATCGGTAATGTTCAGCGCAGTGCTTCTGGCAATCACCGCAGGCATGCTCCCCCTGCTTGGCGTGTCGAAGCTGCTGCAGGCGCAGTCACTGAGGGCGCAGGAACAATACGTTGGCAATGCAGCTGCCTGGACCGCATCACGCGTGGAACGCACGCTGGATGATGCCAGGCAGGCGTTGTCGCGTGCGCAGCGCATCGACCGGACCGACTGTTCGCTCGCGCACCGCAAGATGATGGGGCAGGTGGCCGCGGACTCGCGCAGTATCGAGGACGTGGGCTTCTTCAGGAACTCGGAACTGGTCTGCTCGCGGCTGGGCAGCATCGATCCGCCGGTGCCGGCGCATCCGTCCGACCTTGATATCGGCGGTGGCAACTGGCTGTCCTATGCCGAGCGTCCGGTCCTGTTCAAGGGTAGCCCGCGCGTCGAGATCCGGCGCGGGGACTATGGCGTGCTCATCACGCCGGGGCGGCTCACCGACCTGGTCGCGGACAAGGGCACGGTGTACGGGGTGGCCAGCCGCCAGGGGCGCGTGCTGGAATCCTCCACGCAGGTTGACCCGCAGCTCGTGCAGGCGCTGCTGGTCGGAGGCCATTCGCCGCGCGCCGACCAGTTCGTCTTTGCCGCGCGCCCGGTTTCGGGCCTGGTCGCGTTCGCGCTGGTCGAGAAGGATGCGCACGAAGCATCGCTGTTGCTGGACTGGCGCTACACCGTGCTCATCGGTGGCGTCATCTCGGCCATGCTGCTGGGCCTGATCCTGTGCGTGTGGCGGCAGCAGCCGTCGCCAGAGAAAGCCCTGAAGCGGGCGATCAGGAACCGCGAACTGGTGGTGCATTACCAGCCGATCATGGATCTTACGACCGGCCGTTGCCGGGGGGCCGAGGCGCTCGTGCGCTGGCCGCAGCCGGATGGCCGGATCGCCTTGCCCGGCGAGTTCCTGCCCCTGACCGAAGCCAAGGGCCTGACTTCGGCGCTGACGGAACTGGTGATCGAAACCGCGCTGGAGGAAATGGGCGCCTTCTTCCGTGCACATGGCGAGCTGCATGTCAGCCTCAACATCCCCGCCGATGACATGGAGACGGCGTGCTTCCTGCCCCGGCTTTCCCAGGCGGTGAGCCGGGCAGGCGTGGACCCATCGCAGGTCTGGCTGGAGATCACCGAGCACGGTTTCATGAATGCCTCCGCTGCCGCGGTGGCGATCCGGAAGGTGCGCGCCGCGGGCCACCGCGTGGTGATCGACGATTTCGGTACTGGCTATTCAAGCCTGTCGCTGCTTGAGGGGCTGTCGCTGGATGCGCTGAAGATCGACAAGTCCTTCGTCAAGGCCATCGACCAGGAGGCCGCCCAGAGCATCGTGGTCAACCACATCATCAGCATGGCACACCAGTTGAATCTGGCGATGGTGGCCGAAGGTGTGGAGACCGAGGCGCAGGCGCGTTACCTCATGGAAGCTGGCGTCCAGTACGCGCAGGGCTGGTTGTATGCCAAGGCGTTGCCTGCCGATGCCTTCAAGGCCTTCGTCCAGGGCCGGCAGGGTGGAGCGGTGGGTGGGTAACGCAGCGGCGGCGCAACGATGCGGTGATCAATCGCGGCAGGTGTGCCGGTTGCCGAGGTAATGGCGCGCGGTGCGCTCGCGGATGTTCTCGCACTGCTCCACGGCGTTGACCATGCTGTTGGCGCGGTGGATGGTGCCGTCCAGCGCGCACAGGATCTTGACCTCATCGGCCCGTCCCTGCACCACCTGGGCAATCTGGCCGGCGATCAGGCAGAGCTCGCGCATCATGTGCTTGCGTTCGCCATCGCGCAGGGCGAAGGCGTAGACGACGATTTCCTGGGCCAGGCTGTCAAAACTGGCCTGTAGGTTTTCGTAACTCATAAAGCATCCAACGCCGTGGCTGCCTGTCAGAAGTTAGGAATGTTCCCGTCGGGATGGCCCTTACACAATGCGGGTTAGGCCCGACGCCCTGTAAGTTTATTCCTACAGATGCTGCAGTCTGGTTTCCGGCAGATAGCGTTGATGGGGCCATGGACAGTGGCGCGCGTGAGGTGAATGGGCGCGGGGAGACCGCTTGCCGGCGACGTGCCTGTCAGGTTTTGCAATCCGTTATTGGCAGTTGAATGTCTTTGGTGTACATATGTACACCATGTCAGAATTGTCCTCCCAACGTGCAGCGGTACTGGCCTTCCTGCGCGAGCGGGTGGGCCAGGGCGCGCCGCCCAGCCTGGCCGAGATCGCGGCCCATTGCGGGTTTGCCTCGCGCAACGCCGCGCAGAAGCATGTGCAGGCGCTGGCCGAGGCCGGGCTGATCGAGCTGCGCAGCGGGCAGAAGCGGGGCATCCGCATCCCCGGGGCCGAGCCGCAGGCCGTGCTGGACCTGCCGGTGCTGGGCCGGGTGGCGGCCGGTCGGCCGATCGGGCCGGACATCGGCCTGGAGCGGCAACTGCGGCTGGACCGCGGCCTGTTCGCGCGGCGCCCGGACTACCTGCTGCAGGTGCAGGGCGATTCGATGATCGACGACGGCATCCTGGACGGTGACCTGGTGGGCGTGCAGCGCAGCGGCGAGGCACGCAACGGCCAGATCGTGGTGGCGCGCCTGGACGATGAAATCACCATCAAGCGGCTGGAGCGGGGGCGCGACGGGATCCGCCTGTTGCCGCGCAACCCGGCACATGCGCCGATCGTGGTGGCGGCCGACGCCGACTTCGCCATCGAAGGCATCTACTGCGGCCTGATCAGGCAGGGTTGAACAATGGGCGAAGTACTGGCCCTGGACGAGCTGATGGCGGCACGCACGGTATGGCGGGCCAGCCGTGGCAGTGCGCTCAACCATGAGGGCGAGGCCACCGGCCACGCCCCGCTGGACGCGGTGTTGCCCACCGGTGGCTGGCCGCGCAAGGCACTGACGGAACTGCTGCTGCCAGCCGATGGCGTGGGCGAGATCGCGTTGCTGCTGCCGACGCTGGCGCGGATGACGCAGGCCGGCAACCGGGTGGTGCTGGTGGCGCCTCCGTACATTCCTTATGCGCCGGCATGGCAGTCCGGCGGCGTGGCGCTGGCCGGGCTGGAGGTGGTGGAAGCCGAGCCGCGTGATGCGCTGTGGGCGTTCGAGCAATGCCTGCGCAGCGGTGCCTGTGCGGCGGTGCTGGGCTGGCCCAAAACTGCCGATGCGCGGGCGATGCGACGCCTGCAGGTGGCGGCCGACAGCGGCGATTGCTGTGGTTTTGCATTGCGTGATCGACGCCATGCGGTGAATGCCTCGCCGGCCGCGCTGCGGCTGGAATACCTACCGGCGCAGGATGCCTGGCAGGTGCGCAAATGCCGCGGCGGACAGGTGCCGTCGCAGCCCCTGCGACTGGTGCAGTGAGCGCACGCCATGCTCTGGGCCTGCATTCTGTTGCCACAGCTGGCGCTGGACGCGGTCCTGCGCCGCCTGCCGGACCCCGAACTGCCGCTGGCGTTGGTGGATGGCCCGGCGCAGCTGCGTCGCCTGTACGCGGTCAACGACAGCGCCGCCCAGCATGGGCTGGCGCCGGGCATGCGGCTGTCGGCGGCGCATGCATTGCTGGCCCAGGTGCGCACGTTGGACTTCGATCCCAAGGCCGAGGCGCATTGGCATCGCTTTCTGGCCGCGTGGGCATACCGGCACAGTTCGCTGGTGAGCCAGCAGTGGTCGCATGCGATCGTGTTGGAGGTGAAGGCCAGCTTCCAGTTGTTCGGGCCGTGGCCGCGCTTCGAGCGGCGCCTGCGCAAGGAGCTGGACACCCTGGGCTTCCGTCACCGCATCGCGTTGGCACCCACCCCGCGTGCGGCGCGGGTATTGGTGGGCCTGCGCGATGGCATGGCGGTTACCCAGTTGCCCGCGTTGCAGGGCCTGCTGGACAAAGTGCCGGTGCGGCGTGCGGCCTTGCCCGGTGATGCTGGTGAGCGCCTGCATCGCATGGGCGTGCGTACCCTGGCCGCGTTGCGAGGGCTGCCCAGCGAAGGCGTGCGTCGCCGCTTCGGTGGCGAGGTGCTGGAGCACCTGCGCCGCTTGTATGGCGAAGCCGATGACCCGTTGAGCTGCTATGCCCCGCCGGACCATTTCGATTCACGCCTGGAGCTGGGCTATGAGGTGGAAACGCATACTGCCTTGCTGTTCCCGCTGCGGCGCCTGATCGGCGACCTGTGCACCTATCTGTCCATCCGCGACGGCGGCGTGCAGCGCTTCCTGTTGCGGCTGGAGCACGAGGAAGGCCATACCGACGTGGAAGTCGGCCTGCTGGCGGCGGAGCGTTCGCCATCGATGCTGTTCGAGCTGTCGCGCAACCGCCTGGAGCGGGTGGAGATCCCGCGCCCGGTGGTCGGCATGCGCTTGTTGGCGCGGCAGCTGCCGCCGTTCATCCCGGCCGCGCGTGACCTGTT
The DNA here is from genome assembly GCF_034961085.1 of Stenotrophomonas capsici. Taxonomy (NCBI): domain Bacteria; kingdom Pseudomonadati; phylum Pseudomonadota; class Gammaproteobacteria; order Lysobacterales; family Lysobacteraceae; genus Stenotrophomonas; species Stenotrophomonas capsici. The sequence continues at coordinate 144,489 of NZ_JAYFUH010000248.1, read as the reverse complement.
TGATACCCGCCCGCAGCAGGCGATGGATTGGCCGCACCTGCGCGAACGGTTGCGGGCGCGCCTGGGGGACGAGGCGGTGTATCGGCTGGCGGCCGGCGACGACCCGCGCCCGGAACGGGCGTGGAAAAAGGTCAGCGGTGATGCAGCGGTGGAGACGACCGCACCGCAGCGCCCACCGCGCCCGACCTGGTTGTTGCCCGAACCGGTGCCGCTGCGGGACGGGCGGGTGCGCATCCTGTCCGGGCCGGAGCGCCTGGAAAGTGGCTGGTGGGACGGTGACGATGCACGCCGCGATTACTACGTGGTCGAGACCGCGCACGGGCAACGCGCGTGGGTATTCGCCGCGCCGGGCGAGCAGCAGGGCTGGATGCTGCAGGGCTGGTTCGCATGAGCCGGGATGACCTGCCGCCGGGTGTGCAACCCGATACACCAGGTGCACGTGCACCGCGCAACTGGCGCGTGGGGCAACGTCTGGCCGCCGCGGCCAACGACGATGTGGCACATCACGCGGCCGACGGCAGCCCTGCCTATGCCGAGCTGCATTGCCTGTCCGACTTCTCGTTCCTGCGCGGCGCCTCCAGCGCCGAAAAGCTGTTCGAGCGGGCGCGGGAATGTGGTTACAGCGCGTTGGCCATCACCGATGAATGTTCGTTGGCCGGCATCGTGCGGGGCTGGGAAGCGGCAAAAGCGACCGGCGTTCGCCTGATCGTCGGCAGTGAGTTCACGCTGGCCGATGGCCTGAAGCTGGTGCTGCTGGTGGAGAACGGCGCCGGTTACCGGCAGTTGTGCAGCTTGATCACGGATGGACGGCGTGCGGCAGGCAAGGGGGAGTACCGGCTCGGGCGGGCCGACGTGGAGCGCGTGCTGCAGGACCAGCCGCCCGGCTTGTTCGCGCTGTGGTTGCCGGCCGTCGAGCCCGAAGCGGACGAGGGCAGGTGGTTGAAAGCGGTGTTCGGTGCGCGTGCCTTCCTGGCGGTGGAGCTGCACCGCGAATGGAATGACGCCGAGCGATTGGCCGCGTTGCTGGCGTTGGCCCGCTCGACCGGGTTGGTGCCGCTGGCCAGTGGTGATGTGCATATGGCGCGCCGTCGCGACCGCATCGTGCAGGACACGCTCACCGCCATCCGTCACAACGTTGTATTGGCCGAGGCCGGCGCGCACCTGTTCCGCAATGGCGAGCGCCACCTGCGCGCCCGGCGCACCTTGGGCAATATCTACCCGGCGGCGCTGCTGCAGGCCACGGTGGCGCTGGTCGAGCGTTGCCAGTTTGAACTCAAGCGCGACACGCACTACCAGTACCCGGCCGAGCTGGTGCCGGCCGGGCATACCCCGACCAGCTACCTGCGTGCGCTGACCGAACAAGGCATCGCCGAGCGCTGGAACGAGACCCGGCCGCTGCCGCCGAAGGTGCGCGATGACATCGAGAACGAGCTGGAACTGATCGCCGAGCTCAAGTACGAGCCGTTCTTCCTGACCGTGCACGACATCGTCCGCTTCGCGCGCGACCGCAACATCCTGTGCCAGGGGCGTGGTTCATCGGCCAATTCGGCGGTCTGCTATGCGCTGGGCATCACCGCCGTGGACCCCAGCGAGAACCGCCTGTTGATCTCGCGCTTCCTGTCCAAGGCGCGCGACGAGCCGCCGGACATCGACGTGGACTTCGAGCACGAGCGACGCGAGGAGGTGCTGCAGTACGTCTACCGCAAATATGGACGTGCCCGCGCCGCGTTGGCGGCCACGGTCATCAGCTATCGCGGCAAGAGCGCGGTGCGTGACGTGGCGCGCGTGTTCGGCCTGCCGCCGGACCAGATCAGCCTGCTCTCCAACTGCTATGGCTGGGGCAACGGCGAGACCCCGATGGAGCAGCGCATTACCGAGGCCGGCTTTGACCTGGAGAATCCGCTGATCGCCAAGGTGTTGCACGTGACCGAAATGTTGCGCGACCACCCGCGGCATCTGTCGCAGCACGTGGGCGGCTTCGTGATCTCCGACAGTGCACTGTCCAGCGTGGTACCGGTGGAGAACGCGGCCATGGCCGACCGTACCATCATCCAGTGGGACAAGGACGACCTGGAAAGCATGGAGTTGCTCAAGGTCGACTGCCTGGCGCTGGGCATGCTGACCTGCCTGCGCAAGACGCTGGACCTGGTGCGTGCGCACCGCGGGCGCGACTTCGACCTGGCCAGCATTCCCTCCGAAGACCCGGCCACCTACGCGATGATCCAGCGCGCCGACACCATCGGCGTGTTCCAGATCGAATCGCGCGCGCAGATGGCGATGCTGCCGCGGCTGAAGCCCAGGACCTTCTACGACCTGGTGATCGAAGTGGCGATCGTGCGCCCAGGGCCGATCCAAGGCGACATGGTCCACCCCTACCTGCGCCGGCGGCAGGGGCTGGAGCCGGTCACGTATCCATCCGATGGGGTGAAGGACATCCTCGGCAAGACGCTGGGCATCCCGTTGTTCCAGGAGCAGGTGATGGAACTGGTGATGCATGCCGGCTATTCGGCCGATGAGGCCGATGGGCTGCGGCGTTCGATGGCGGCCTGGCGACGCGGCGGTGACATGGAACCGCATCGCAAGAAGATTCGTTATCTGATGGAAAAGAAGGGCTATTCGTCGGAGTTCATCGACCAGATCTTCGAGCAGATCAAGGGCTTTGGTTCCTACGGCTTCCCGCAGAGCCACGCTGCGTCGTTCGCCAAGCTGGTGTACGCCAGTTGCTGGCTCAAGCGGCACGAGCCGGCCGCGTTCGCCTGCGGCTTGTTGAATTCGCAGCCGATGGGGTTCTATTCGGCCAGCCAGATCGTGCAGGACGCCCGTCGTGGCAACGCCGCGCGCGAGGGCATCGAGGTGTTGCCGGTGGACGTGATGTGCAGTGACTGGGACAACCTGCTGCAGGGCGGACGGCCGTGGCGCAGTGATGCCGATCCCGGCATGCAGCCGGCGTTGCGGCTGGGCCTGCGCCAGGTGGCCGGGTTCTCCGAGGCCGCCGCGCGGGCGCTGATGGAGGCACGGCGGCAACGGCCGTTCAGCAGCGTGGCTGATCTGTGCCAGCGTGCCGGGCTGGATGGAAAGGCGCGCGAGGCGCTGGCCGAGGCCGGTGCGCTGCAGTCGCTGGTGGGCAACCGCAATGCAGCGCGCTGGGCGGTGGCCGGTATCGAGCGCAGCCGGCCGCTGCTGCCGGGCAGTCCGGAGGAGCGTCCGGTGGAACTGCATGCACCGGAAACCGGTGAGGAGATCCTGTCCGACTACAACAGCACCGGCCTGACCCTGCGCCAACACCCCATGGCGTTGTTGCGTGCGGAGATGACGCGGCGGCGCATCGCCGGGCTGGATGCGCTGCGCCAGCGCTCGCATGGCAGCGGCGTGCATGTGGCGGGGCTGGTGACGCAGCGGCAGCGCCCGGGCACGGCCAAGGGCACCATCTTCGTCACGCTGGAAGACGAGTGCGGAATGATCAATGTGATCGTCTGGCCGCACGTAGCGTTGCGCCGGCGCCGCGCGTTGCTGGAGTCACGCCTGATGGCGGTGCGTGGGCGCTGGGAAAAGGTGGATGGCGTGGAGCATCTGATTGCCGGTGACCTGTACGACCTGAGCGAACTGCTCGGGGAGCTGCAGGTGGAATCGCGGGACTTCCATTGAACAGGCGCGGCCTTGGTCGCTCCTGGTGGGCTGGTTATTTGTGATGCGTGACTTTAAGGTGCGCGGGTCGCTGGAGAATTGAAGCAATGCAGGACGAGAACACCCCACAAGCCGATGCCCCGCGCAAGCGTGGCCGTCCCAAGATCTACAGCGAACCGCTGACCCAGGCCGAACGTGCCCGTCGTTATCGGGCAAAGCGCGCCAACGACTTCAGCCCGCCGGGCGAGATGCGTGATGCCACGTTGATCGATGCGGTGCGCTGGGGCATCAACCAGAAGCACGAATCGCTGGACCTGTACCTGGAGGAGCTGGTGCGCCGCTTCCACAGCAAGGGCGTCGACGCCCTGAAGTAGGTGCCGCCGCACCATGGGCGCGCCGGGTCAGTCCGGCGGGGATCCCTGCGATGCCTGCTGGATGCGCGCCAGGTTCACCTCGAACCAGTCGGCCAGCGCCGCCACATGCGTGGCCACTTCCTCGCCCAATCCGGTCAGGCTGTATTCCACCCGCGGCGGGACCACGGCATGGGCGGTTCTGCGCACGAAACCATCCGCTTCCAGGCGCTTGAGCGTCTGCACCAGCATCTTCTCGCTGATGCCATTGGTCATGCGGCGCAGCTCTGCGTAGCGCTGCGTGCCCTCGCGCAGGGCAATAAGGCACAGCACGCCCCACAGGCTGGTGACATGCGCGAAAGCTTCGCGTGATTGGCAATTGTCCTGGCCCGTGAACAGGTCACCGCGACGCACGCGGTCGGACAGTGTCGGTGCCGGATCGGGTTGAGGTTGCTGACTGCTCATTGCACTTACCGAACGGTGCGTACTTCCAACCGGAACAGGCACTCAATATTCTCCCGGGCCTTCCGATCGTCAAGTCATCCAACCGGATGCACGACGGCGCACTTCCTGGAGAACATGCAATGACCATCCTTGTCACCGGCAGCACCGGTCATACCGGGCGTGAAGTGGTACGGCTGCTGGCCGGGCGCGGCGCCGAGGTGCGGGCGCTGACCCGCTCTCCCGCCGCAGCGGGGTTCCCGCCGGGCGTTGCCGCGGTGCAGGGGGAGCTGGCCGATGTGGCGGGCATGCGCACCGCGCTGGCCGGCATCTCCACGCTGTTCCTGCTGGTGCCCAATGTCGGTGATGAGCTGCAGCAGACGCTGACGGTGCTGAATCTCGCGCGGGAGGCCGGCGTGCGCGGCGTGGTCTACCTGTCGGTCTACCAGTGCGAGCTGCATCCGCAGGTGCCTCACTTCGCCTGCAAGGTGGCGGCGGAACGGATGATCGAGGCCACCGGCATGGCGGCGAGCATCCTGCGTCCGGCCTTCTTCATGCAGAACGACCTGTCGTTGAAGGATGCACTGGAGGCGGGGTGCTATCCGCATCCGGTCGGGCACCGCGGCATGGCATACGTGGACACCCGTGACATCGCCCAGGTCGCGGCCGATGAACTGCTGCGCCGTGAGCATGCAGCGAGCGCACTGCCGTTGGTCCGTCATGACCTGGTCGGGCCGGACAACCTCACCGCCAGCGACCTCTGCGCCGGATGGGGCAGGGCACTGGGCCGCGACATCGCCTATGCGGGTGATGACCTGGTGGGCTTCGAGCGGGAGCTGGCAGGCCACGTGCCGGCCGGCTTTGCGCATGACCTGCGGATGATGTTCCAGGGGTTCCAGCAGCAGGGTTCGCCGGCCACCCCGCAGGCCGTCGCCCGGATGACGGCGCTGTTGGGCAGGCCGCCGCGCAGCCATGCCGCTTTCGCCGCCGAGGCGGCGGCGCGCTGGAGGGACAGCGCGTAAGCGAGGTAGCGCTCCTATTTCAATCCGGCGAGCGCCTGGGCAAAGCGCATCGCACTGCCTTCGGCCAACGGAAAGGACAACGACGGTTCGAGGATCTCCAGTTCCAGCAGCTGCGGCTGGCCGTCGTCGGCATGGATCAGGTCGACCCGGGCATACAGCAACGGCGCATCGAGGCCGAGGGTGCGGCTTGCCGCCTGCAGCGCGGCGCTGGCCAGCGCGCGTTCGGTCGCGGTCGCCTCGCATGCGGAAAGGAAGCCCAGGGTCGGGGCGTTGGTGGTGCCGTCGCGGGCCAGCAGCGCGGCCTTGCGGATCGCGTGGCTGTAGATGCCGTTGATGTAGACCAGGTCGGTCTCGCCCTGCCGTTCGATCGATGCCAGATACGGCTGCAGGATGACGCTATGGCCCGCGTCCAGCAGGGTCTCTGCGTGCTGCAGTGCCTGCATCGCATCGGCGCGCAGGAACCGCCGCACATTGCGCGAGGACGCACCGACCGTTGGCTTGACGACGAGTTCATCCAGTCCGGGGTGCGCCTGCAGGAACGCGTCCAGCATCGTCTGCGCCGATGCCTTCGATTCGATGAAGGTGCTGGGAATCACTGCCACGCCGGCCCTGGCCAGGTCGGCCAGGTAATGCTTGTCGAGCGACCAGCGCACGGCCGGCAGCGGGTTCACCAGGCGGCTGACCTTGCTGACGTGCGCGCACCAGTCCAGGAAGGCGTCGGGGCGGCGGGTGTAGTCCCAGGGAGAGCGCAGCACCACGTGGCTGAAGCGGGACCAGTCCTGGTCCGGGTCATCCCAGTTGCAGATGCGGACATCCAGCGCCAAGGCCTGGCAGGCATCGCGCAGTGGTGGCATGTCGTAGTCGTCGTCGAGGCTGGTGGCATCGGTAATCAGGGCAAGGGTGGTCACGGAGGGCATCAAACAGGCATGTAAAGGAAGGGCCGTCCGCACCGACGTTGAGTGGGGCCGGCACGGATGCAAAGGGTCAATGCAGGATATATGGCGGGCAGCCTTACGGGCAGGGCGGTAGCAAGCCGTGGTTGCGTGCCCGTGTTTGCATGAAAAGAACGATTGTGCTTTTATTCGCCGCATGGTCAGGCAGACGACAGCAGGCAAAGGTGCGGCGACCCGGGAGGTGATCCTCGGCACGGCGTGCGCCCTGGCGCGGGTCAACGGGTTGGATGGGCTCACCATCGGCGTGTTGGCCAATGCGGTTGGCATGTCCAAAAGCGGCGTGTTCGCCCATTTCGGCTCCCGCGAGGACCTGCAACTGGCGGTGCTGGACACCACCGCGCAGCGGTTCGTGCAGCAGGTGATCGAGCCGGCGGCGCTGCAGCCGGCGGGGTTGCCGCAGCTGCGTGCCATCGTTGATCGCTGGTTCGACTGGATCCGCCATGAGCGCAATGGCGGCGGCTGCCTGTTCACCGCGGCAGCCAGCGAATTCGATGACCAGCCGGGGCCGGTCCGCGCGCACCTGGCACGCCAGCAGGCGAGATGGCGCGGCTACCTGTCGCGGGTGATCGACCAGGCCGTGTCCGCGGGCGAACTCGCCGCCGATACCGACCCGGCGCAGCTGGCGTTCGAGATCACCGGCTTTGCGATGGTGCTGCACCACGACTCCGGCCTGTTCGACTACACCGAGGCGCGCATGCGCGGGCTACGCGCCTTCGAGCGCCTGATCACCCCCTTCATTCCCCCCCGCAACGCCCGCTGAGGCTCGAGGAGTAGCGCCATGGATTCCGTGCACAACAAAAATAGTACGGTCGTTCGTAAATCACCACGCCGGCGTGCCGACGCGGACTGGCGGTTGGCGGCGATGCGCGCGTGCATGCGCATGGCGGGATGGGTGAGCCCGGCGCTGGCGGCGCGGCTGATGGCGCGGTTGTGGTTCACCGCCCCGCAGACCCGGCCCAAGCCTGCCGCGCTGGCCCGCCTGGAGACGGGCCAGCGGCATGATGTGGATGTGGACGGAAGCCGCGTGGCGGTATGGTCGTGGGGCAACGGCCCAGCAGTCTTGCTGATGCATGGCTGGGGCGGCAATGCCGGACAGATGCATGCCTTCGTCGCACCGCTGTGCGCGGCCGGTCTGCGAGTGCTCGCGTTTGACGCGCCGGCGCATGGCAGCTCCGGGCCGAGCCACTGGGGTGGGCGACGGGTCAGCTTCGTGGAAATCGCCGCCGCCATTGGAAAGGTCACCGCCGGAGTGGGCCCGCTGGTTGGCCTCGTCGCGCACTCCGGTGGATGCACTGCCGCGACTCTGGCGCTGCGCGAAGGGCTCGGCATGCCGGCGCGGCTGGCGTTCATTGCTCCCTTTGCCAGGCCGCAGGAAGCCATTGCGCCGTTCGCGCGTGCCTTGGGCGCGGATGCACGGGCCCTGGCGCGGTTCGAGGCCGATGTACAGCAACGGCTGGGCCGCCGCTGGCCCGCGTTCGACGTGACCGGGTTGCCGCAGGTGAAGCCGGTGGGCCGCCTGTTGGTGGTGCATGACCGCGACGACCGTGAGGTGGCGCATGCCGAGGGCGCTGCCATCGCCGCGAGCTGGCCGGGGGCGCGGCTGCATACCACGCAGGGACTGGGCCACCGGCGCCTGCTCGAGGATCCGGAGGTTATAAACCAGGTCGTGGCGTTCATCGCGGCGGATGAACGCGGGACGGTTTGACGTCTCGCCCTATATGTAACAACATAAGTTACATGAAACGAGACAGCCGCCTTTCCTCCGTCCTGCATGCCCTGCTGCACATGGCCGAGCAGGCAAGTCCCATGACGTCCGAAGCGCTGGGGCTGTGCCTGCGCACCAACCCGGTGGTGGTCCGCCGCACCATGGGGCTGCTGCGTGACGCCGGGTTGGTTGCCGCCGAACGCGGCCATGCCGGCGGCTGGCGAATCACCGCGGACCTGCGCAAGGTCAGCCTGCGCGAGTTGCACGATGCGCTGGGCGAGCCCGCGCTGTTCGCGATCGGCAACCGCAACGAGCACCCCGAGTGCCTGGTGGAACAGGCGGTCAATGCAGCCTTGGACACCGCGTTCGCGGATGCCGAAGCGCTGCTGCTCGAGCGATTCGCCGCGGTTTCGCTGGCCGACCTGGCCGAGGATTTCGCACGCCGGCATGCCGCACACAAGGGAGCAAGGCAATGAAGCTGTACGACGTCATCATCGTGGGTGGCAGTTATGCCGGCATGGCCGCGGCACTGCAGCTGGTACGCGCACGGCGCAGCGTGTTGGTCATCGATGCCGGCCAGCGCCGCAACCGCATGGCGTCGCATTCGCATGGCTTCCTGGCGCAGGACGGCGCCGATCCAGCCGAGATCGCCCGCATCGCCCGCGCACAGTTGCAGGCGTACCCGAGCCTGTCCTGGTGCGAGGACGAGGCTGTCGATGCCGCCGGCACGCATGACGCGTTCGTGGTCAGCACCGCGCGCTCGGGGCAGTTCGGCGCGCGGCGCCTCGTGCTGGCCACGGGCGTTTCCGATGCCTTGCCCGAGATCGAGGGTCTACAGGCGCGCTGGGGACGCAGCGTTTTCCATTGCCCGTACTGCCACGGCTACGAGCTGGCGATGGGCCGCATCGGGGTGATCGCGGTCAACCCGATGTCGTTGCACCAGGCGCAGTTGCTGCCGGAGTGGGGTGAGGTGACGCTGTTGTTGAACAACGCCGTGGAACCCGATGCCGCGGCGCGGGAAGCGCTGAAGCGACGCGGTGTACGGATCGAGTCGACGCCGGTCGCCCGTATCGAGGGTGAGGCCGACGTGGTGCTGGTGGATGGCCGCCGGCTGAGGTTCGCGGGCCTGTTCACGGCACCGTTGAACGCGCCATCCACCCCGCTGGCCGAGCGGCTGGGCTGCCCGCTGGCCAGTACGCCGATGGGCACGCAGATCCAGGTTGATGAGAGCAAGCAGACCGGACTTCCCGGTGTGTTTGCCTGCGGTGATGCCGCCCGTGTGCCGCATTCGGTGTCGTTGGCGGTCGGCGATGGTGCATGGGCCGGCGCGCAGGTGCATCGCTCACTGGTGTTTCCCACGGTCTGAGCGGCAACCCAGCCGCGGGTGCCGGGTGGAGGGTTCGCCTCCACGCAAAGCCTCCGATACAAAGGGGCCCCCCATTGCAGGGAAGGCCGGAAACGGTAGGATGTGCGGCCTCCCTGGAGCCTGCTGTTCGTGCGCATTCGACCCCTGCAACACACTGACCTCCCGGCCTTGCTCGTGATCTGGGAGCAGTCCGTGCGCGCCACGCATGCGTTCCTGTCCGAGCAGGATATCCAGGCACTGCTGCCGATCGTGCGCGATCAGGCGCTGCCCCACCTGGAAGTCTGGGTCGCCAGCGATGACGCTGACGCACCGATCGGCTTCATGGGCCTGGATGGCAACAAGGTCGAGGCCCTGTTCGTGTCGCCCACCCGCTTCCGCCAGGGCGGCGGCAGGCAGTTGCTCGCGCACGCACGCGCGTTGAAGGGGGCGCTGGAACTGGACGTCAACGAGCAGAACCCGCGTGCCGTCGCCTTCTATCTGGCCAACGGCTTCGTCGTGTCGGGGCGTTCGCCGTTGGACGGGCAGGGCAATCCGTTCCCGCTGTTGCACCTGAAGGAAGCCTGATCCCGGCGGATATCTGTGCGCGCAGGGCCGGAAGCACCACGTCGTCATGCATCACGGGGTGATTGCCCGCGTGCCGAACGTAGCGGTCAATCCGGTGCCTTTGCAGGCACAAATGGCGACACCGGATCACTGGCCGGGAACGTTTCCTCCAGAGCCTCGTCCTGGTTGCGGCTCTCGTGTTCCTTGCGTTGCTTCCGCTCGTGTCCGGATTCGGGCTGATCGCGGTCTTCGGACGGATCGGGCGGGTCCTTGCGGTCTCTGATCATGGCGGCAGGTCCTGTGAAGGAAGAGGGCGGTTTGGCGGTGCCGACCGCGCTGGCGGGCACAGGCGAAATCTGCGTCATGGGGTGGTAACGGCGTGTGCAGCACACACGTAGGCGAGGTGAAGGTCGTGCACGCGGGTTTCATGCAAGGTTAGCGGCGCCGCGCATACGGTGCCGGTTTCGACGTCCAGGAGACGCCCATGGCCAGGACCGCACCGCGCGTGCATATCAACCAGGCGGAAATCGATCACCTGAAGGCATTGCAGTTGGCACTGGATGCAGAGTTGATCGTCGAACTGCGGATGAGGGATGGGCGGGTACTTGCCGGCACGGTGACCGAGCGCCCCTCGGTCCAGCAGTTCCGCGGGCCGCAGGAAGAGGAAGGGACAAACGGCCAGGTGCCGATCGATGTGCCGGGTGAGGGCGTGCAGTTGCTCTGGCTGGACGAGATCGAAAGCTTTACCCGGCTCGGCAGCAATTGAGGCACGCGCCGGCTCGGGCAAGGCCGTACATTCACGGCGCATGACCGACGACTAACATCGCCGGGCACAGGGTCAATGCCGCGACACCCCCGTCGCGCCGATATGGCAGGTGGCCCATGAGCACCCCCACGCCGACTGACCCAAGCGCCCCCCGTGAGCCGGGCAGCCCTGACCCGATGCGTGATCCCCGCAATCCCGGGCGGCCCAACCCGGACATGCCCGACCCCGACAATCCCGAGATGCCCCCGCATGATCCCGAGCGCGGGCCTCCACCGCCCGATCAGCCTGACAAGGGCAAGGAGCGATGACGCCACCGGGGGCGGCCCCGCATCGCCAGCGGCATGGGTTCCTCCACGGCCGTCGCGGTGAACGGGTGAGGGACGATTCTTCACGCTGTGTTTCGATGGTGATGTCCAGCGTGGTACGCCTCCTCCTGCCTCCGAGGTACGTCATGGCGCGCCCGATCTGGACCGGCACGCTCTCCTTCGGGCTGCTGAACATCCCGGTATCGCTGATGCCAGGCGAGCGGCGGACCGACATCAGCTTCCGCATGCTCGATGCCCGCGACAGGAAGCCGATCCGCTTCGAGCGGGTCAATGCCGATACCGGCGAAGAAGTGCCGTGGAAGGACATCGTCAAGGCCTTCGAGTACGACAAGGGCAGCTACGTCGTCGTTGAGAAGGAAGACATCGCCTCGGCCGCGCCGCAGACGCATGACGCGGTCGAGGTGGAGAGCTTCGTCCCACGCGAGGAAATCGGCCTGCGCTTCTATGAGAAGCCCTACATCCTGCTGCCGGGAAAGAAGGCCGAAAAGGGCTACGTTCTGCTGCGCGAGACATTGAAGAGTACCGGCATGGCCGGCATCGCGCGGGTGGTCATACGTACCCGTGAGTACCTGTGTGCGGTGCTGGACGAAGGCGATGCGCTGGTGCTGATGATGCTGCGCTACCCGCAGGAGCTGGTGGAACCGGACGAGTACAAGCTGCCCACCGGAAAGGCCGCCGACTATCGCATCAGCCCGCGGGAGATTGCCATGGCCAAGGACCTCATCGCGTCGATGGCCGGAAAATGGGCGCCTGACACCTATCACGACGAGTTCCGGCAGCGCCTGGAGGCCATCATCCGCAAGCGCATCAAGGCCAAGGGCAGCACCACGCGCATCGTGGAGGAAGGGGGCGAGGAGCGCGAAGGTACCGCGACCAATGTGGTGGACTTCATGGCGCTGTTGCAGCAGAGCCTGGAAAGCAAGCGGCGCACACCGGCGAAGAAGAAGGCGCCGGCGCGGAAGGCCACCGGCAAGGCGGCGACCAAGGCCCGGAAGAGCTCGACCCGGGCCACGCGGAAAACGTCGCAGCGGTGAGGCCGGCGTGTGAGCCGTCGCATCGTCCACGTTGATGGAGTGGGGACCGGGCCACGCGGCAGGAGCTTCCTGTACGCGTTCCCGTGCGCCTACGAGGATCTGGCCAAGCTCGGCATGAGCGGTGATCCCATGGCGCGGCTGCAGGCCTTCTCGCGCCGCTACTACGAGTTCTTCGACCTTGAACAGGGGTGGTTGGTGGAAGCGGAGACGGTGAGGCAGGCGCGCGCATGGGAGACGCATTGGAAACGCGTGCTGCAGGAACACCTCGCGCCGGCGCCGTTGCTGGTGCCGGTGGGCGCAGCTGGCCATACCGAGTGGTTCAGGGGTGCATTGCCACGCCTGCAGGAAGCGCGCCAGGCATTGGCCACGGCGGGCTTTGCCGTCCATTGGCCGCTGAGCGCCTGGGTGCGCGAGCAGGTGCGCCCATGGCGCGATGAACTCGATGGCCTGGAACGGGAGGTGGTCATGCAATGGGGAGGCATCGAGGATTGGCCCCCTGCCGCGCGCATGCCGCCATTGGCCGCGCTGCGGGATGCGCTGGATGCGTGCGTGGCACTGTCGCTGCCGTTCGATGCGTGGGTCTCGCCGGCCTTGGCCGCGTGGTTCGAGCGGAACCGGCTGACCGCGGCCCGGTGGCCGGCATGAGCCTGCAACGCTACCGGCGCAAGCGCCAGTTCGACGCAACGCGCGAGCCTCGTGGTGACAAGGGGGTGGGCGGGAGCAGACGCGCGATCTTCGTAGTGCAGTTGCATCATGCCAGTCGCCGCCATTACGACTTCCGCCTGCAGGTCGGTGGCGTGCTGCGCAGTTGGGCCGTGCCCAAGGGGCCCAGCCTGGACCCATCGGTCAAGCGCATGGCCGTGGAGGTGGAGGACCACCCGCTGGACTACGCCGACTTCGAGGGCGACATCCCGAAAGGGCACTACGGGGGCGGACATGTCGCCCGGTTCGATTCGGGCGTCTGGTCCAGCGACGGTGACGTCGAACAGCAATTGGCCGATGGCCATCTTCGCTTCGAATTGTTCGGCGACAAGCTCAAGGGCGCATGGCATCTGATCCGGTCCCAGCGCAATGCCCGGCAACCGCAGTGGTTGCTGATCAAGGACCAGGATGCACACGCGGCGGCGCAACGGGAAGCCGATGACCTGCTGGCCGAAGTGAAGCCGCCGCCGGGTGGCCGCAACCCCGCCAGAACCGCGCGCAAGCCGGCGATGCCGCCCGTCCGCAAGGCGCGGAACGGCGATGCGGGCGGGCATTGGGCATCCCGGGCATTGGCGCTGCCGCAGGCGCGAAGGCAGGCCGCCCCCCGAGGTCCGTTCGCGCCACAGTTGGCACGGCTGGGGACATCGGTCCCCGCCGGCGAGGCTTGGCTGCACGAAATCAAATGGGATGGCTACCGGTTGCTGGCTACCGTCGAGGCGGGCGAAGTGCGGCTGTGGTCGCGCAATGCCCTGGAGTGGACACAACGCCTGCCGGAGATCGGCGAGGCGGTGCGGGCATTGGGACTGACATCGGCCGCACTGGACGGCGAGCTGATCGCCGGCAAGGGGCGCAAGGATGACTTCAATCTGCTGCAGGCCACATTGGCGGGTGAACGCCACGGGCCGCTGCGCTACGTGCTGTTCGACCTGCTCCACCTGGACGGTGTCGATGTGGCCCGCGCACCGCTGCAGGCCCGCAAGGCGCTGCTGCAGGAGGTGCTGGGCGAGGCAGGCGCGCGGCTGTCGTTCAGCAGCCACGCCCAGGGCGACGGTGAGGCCGCATACCGCCTGGCTGGCCAGCATGGCTTTGAAGGCATCCTCTCCAAACGCGCCGATCGTCCGTATCACCCTGGCCGCAGCGACGAATGGCGCAAGACCAAGCAGATGGCAAGCGACGAGTTCGCGGTAGTGGGTTTCACCAAACCCAAGGGCACCCGTAGCGGTTTCGGCTCGCTGCTGCTGGCGCGACCGGATGCGATGCATGGATGGACGTATGCCGGCCGGGTAGGGACCGGTTTCGATGAGGCGCTGCTGCGGAAACTGGGCACGATGGTGGCTGGACGAGGCGCCCACGTGCCGTCGGTACACGTGGCCGTGAAGGACCCAGCGTTGCGGGCGGCGACATGGTTCGCCCCGCGGTTCGTGGTCGAAGTGTTCTATCGGGGTGTTGGCCGGCAGCAGCTGCTGCGACAGCCGTCGTTCAAGGCGCTGCGCCAGGACAAGACCGTGGCCGACCTGCGGAACGGCACGGACGCCGTTGACCAACGCAATGCGAAAGGTGGCACGACCATGAAGACCTCCAGGAAAGCTTCCCGGCGCACGGCTGGCGTGTCATTGCCGGAACTGTCCAGCCCGGAGAAGCAGCTGTTTCCCGACGACCACCTCACCAAGCGTCAGGTCTGGGAGTACTACCTGTCCGTGGCCGACCAGTTGCTGCCCGCGATCGTGGGCCGGCCGTTGTCGGTGGTGCGCTGCCCGGGAGGCATCGCGCAGGCCTGCTTCTTCCAGAAGCACCTGACCGCTGGGCTGGAACGCGTGGCGTCGGTCCGCCTGGAGGAGGAATCAGGTGCCCGGGCCAACTATCTGGTGGTGGAAGACCTGGCCGGGCTGATGGAGCTGGTGCAGTTCAACGCGCTGGAGTTCCATCCGTGGGGGGCACGTGCCGCCACGCCTGACATCGCCGACCGCGTGGTGTTTGACCTGGATCCCGGCGCCAACGTCCCATTCCAGGAGGTGAAGCAGGCAGCACGTGACATCCGCCGGTTGCTGCGACGCCTGGAGTTGGAGTCGTTCCTGCGTGTGTCCGGCGGCAAGGGCCTGCACGTCGTGGTCCCCTTGAATCCGGGTTGCGATTGGGAACTCACCCGGCGCTTCGCGCGCGGCTTTGCCGACACCCTGGCCCGATCCGAGCCGGATCGCTTCTTGGCCACGGCGAGCAAGCGCCTGCGCAACCGGCGCATCTTCATCGACTACCTACGCAATGGTCGCGGGGCCACGGCAGTGGCGTCGTACTCGCTGCGGGCGCGTCCCGGTGCGCCGGTGGCCATGCCAGTGGACTGGCGTGAACTGGGCCGCCTGCAGGCAGCCGACGCGTTCACCCTGGAGAGCGTGCCGCGTCGGCTCGCGCGCCGGCGCAAGGATCCCTGGGAGGGCATCGACGAGATCAGTCAGGATCTTTCGCGATGGTCCTGATTCGCCGATGACGAGGGGGCTTGCCGGGTGGATGGCCGGCGTGGTTCTGTTGCCGTGACCATTCCACGGAGTTCCCCGATGTCCGATGAGCACACTCCCTTCCACGTACTGGCGTTTGCCGGAAGCCTGCGCCGGCACAGTTACAACCGCCACCTGCTGGACGCGGCGGCAGCCGCTGCGCCGGCCGGCATTCGCCTGACCGTCTACGACACCATCGCGCAGGTGCCGTTGTTCGACGAGGACCTGGAATCCGAGACCCACGGCGGGCCGGACGGGGTGAAGCAGTTGCGCGCGGCGATCGTCGCGGCCGATGGCGTGCTGATCTCGACCCCGGAATACAACCAGTCGCTGCCGGGGGTGCTCAAGAACACGCTGGACTGGCTTTCGCGCAAGGACGCCGAGTACGGCGAAGTGTTGTCCGGCAAGCCGGCGGCGATCATGGGCGCGACGCCCGGCCGGTGGGGGACGCGGGTCGCCCAGTCGCAGCTCCGCCATGCCCTGGCGGCGATGGGGGCGCTCACGATGACGGCGCCGCAGCTGTACGTCGCCGAGGCGGCCAAGGCCAGCGACGCGGAAACCGGTGCATTCGACGCCGCGACCCACAAGCGCCTGGGCACATTCCTGGAGGGCTTCCAGGCCTGGATGCAGGTGTTGAACGCCGGGCCACGTAGCCGCTGAAGCGCGTTGCCCCGCAGCGCCGGCCGGTAGCACCGTGCGGGTGCCTGGCAACCGCACGGATGATCACTCCGCTCGCGGGTGATGCACGAACTCGGGATGCGCACGCCGGTGGAGTTGCTTGCCTTCCTTGAACGGAGCGGGCTGCGCGGGGACTAGTGCGACGTCGCCGGCAGCAGGAAACGAGGCCACTCCATTGGCACCCGCGCGAATCCGCTTCTCCGGCCTAGACGAACAGGGCCTTCTGCGTGACCCCCATGCCGGCGGCAAGGCGCGCCATCTCGTTGGCGACCTTGATGCGTGGGTCACCGGTGCGGTCCGAGACAGTGAACATCAGCGCCTGGTAGGTTTGCCAGAATTCCGGCCCGCTGCCATGGGCCTTGTAGGCGGCGTGCAGCCGCATCCATTCTTCATCCGTCAGGTATTGTGCGCTGTATCCCATTTCGTTCTCCAGTGCGTAATATCCCTTGCGACCAACCTAGTCCGCATAACCTGTCTGAAGTGTTAAACGATATCGACCGATGTGGACGAGCCCATGCATGCAGGTTGCCTGAGCGTGCCTGCACGCCCTGAGGGTGGCATGACAGGCGCTCACGGAGGGAACAGTCCGGTGATGGCGCGCGTGGTCCGCACGTCCGCCCGCAGTGACGTGCGGATAAGCGCCAGGCCACCTGACTTCCGCGCAGGACTGATCGCCGCGACCGCATCGGTCGGCACCCAGAGCATGTGCTCCCGCATGTTGGCATCCATCGCGGTGGCAATGATGCAGGAGTCCACGCTCAGTCCGGTCAGCACCAGGCGGCGCGCGCCCAGTTGGGCAAGCAGTACCGCCAGGGGCGTGCACAGGAACGCGGAGTGCTTCGGCTTGAGCACGTGATAGTGATGCGCGGCAGGCGAGAGCAACCGGGCGATCCTCGCCGGACCGGCTCCGGCCATCAGACAACGTGACAGCAGGGTGTGGAAGTCGCCTTGCCAATGCGCGAAGTTGTCGTTCACGTAGATCACCGGCGCACCGGCCCGGTCAAAGCGCCGCCGCAGGCGGATGATTGCAGGCAGTGCGTCCAATGCCGCGGCCTGCAACTGCGACCCGCCGTCAAAGTCGAACAGATTCATCATGTCGATGATGAGCAGGGCGCAGTCCCGCGGATTGTCCCTTGCCGAAGAATGCATGCGTTTGCCTGGGGGCTTCATGCTCAAGGCACCATGACCACTTTCCTGCAGTCTTCCAGGCGTTCGTCGAAGAGTTCGTATCCCTTGGCCGCGTCGTCAAGCGTCATGCGATGGGTGATGATGGCCTCCGGTGCGAGCCTACCCTCGCCAATGGCACGCAGGAGCGACGGCATGTGTGCCTGCACGTGAGTCTGTCCCATCCTGAAGGTCAGGCCCTTGTCGAACGCATCACCGAACAGGAAGCCATGGATGAAGCCGGCGTACACGCCCGGCACGCTGACGGTGCCGCATCGACGCGTGGCGGCGATGCACTGGCGCAAGGCCTTGCCGCTGGAACCCTCGAGCTTGAGCGCGGTCAATACGGTCTCGGTGGTGCTGCCCTTGGCTTCGAAGCCCACCGCATCGATGCTGGCATCGACGCCGCGCCCGGCGGTGGCTTCCAGGATGGCCCCCGCAGGGTCCTCCGTGCCGGCGAAATCGATGGGCAGCACCCCGTAGGCAGCCTGTGCGAAGGCCAACCGGCAAGGGTGGTGATCGATCATGAAGATCGTCTCCACGCCCAGCATGCGCGCGCATGCCGCAGCCATGCAGCCGACCGGTCCCGCGCCGAAGATCGCAAGCGTCGCGCCGGGCCCGACGCCGGCGTTGACCACGGCCTGGTAGCCCGTGGGCAGGATGTCGGAAAGGAACAGCACCTGCTCATCATGCAGCACGTCCGGCACCACGAGCGGGCCGACATTCGCCTTTGGCACGCGGACCAGCTCAGCTTGCCCCCCCGCGACTCCACCGTAGAGATGGCTGTAACCGAACAGTGCCGCCGGTGGCTTGATTCCCTTGTGGTTGATGGACGCGCCCGGGCCGCTGTTGCTGGTCTCGCACGCGGCGTACTCATTCAGGCGGCAATGAAAGCATGTACCGCAGGCAATCACGAAAGGGACCACCACGCGGTCTCCTGCCTTGACTTGCCGGACCCCGGTGCCGACCTCCTCGACGATGCCCATGAATTCATGACCAAGGATGTCGCCGTGCTGCATGCCGGGGATCCTGCCATGGAAGATATGCAGGTCCGAGCCGCAGATGGCGGTCGCGGTGACCCGCAGGATCATGTCGTCCGGCGCGACGATGCCGGGATCGGGAACCCGTTCGACGCTGACGCTGTGCGCTCCCTGGTAAGTGAGGGATTTCATCGTGGTTCCTTCGATGGCGTTGCATTGAAGCTGCGCCCTGCGCGATCAACGCTCCGTGAGCCAACGCGGGCGCAGGCTCACGGCTGCTTCACCGTCGCCGCGCTTCGCCCGTGGCACGCTGCCCGTGGCCTGACCCGCAGGTGGCATGAATGCGTGCGGTGAACATGCGCATCCGGTGCTGTATGCAGCAGGTTCACCACATCTCACGCGGGGTTATCGGAAAGCCGGTTACACCGGGTGCACCTCATCAGGAGAGCAGCCATGGCTCGTAGGACCGATAGTGCGCAGGTGACCGAACTGCTGCTGCAGGCATTGGAAACCGAGCGGGGCGGACAGAAGATCTATGCCGCTGCCCTGAAGGCGGTGCAGAACGATGACCTGCGCGATGAATGGCAGAAGTACCTGGAGGAGACGCGCGGGCATGAGGAGATCCTGACACGGGTCTTCGAGCAGTTGGGCCTGGACCTGGAGACGGAAAGCCCGGGACGCAGCGTGGTGGCGCATCAGGGCGCCGCGCTCGTGGACGCGATCGAGATGGCGATCAACGACGCTTCGCCTGCGGCGGCGGAGCTGGTCGCCGCGGAATGCGTGGTCCTTGCCGAAACCAAGGATCACCAGAACTGGGAGCTGATCGGCAGGGTCGCCGGGCGCGGGGGTGCCTCGGCCAAGGTGCTACAACAGGCCTATGAAGCCGTGGAGCAGCAGGAGGATCATCACCTCTACCACACGAAGGGATGGGCGCGGGAACTATGGCTGCAGAGTCTGGATATCCCGGCCGTGTTGCCGCCGCCGGAGGAACAGAAGGATGTGGAAACCGCGATCGGGGCGGCCCGCGCGGAGAAGGCGCGCAAGGACTATCTTTGAGCCGGCCCGGAGGACGCGTTCGTGGATACTGGAACCGTTCCGGCCTTCTGCGCACGCCTGTACCGTTCCAGTGGTCCGCCGCGCCCGCTCGAGCGCGGCGACCTGGGCCGATGCACGCCCGGTGACGATGAGCTGCTGTGGGTGGATGTCCATGCGCCCGACGGGGAAACCCTTCGCTGGCTCTGGCATTGCCTGGACCTGCCCGAGCGGGCGCTGCGCTTCGTCGACGATGGGAGCACGCCGGCCGTCGAGCGCCAGGGAGACTATTTCTGGACGCGCGCGGTGGCTATCGCCCCGGCGGACGGGAGGGAACAACTCAGCGGCGCGGTGCTGGTCTGCGTGGCCGGCCGCAACCGGGTCGTCACCCATCACACAGTGGGTATCGGCTTCCTGCACACGTTACGGGATGAGGACGATGCCGCGGCGATCGGCACGCTGACCGCCGAGAGTTTCGTTGCCACGCTATTGGACCGGCAGCTCGCCGGCTACTTCGCCGCAGTCAACGACTTCGAATGCGCGGTGGAGCACCTGGAAGCGGATATGCCGGGCAATCGCATCGAAGCGAACATCGGCGAACTGCAGCGCCTGCGGCGTTGGGCATCGAGGATGCGACGCATGCTGGCACCCCACCGCGAGCTGTTCGATGCCTTGTCGCGGCCGGACTTCCGTCCGTCGGAGAACCGTGACGCCGAGCGCCACTTCGTCGCGCTGGACACCCGGTTCGAGCGCGCGATGGACATGATCGAGAATGCGCGTGACCTGGTCATAGGCAGCTTCGAGTTGTTCAGCGGACAGGTCGCGCTGCGTACGGACGGGACCATGCGTGTGTTGACCTTCGTCACCGTCATCGCTGGCGTGCTGGCAACCTTCGTCGGTGCGCTGGGCATGAACTTCCAGGCAAGCCTGTTCGAGTCCGAGGACCTTGGGTTCTGGTCGGTGGTGGGCGGACTGGTGTTGTTCTCGCTGGGCGTGACCCTGTTCGCCCGCCACCGCCGCTGGTTCTGAAGTGAAGGGAGAAGCGCGATGCGCGTCATGTTGCCTTGCCGCTTCTGCAGGCAGAACGGCTTGTCATTGGTCCTGCTGGGGTTGTTCCTGGCGTTCCTTGCCGGGCAGATCGCAACCGGCTTCCATGCCAGCAATGCTGAACGGAGGGCGCAGGGCCGCCCTCCGGAACCAATGGCGGACTACCTGGAAAGCGGGCACTTCATCTCCGCGACGTTCGAGAACTGGGAGAGCGAGTTCCTGCAGATGGGCATGTACGTGCTGCTGACGGTGGGCCTTCGCCAACGCGGCTCGGCCGAGTCGCGTCCATTGGACCCGGCCAGGGAGGAAACGCGGATCGAAGCCGGGCCAACCCCCTGGCCGCTGCGTGCAGGTGGCCGCTGGCGCTGGCTCTATGCCAACTCACTGGCATTGGCCTATGCCGGGCTGTTCCTGCTGGCGTTTGTCGGGCATGCCTACGGGAGCTGGATCCATGAGAATGAGCAACGCGCGATGCAGGGCCAGTCACCGCAGTCGGTTGCCGACCACGTGCTGGGCGCGCAGTTCTGGTTCGAGTCCATGCAGAATTGGCAGAGTGAGTTCCTGGCGGTGCTGTCGATCGTGGTCCTGAGCATATTCCTGCGCCAGGACAAGTCGCCAGAGTCCAAGCCGCTAGCATCGCCCCATTCCCAGACCGGAACCTGAGGTAACGCCGGCCGGACACGACAACGTCAACGTTGTCGCGGCGGAGCCACCGGCAGGCGTTCGTAATCCTCCGGATGCGCGGTATGGTCGGCATCAGGCATGTCATGGTCCTTCCATCGCGCCTTGTCGTTGCGATGCTTGTCCGGGGTGTTGGCCTTGTCCTGGTCGCTGGCGCCGCTGGACGTCGTGGTTCCGGGGGTTCGATCACGGGATGTCATCGTTGAGCTTCCTTCGCCGTCATGCAGGGAGTGCAGCCACACTGAACCCTCCGCCGGCACGATCCATCGCGCCGGGTGGAGGGACGGCGTGGTGTTTCATTCTTCTTCATCGTGGTCCTGGCCTGGCGTCCTGCGCGGCTGTTCCTGTTCGCGCTCGTCGGGTGGGTTCTTGTTGGGAGCGTTCTGGTTGGGTTGGCCGAAGTGCTGTTGCGCGGTATCCCGTTCCCGTTGTGTGTTCATCTGCATGTCTCCGTCACGGCGCATCGCCGCAGGTGCAATGTGGCCGCTGGCATGTTGGAGCGGCGTGCCTTTGCGTCAAGGGCGGCGCGACAAGTGTGACCACGCGCAACGGGTGATGCCCCTGGTACGCCGGTATCACCTTCAGGTAACGCCGCGCCGGCCTAGCATGCGTTGGCTGCCAGCCCTGAAGGAGCACGAATGCAGAAGCTTTCGCTCATATTCGACAGCAGCGCGGACTGCGCTCCCCATGAGGTTGCTGCATTGCGCTTCGCTGCGGCGCGATTGGCGGCACTGCTGCGGTTGGACTACGACGCGGCGGAGACGTCGCCAGGCGTCAATGGGCAAGGCTATCGCATTCCCATGTCGACACTATCCTTCGTCCAGGCCGATGCATTGCGCATCTCCGACGAATCGCATCTGTGGGGAGGCATCGTCCCGCACGCCTTCGTCGCGACCAAACTTGTCAGTCACCCGCTGTGGTCTGCCGGGGCTGCACGTCCGGAGGGCTGGCGGGCCATCGACGGGATAGAGGCACTGACCTTGCCTGGCTACTCGGTGTTCTCGCGCGAGGATGCGTGGGCCGCTGGCTGCGCATTGCTCCAGGCAGGCCAGGTGCGGGTCAAATCCCCCTTTGCCCGTGGCGGCAACGGCCAGGTGGTCGTGGGCGACGAGGAAGCATTGCGCCGCTGGTTGGCGGCATTGATGGACGAGCCGGTACGGGCCGGCCTGGTGCTGGAGCGGAATCTGGCCGAATCCAGTACCTGCAGTGTCGGCAGCTCTTGCCTGCCGGGGCATGAGATCGCGTACCGTGGTTCGCAGTGCACGGTTGCCGGCCCGGGCGGGCATGACGTCTACGGCGGATCCACGCTGGAGGTGCACCGCGGAACTCTGAAGACGCTGCGTACGGCATTCCCGGACGAGTCGGTGTGCATGGCCGAGGCCTATGACACGAAGGTACGCGGTGCCTACGACGTACTGGCATCACGGCGGAACTACGACGTCATCGCCGGGGTGGACTCGCAGGGCATTCGCCATGCCGGCGTGCTCGAACAGTCCTGGCGGTTTGGCGGAGCCAGCATGGCCGAACTGCTGGCACTGGAGTGGTTCCAGCAGCATCCACAGGACGATGTGGTCAGTGCCGAGACCGTCGAGTCCTACGGGGAGGGGATATTGCCGGCCGGAGCGGTGGTCTACGCCGAAGGCGGTGCGGGTATGCCGCGGAAGTACGCACGGGTGCTACCACATGGATATTGAGCTGGACCATTGCCGCATCGGCGTCACGGCCACCGAGACGGTCGAGGCGACGGTGCTGTCTCCCCAGCGTGAGTTGCCGGGGGTGCTGTTCGTGCATGGCTGGGGAGGCAGCCAGGAGCACGATCTCGGTCGCGCCAGGGAGGCAGCCGCGCTCGGCTGCGTATGCCTGACCTTCGACCTGCGCGGGCATCGGGCGATGGCAGCAAGCCGCGATACGGTTACCCGCCCACAGAACCTGCAGGACCTGTGCGCCGCCTACGACTGGCTGGTGCGGCAACCGCACGTGGACCAGGAGGCCATCGCGGTGATCGGCATCAGCTACGGCGGTTACCTTGCCGCATTGCTCTCCCGGATCCGGTCGATCCGTTGGTTGGCGCTGCGGACCCCGGCGATCTACCTGGACAGGGACTGGGAGGCGCCGAAGCGCCAGTTGAACGCGGATCCGGAGTTGCCCTCCTACCGTCGGCGGCCGTTGGCCGCGCAGCACAACCACGCATTGCAGGCCTGCGCACGATTCACCGGCGACGTGCTGCTGGTCGAGGCCGAACATGACGAAATCATTCCACGACAGGTCATCGAGGACTATGCCAGCGCCTTCGCCAAGGCGCGCTCGATGACGCGCCGGCTGATACGGGGGGCCGGCCATGCGTTCGACGACAAGAGCGCACAGAAGGACTACACCGATGTGCTGGTGGACTGGATGACGGAGATGATCGTCGGTTCGCGGGGTGCCATCGCCGAGCGCAAGGTGAGGGAGTACAAGGACGAGGGGCGCATCGATGCATTGCGCTGAAGGGCAGTCGATGGCGCGGACGCAGGAGCACCGGGGGCAGCTGCCCGCACCACGCGTGAGCGGCAGTGGCTAGAGGTGCTGGAGGATGTTGACCAGCTTTCCCAATGGACCCCTCACGTAGAACCGGCGCACGCCCCAAGGCTCGTCGGTGGGCCCGTACTCCAGGGGGATGTGGGCCCGTCGCACCCGGTGCAGGGCTTCATCAAGGTCATCGACCTCGATGGACAGATCGGGGACAGGCGTCCCGGTGCCGCCTTCACGGGCGAAGCTCACGTGCGACGAACACGGCCGTGTACGGGGTGGGGCAGAGGTACCTGGAGAATGAGGCTGCTGTCCGGCACCCACTATCCGGCGACATCGTTCATTGGCATGTCGACGCGACGCGGAACCGCCCGCGCAATCGCCACACGAGCATGACGCACTGGTAGATTGTGCGGCCTTGCCCGTCCCATGGGCGCTGCATACGACCTCCAGCAGGAACGCTCATGTTGACCGGTGTGGAAATCACGATCATTGCGTGCCTTGCGGCGTGCGCGGCCCTGGTGGTGTGCGAGTACCGGGGATGGCGGCCGGGCAGGGCGATCTCCAAGATCACCGCCAGCACCGCGTTCGTCGCGCTGGCCCTGCAACTCGATGCGGTGCATTTGGCCTATGGGCGCGTGATCCTCGCCGCGCTGGTGCTCAGCTGGGTGGGCGACGTGTTCCTGCTGTCACACCGGAACCGGCTTTTCCTGCTCGGCATCACCAGCTTCCTGCTGGCCCACGTGGCGTTCTCGTTGGCGTTCTCGTTGGTCGGGGTCCCGTTGCCGGCGCTGCTGGTCGGGCTGGCGGCCATGGCGGTGATCGGTGCCAGCGTGCTTGCCTGGCTATGGAAGCATCTGGATGGGTTCTACCGCGTTGCCGTCGGTGCCTATGTGCTGGCCATCGTCGCGATGTGCGCCTTTGCGATCGCCGCGAGCGCGGCGTCCGGCAACTGGCTGCTCGCGGGCGGGGCCATCGCGTTCGCCGTGTCGGACATTTCCGTGGCGCGTGACCGCTTCGTGGCGCATCGTTTCATCAATCGCCTCTGGGGCTTGCCGCTCTATTACGTGGCCCAGGTCATCCTGGCGCTGTCGATCCAGCACGTGGCCGTCGCGGTGGCCTGAACGGCAGCCGGTCGTGGTGCCCCATTCCCCTGAGATGCACGGGAGAACACCGATGGACGTGGAACAGGTCAAGCAGCACTGCAGTGCCTACCCGGGCGCGACCGTCAAACTGCATGGGCCGCCGGGCAACGTGCTGGCGTTCCAGGTGGGGGGCCGCCAGTTCGCCTACTTCAAGACCAGCGCGCCGGAGCGATGGCGCTTCAGCCTCCGTACCACCTCCGAACGGTTTCTGGAGCTGACCGATGTGCCCGGCATCAAGCCGGCCCGCTACATGGCCAGGTTCCACTGGGTGACCATCGTCGACGTCGCTACGGTGCCCGCCGGCTATCTGCAGGAGCTGATCGGCTGGTCGTACGCCAAAGCACTGTCGGGGTTGTCCCGGCGGCAGCAGTCGGTCATCACCGGGCAGCTGCCCGCGAAAGTCCAATGACGGGAGGCGTGCGCGTGCCGGGAGCATGCTACCGCTTCGGTGCTGTCCGGACGTACTCCCGCTGCCGGTCCATGAGCTCGGCAATCTCCGCAGCGTAAAGTTCAACGATCGGGGCATCCAGGCGTTGTACTTCGCCATCCATGACCAGTACCGAGCCGCCATCGCGGTCCACGCCCCAGATCCGGTCGTGGTCCCCCAGCACCTTGAAGACCGGGGCAACGCCTTCAACCTCGAGGTCGCGCAGTGCCGCCGCCGCCGTGGTGAGGCTGGCCCATTCGGGCAGGTCCCCGGTATCAAAGCCGAACAACATGACGCCGCGCCAGAACTTCCAGGCAGGGCCGACCGAGTAGAGCTCCGGCTCGGGCCAGAGTTCGGTCCGGGCAACGACGAGCAAACCGTTGCTCTTCCGCGAGAAGGCGACGAATTCGGGCGGGAGCGGGGCGTCAAGCACAGCCTCAACTGCTTGTACTTCCGCATCACTCGGCGGCTGCGCGGCAATCGCCTCGAAGGCAGCCTCGTCCACCGGGCCGAGGGCGGCCCATATCTGTTTGTGGAACTGTTCGATTGGAGTCATCGTGATTCTGGTGCTTCTCGCCGGGTACGGCCGGGCCGCGGGAAGCCCTTGTTCTATCACGCCAATGCTTCGAGAAGGAACGTAGTGGCCACGACATTCTGCCAGCATCGACGGGGTTGGATCGAAGACGCGAACTTGAACCCAGCTGACAATGGCGCGGACCTGGAGGCCGGGCCCGCGGGTCTTTCGTAGGCCATCAGTCATGGCAATCGCGGCCGTTCGCAATGATTCGGCACGGCTACACTGCGCTCTTTATGAATGGGATATGTGGATGCCGCGCGCCATCTTGTCGCTCTCCCTGAAAGAAAGCCGATCCTTTCGGCGGGCCATTCTTGTGGCAGCAGGCTTCCTTGCAGCGCTGCTCGTTGTTTCCGGACCGGCCAGGGCAGAGGCAGGTCCCGCCGAGCTGAAACAGTTGGTGGACAGCTACGCAGCGAACCGTGACTTCAATGGCGTGGTTCTTGTCGCCCAGCATGGGCGCATCCTGTATCGCGGCGCCCATGGGCTGGCCAACCGGGAATGGCGGGTGCCCAATGTGGGCGAAGGCGTGTTCCGCATTGGCTCGTTGACCAAACCAATCACCGCCATCCTGGTGATGCAGTTGGTGGAGGAGAACAGATTGCGGCTGGAGGGAACGCTGGGCGACTACCTGCCGGTGCTCTACGCCAACACCCCCGCTGCTTCGGTCACGGTGGCACAACTGTTGAACCATACCTCCGGCGTCGCGGATCTGCCGCATAGCTACGAGGACCCGTGGTGGAATACGCAGGCACGTCTGTCGTTCGAGCCAGAAGACTTCGCGAAGGCGTGGATACCCGGAACCCTGGTCAGCGCGCCGGGGGCGGAATGGCGATACAACAACAACGGCTACTTCCTGCTCGGCCTGGTCATCGAGAAGGTGACTGGCGCCAGCTATGAGGCGAATGTGCGCAGCCGGATCCTGGACAGGGCAGGCATGAAGGACAGCGGGCTGTATCACGCCAGTGACCTCATTCCACGGTTGGCGACGGGGTATCAAACCCGGCCCGACCTGAGCTTGGCACGGCCCATGCCGATCGATCCGAGCGTCTCGTTCGCTGCAGCCGGCCTTTACTCCACGGTTGACGACCTGCTTCGCCTGGACCGAGCCCTCCAGGGTGATGTGCTTCTGGCAGAACACTCCCGGCAGGCCATGTGGACAGACCACCGCTCGAACTATGGGTACGGCTGGGAGGTGGAGAACTGGACCTTGCCGGCGGGTGGCACCTACAAGGTGGAATCACATACGGGCAGCGTTCCCGGCTATCAGAGCTACTGGCTCCGCGCCGAGCATGACCGGTCGGTGGTGATCATCCTGGACAATTACTGGCAGGGTGAGACGGTAGCGACCTTGGGCAAGGAATTGATGGCAGTACTCCACGGCGAGCCGATTGCGCTGGCCAGGAAAAGCCTGGGCAACCTGCTGATACCACTGGCCACGTCGCAGGGCGTAGCGGGCATGACCCGGGCCTATGAAGGGCTGGGTGCGGCCGCCAGCGAATACGATACTTCCGAGAAAGCACTGAATTCGCTGGGCTATCGCCTATTGAGGATGAAGCGCGTGCCGGAGGCCGTGGCGGTTTTCCAGTGGAACGCCAACGCGCACCCGGAATCGGCGAATGTCTACGACAGCCTTGGCGAGGCTCATCGTGCCAACGGAGATCGCGACCAAGCGATACGCAGTTACAAAAAGGCCGCCGAGCTTGCACCGAGTGATACGCGCATCCCCGGGATTCTGAAAGCGCTTGAAAATCGCTGAGTGCATGCGTGTTGGAGCTATCACCTTGCTGGGTTGGTCCCGACCTTGGATTCAACCGATCGACGCAACAGCGCGCCACCGCCGTTCGTTGGCCGCAGTTGCCGGGGAGCGGGATACACAGATGCTCATGGCCGCTCGCGGTGCCGGTGCCACTGCTGGCCACCGCGCATGACCCAGTGTCGTTCCCGTTGTTGCGTGGTGTTCGCACCGGTCGTCTCTGTGCAAGCGCCGCCCAAGCGATGGGAGTACATGACCTGCGCATGCTTCGCGGCCATCCGTTGGCGTACCGAATCGGTCGCATTCGAAACCAACGGGCTGCAAGTACGTAGTTCCCCCGAAGGCGTTCGTTCGCAGCACTGATGGCTGCGGTACAAGCGGGTCTGCAGGGTCAGCAGGGTGATTGCCGGGGGCGCCAAGCCCATGACTTCCAGCATGGGACCATGGTGTTATACCTCACTACATTACCAGCACGATTAGACGCAGAGTCGTTAGGCAACCCGCGCCGAGGCAGGCGCGCGCCTTTCATCCAAGGGTGGTTGCGTGCCCAGGCACGGAGGAGTCGAGTGATGAGCAAGGGCGTGAAGACGTGGGTGATGGCCGCCCTGATCGCCGTAGCGGGGGCTGCACAGGCGGACGGTGTTTCCGTCGAGCGGGACGCGTATACGCTCAAGGCGGAGCAGGCTGGGACAGGCCCGGTCGTCGTCTTCGAGTCAGGCTTCGGGCAAGGCCCTGACGTGTGGAAGGACGTGATTGCTGCGCTGGGGAGCGGTTATCGCGGCATCACCTATGCGCGCGCGGGGCAGGGCGGATCGGGCAGTGATGGGCAGGCCAAGACCATCGACGCGCATCTCAGCGATCTTGGTGCCGTGATCAGCAACCTCGCTCCCGCAGACAAGGTCATTCTGGTGGGGCACTCGTACGGCGGCCTGCTCGCCACCGAGTTCGCACGCCGTCACCCGGAGCGCCTGCAGGGCTTGGTGTTGGTCGATCCGACGACGATTGGGCAGCGGCATGCCCTCAAACAGGCCGACAGCGCACGGGTCCAGGCGGACGATGCCAAGCTATTGGGGATATTGCCGCCCACATTGGCCGCCGACTATCAAACGCTGGTTGCACAGTTGGACGCACCCGATGCGGCCACACCACGCACGATGCCGGATGTACCGGTCGCGCTGCTCACCTCCACCCAAGTTGCGGCCAAACCTTTCGTCCTTGAAGAAACGGTGCAAGGCAAAGCCGTCTGGAAAGCCCAGCACGCAATGCTGTTCGCGGGTTTCGCACGCGGCTCCCACCGTTACTTTGCGACCGGCCACAACATCCATCGCGAAGATCCTGCTGCAATCGTGGACGCTATTCGCACCGTTACAGACAGCGCCGCGTCTGCCGTGCACTGATTGGACGTATGCCGAGTGACGCGCTGGCTTGAGACCTGGTGAACAAATCTGGGCCTCCGGCTGCATCCGGAGCGCCCATTGTTGGGGTAGGGCAGAACTCCACCCAAAAGCGGACATCCGCCTCCTTTACCGGCGCGAGCTTGCGGTGGTCTTGATGCCGCATCCTCCCGACAGGGGATGCTCCGGACGGTGATGTTGGCTGCTTACTCGGACAGATTGTGCTTAGCCTGAAGCTCTAGTTGTCTGGCCGCACTGGCGCTGAGCGTTGCGCGCTCCTTGTTCAAATACTCATGAATGCTCTTGAGGCGGGACATTTTGTTTTCAATATCCGCCATCTTCCTGGAGATGATTGCGGCGCCTGCAGCGCAATCGATCGCCTTGCTGCGTCGAGCACTCAGGATTTCGCCGATTTCTCCAAGGGAAAAGCCCATGCCCTGCGCATGCTGGATGAACTCCAGATCCTGCAGCGTCTGCGCCGTGTAGACACGGTAGTTGTTGGTTCGCCGTGACGGCGAGATCAGGCCGATCTTCTCGTAGTAGCGCAGGGTATGGCGGCTGGCGCCACTACGGGTCTCGAGCTCGCCGATTCTCATGAGGAAGTGCTTGACTGTAGAGTTAGGTCGACAGTTTACACTCGATTTTTCACCCTACCTAAGGAATCAGGAAGTGAGCGTCGAGTGTTTTGTCACGGGGGGAACCGGCTTCATCGGGCAGCATTTGATTGCATGCCTGAGTTCAAAAGGTCATACAGTCCGGGTGCTGATGCGTCGCCCGGAGCGCCTGGCCGCGTTGCGCGAGCAAGTCGACCGATTGGGAGGGGTTGCAACCAAGGTCTTTGCCGTAGCCGGCGACCTTGCTCAGGAGAACATTGGGCTGAGCCATGCGGACCGGGAAGTGCTAAGGCAATCCAGGGTCGTGTTTCACCTGGGCGCCCATTTCGCCTGGGGGCTTTCAATGGAACACGCCCGTGCAGTCAACGTGGAAGGCTCAAGGCGCGTGGCACTACTGGCCGCAGAGCAGGATAGCCGCTTGGTCATGTTCGGTGGCTTCATGCTGAAAAATGCTGGACACCTTCAACGCATCGGAATCGACATCGCCCATCCAGAGCTGACCAACTGGTCCGCCGTCTATCGTCGTGTGGGTGCTTACGAAGGAAGCAAGCTGGAGGCGCATTTCTCGACCTTGGGAGTGATGTCGGCCGCGGGAGGGGAGATGGCCGTTATCCATCCGGCTACCGTTTGCGGCCACAGTCGCACCGGGCATATTCTCGACGGCCAGCCGCTGGCCGAATTGATTCGCAATCTTGTGCTGGGCAAGCTGACGGCTGTACCCGGCACTGCCGACCATTGGCTGCCGCTGGTCACGGTGGATGATCTGGTTGAGATGGCGGCGGCATGCGCGTTTGATCCTGCCATGGCTGGAAAGGAGTTGCTGGCGCTTGACGGCCAAAGCCCCGGCTTGCGAGAACTCCTGACGGAGGTGGCAACACAGCTTGGCGCAAAACCGCCAAAACACCACGTTCCTCTTCGGCTGTTGAAACTCCTGCTGGGCATTCGTCCCATTGCGCGCTATTTGAATGCGAGTGCCGAATCCTTGGACTTCATACAAACTGCGCGTTTCAACACGGCAGAGGTTGAGCGATTCCGCCATAAGCACGGGATAGCCAAGCCGGATATGCGTCAGTCCCTCCGTAACACTGCAGTATTCGTTGAATCAAACTACATCACTGGAGGCCAGGGCATTTCATGAATACTCCGCCCCTGTAAGGGCAGAGCGGTCGGCGCGGCACCACGGCAGGATTGCCGCCCCGGATGAAGTCCCTTGTCGGGAGCGGCATTCAAGCAGGTCGGAGACTATGGTTGTTTATCGGGGCAGGGGAGAGCCCCTTTCTGCCCCGTTTCCGTCGTCCGAGTTTCAATGACCAATGCCTGCAATGCGGCGCATACCGGCTGGATGCGTGTAAATGGGTATCTGCGTAGAACCCGGTGCAGTACGTCCCTCACACATCATTCAATCCGGTAAAGGCTGTCAAAGCCTCCCGTTTGTGCGGGCATGCCCTCGGAGCCCGCCGGCATTGGCAGGCCCTGTGCCCATCCGGCGGCCAAGAGCTGCACATCACGCGCAGGATTGGAGGCCTTGGCCCGTTCGTTGCGGATGCGACAGGACTCAGGATCGGTGGCGAACAATCCGCGTGCGAAGCCCCGGCCTTGTTCGGCCAGCCTTGCGGTCTTGGGAGCACGGATTCTCGAAAACGCCTGGAAGACGTCGTCCAAGCCACCACCTGCACTGTCCAAGCACCGGACCAGGTGCCACGCATCTTCCAACGCCTGGCACGCACCTTGTCCCGAAGTCGGCAACGGCGCATGGGCGGCATCACCCACCAACAGCACGTTCGCCCGGCTCCATGTCTGCAGCGGCTCCAGGTCATGCACCGCAATCAAGCGGATGGCATTCGCGGGCGTGGCCCGGATGATATCCGCGACAGGCTCAGGCCATCCCGCGAACAAGTCCTCGATGTCCCCACGCATATCTGCGCTCGGTATAGCCTGAGATGCGGGGCGAGCCTGCGCCGCGGCCCAGTACACCAAGTCGGGGCGAACCGGTACGCAACCGAAGCGCTCACCCGTGCCCCAGTAGTCCAGAATCGCACCGTCGTCCACCAATGCATGCTGGCTTTGCGCCACGCCGATCCAGTTCACAAAGCCCTGGTAAATAGGGGCGTTGTCACCTGCGACAAACTTGCGCGCTACCGAATTCATGCGGCCATCGGCGCCAATGGGCAGATCCGGACGGATGCTCGTACCGTTGTCGAACTGCGCCACGGCCCTGCCATGCGCGTCCAGTTCGATGGCAACCGCTTGGTGCCCGAACTCCACCGGAATCCGCGCCCGCGCCGCGTGGTCCAGCAACACCTCCTGCAAATGCCTGCGCAGCACCGTGTGAGTCGGGTATCCCATGGTCCGGTCAAGCAAACCGATATCGAGGCCTCCCAACGCATTTCCGGCATCATCCTGGCGGCGCATTGTCAGCGGCCGACCGCCGATGGCCGCGATGTCCTGCAGCAGTCCAAGTTCTTCCAGCACAAAGCTGGCATTGGGCCAGAGCGTCACGCCGGCCCCCATGGTTGCCGGCGCCGCGCGACGCTCATAGACCCGAGGGCTATAGCCCTGCTTGCGCAATGCCAGTGCCACGCTCAGGCCCGCAATGCCACCGCCAAGTATTCCAATTTCCACGCTGAAGCCCTCTTGTTCATACAGTGCCCGGTGAGCATTCCACTGCGTCACATCCGTCGGGAGGGCATGCTAGATTCGGCCACTTGATGTCGGCGAGGGGATGCGTGAGCGATGAAGATCAATCCGGGTACGGACGCAGATCCAGTGCGCGTTCCAAGGAAATCGAAGGCAGAGTCGAGCGTCCGACGTCGGCGCGGATGGCGTTTGACCATCGCTGTCGCTTCCATCGTCCCCGCATTGCTGATGACGGGATGCGGAAGCAAGATCGAGAAGCGGTGGGTGGAGGAAGTGCGCCTGCATGACGGGCGAACCGTAACGATCGATAGATACTCGCAATCGGCGAGAACCGGCTTTCCCAATTCCACGATAGGCAACGTGCTGTACCAGGAAATCCGCTATGCACCGGCGGCATTTTCTTGGTCTTCCCCGGCAGCGGAGCAGCCGCTGGCTTTCGATCTAGTGGATGGCGACGTCTACTTCGTCACCATTCCGGTCCAGGCGCTCGGAATCTTCTGTCGAGGCAAGCCCCAGGGTACGTACATGGCGAACTTCTATCGCTGGAAGTCTGGCCGGATGGAGAAATTGAATCAGCAGCAGGCTCCCGTTGATCGCCTGCATATGAACATTACCGGTGTCTCGCGAGGGCCTTACTCGGAGCAAAAGGCATTTCTCTCCGTCGCTGATGTGAACGCCGCCAATCACGTGTCGAGCTATGCGGCACCTCCCACGTTGCGAGAAGTGTTCGAGAAGATGCAAAAGGAGTATTTGATGTGCCAAAGCAGCGACTGAAGCGGCGACAGAGATGGACCGGCAACGATCGAGATCCCAGGTTCTAGAGGAACAATTGACCAAGATTCCTGCGGCTATCGAGGCGGCTTTGCGTGGTAAACGTAAGCTTCCAGTCCCTAGGAAGGCAAAGGCAAAATAGTTCATCGCGCACCGTAGATGTCTACGTCTGTACATAACTGTTCGAAAACATCTGCGTCGGTTGCTCAGCTTTTCTGCTCGAAGTGCCCTTAGTTTTCTGCGGTGAACAGCCGCTCTTCGGAGGAAGCTGAAGCCCGCAATCTCTAGGGAAAAGAAGTCAAAGAGCTAGCGTTTACTTAGGATCGTGTCCATGAACGGTGGAAAATACCTAATTAAATCAATGAGGGGCGCGATCCAACGCAAAAAGGACACGAACTAAAAAAACTGACAGCAGATAAGGGCCGCGAGCGCCATTCCGACGGCGGCGGCGAATTTCGCATAATGTATATTATGTTAAATTTACTCCGGCCACGGCCGAAGGCTGTCGGCCCAGCGATCCCATGCTCGATCGCGCTGACATCGGCCCAGATGTCCTTCCGCATAACATCGACCTTCCCAGCCCCCATGCCCCGCTCCGCCTTACAATCCGCCCAGAATGAAATCCAGGTGGGTTCATGGAACGACAACGGCCGGATTACTTGCCACCGATCAAGGCTCGGCGTTGGAGCTTTCCGTGGCTGCTTTTCATCGCCGCTGTCCTGCTCGCGCTGGCTGCTTTCGGGGTCAAGCAGCACATCGATACGCAGATTGCGTGGAATGCGCGGTTTGAGCGCGCTGGAAGCGCCCCGATTTCACCGGCAACTCCGGCGTTGCCCGTTGACGTCTCAGCCGACGATCCGGTTGAACACCTGCGGGATGTCCAGAACGCGCGCCAACGTGCCGAACAGGACGCCAGGGAGCGCGCTTCGTGGCGTTGCATCGATGGCATACCGTTCCGGAAGATCCCGGGCGGCTGGGAGAACGTGCCTGGCGAACGCTGCTGATTTGGCAATTTAGTGACGAATCACGTTAATTGCCTAGCTGCTGGCTGCCGGCCAACTTCCTCGTCATCGGCCAATCATTACCGCCCTCTACGGATCAATTTAAGTGACGAGTCACTTAAATGGTCGCTGGGCCAGCCTGATCGTGCCAAGCCTTGATCGCGGAATCGTCCCTTTGCGGACGCCAACGCGTCCTCAATACAATCAGTAATCGCGGCCAGCTCAGCTGCTTTCCCGCACCATCAGTTCGAACCCCAGATCCAGCATGGGTGCGTCAACCATCCTGCCGTGGATCAGGTCGAGCAAGCGTTCGGCGGCCTGCATGCCGATGGCCTTGCGCGGCGTGCGGATGCTGGACAGCCGCGGAACCATGAACTGCGAACTGGGCAGGTCGTTGAATCCCAATACGGCGACCTGTTCCGGAACGCGGATGCCGTTGCGCAGCGCCTCGAGTAGTGCGCCCTGCGCTAGGTCGTCGTTACCGAAGAAGATCGCGTCCACGTCGGGATGATTGGCCAGCAACTGGCCGAACAATTCGCCGCCCAGCCCGACCGACGAGGCACGCGCGGTCAGCACTTCCAGTGAAGGGTCGTAGCAACCGGCCTGCTGCAGGGCGCGACGGTAGCCTTCACCCCGCAGCAGGGTGCGCTGGTCCAACTGTGCGCCCACGTAGGCCAGGCGCTTGCGTCCGCGCTGCAGCAGGTGCCGGGCCGCCGTCTCCCCTGCCCTCACCTGCGAAAAACCCACGCAATGCAGCCCGGCCCCCGGGTCCAGATCCATCATGTAGACACAGGGCACACCGCTGGCCTCGACCAGGCGACGGGTGGATTCGGTGCGATCGAAGCCGGTGAGCAGCAGGCCGCGCGGCTGGTAGGAAAGGTAGTTGCGCAGCAGCTTCTCTTCTTCGTCGCGGTCGTAGTGATGGTTGCCGATCAGCACTTCCAGGCCGTGCGGCTGCATGACGGCGTGGATGGCTTCCAGCATGTCGATGAACAACTGGTTGCCCAGCGAAGGCACCAGCACGACGACGTTCTGGCTCTGCTGCGAGGCCAGGGCACGGGCGGCCGGGTTGGCCACGTATCCGAGTGCATCGGCTGCCTGGCGTACCCGGTCGACCAGATCGGGCGCGACCGAGGCCAAGCCGCGTAGTGCACGTGATGCCGTGATCGGGCTGACGCCGGCATGGCGGGCCACCTGGTCCAGCGTGACGCGGCCGGTGGCCCGGGAAGTCCTGCGGTGTTTCCTGTCACTGTTCCCGGCCGTCATCAGACAGTTTGCCAAGCGAAAAAACTGTGTCTAAGGTAGCGCTGTCTTGAATGCCCGGCAATTACACCGGGGCCGCGGTGCCCGCCCTTGGTTGCCCGGCACCGCCTTCCAGCGGCTGACGCCTTCCCCGAAGCGACATGAAACCGGAGCAATGCCCGTGGTGCCAATGGCTTCAACTTCGAAAGACAGCGCTATCTTGCAATGCAATGGCAGTGTTTCCGGCATCGATGCCCTGCTGATCATGGGCGTTTCCGGCTGTGGGAAGTCCAGCGTGAGTCGCGCGCTTTGCCTGCGCGACGATGCATTTGCCATCGAGGGTGATGCCTTTCACCCGCCCGCCAACATCGCCAGGATGCGGGCCGGCATCCCACTCACCGACGCGGACCGCGCCGGATGGCTGGACACACTGGCCGACCAGCTGCAGCAGGCAACCGCTGCCGGTTTGAAGCCAGTACTGACGTGTTCGGCGCTGAAGCGGAGCTATCGGGACCGCTTGCGCTTGGCGGTACCGGCGCTCGGCGTGGTGTTCCTGGAGTTGAGCCGCGAAGCCGCCGCCGAGCGCGTGACCCATCGGCCGGGCCATTTCATGCCGGCGAGCCTGATCGACAGCCAGTTCGCAACGCTCGAGCCGCCGCTGGACGAACCCCTGACCCTGCGCCTGGACGCCACCTGCCCGGTGGACGAACTCGCAGAGGCTGCCGACCTCTGGTGGCGACAGCATCCGCGTTGATCGCTGCACTTTCGGTCGATCACGAAAGATAGCGCTATCTCATCCCCGGCGCCTCTTGCGCCCTTGCCGCCTGGAACTTGCATGCCCGGTATGTCGCACGAGACCTATCTGTTGTTGGATGCGGTGGTCACCATCATTGGTCTGATCCTGCTGATCACGCGGCTGAAGCTGCATCCCTTCGTTGCCCTGATCATCGCCGCCGGGTTTCTGGGGCTCAGTGCGGGCATGCCGGTGGCCACCATCGTCAGTTCCTTCCAGGAGGGCTTTGGCGGGGTGCTCGGTTTCGTCGGCGTGGTGCTGGCGTTGGGCACCATGCTCGGCAAGATGATGGCCGATTCCGGCGGCGCCGATCAGATCGCCGAGACCCTGATCCGTGCGTTCGGCAAGCAACGCGTGCACTGGGCGATGATGCTGGCCGCCTTCCTGGTCGGTATTCCGTTGTTCTTCGAGATCGGTTTCATCCTGCTGATCCCGTTGGTGTTCATCGTCGCCCGCCGCAGCGGCGTGGCGTTGGTCAAGGTCGGCATCCCGCTGCTTGCCGGCCTATCGGCCGTGCATGGGCTGGTGCCGCCCCACCCGGGCCCATTGATGGCCATCGGCGTGTTTGGTGCCGACATCGGCACCACCATCTTCTACGGCTTGCTGGTGGCGCTGCCCACCGCGGCCATCGCCGGGCCGCTGTATGGCAGCTGGATTGCCAAGCGCATCCCCGGCCACGCGTCGGAAGACCTGTTGGTGCATGCCGTCCGCGAATCGGCGGCGGGCTCCCTGCCCGGCTTCGGCGTCACCCTGCTCACCGTGCTGCTGCCAGTGGCCCTGATGCTGCTCAAGACCGGCGCCGACGTGGCGCTGCCCGATGGTCACGCTGTGCGTGCATGGCTGGACCTGATCGGCCACCCCATCACTGCGCTGCTGCTGGCGTTGCTGTTGTCGCTCTACACCTTTGGCCATGCCCGCGGGCGCGACGCCCGGCAGATCCTCGGCCTGCTGGAGAAAAGCCTGGCCCCGACTGCGGCGATCGTGATGGTCATCGGTGCCGGCGGCGGCTTCAAGCAGATGCTGGTGAACAGCGGCGTGGGTGACGTGATCGGGCATCTGGCCGTGCAGGCGCGGATCTCGCCGATCGTGCTGGCCTGGCTGGTGGCCGCCCTGATCCGCATCGCCACCGGTTCGGCAACGGTGGCCACCATCACCGGCGCGGGCATCGTGGTGCCGGTGATCGAGCGCATGCCCGGCGTCAATCGGGAACTGCTGGTCCTGGCGACCGGCGCCGGCTCGGTGATCCTGTCGCACGTCAACGATGCCGGTTTCTGGATGGTCAAGCAGTACTTCAACATGAGCGTGACCGAGACGTTCAAGACCTGGACCGTGATGGAAACCCTGCTGTCGGTGATCGGGCTGGGCTTCATCCTGCTGCTATCGCTGGTGGTCTGAGCCTTTGTCCTGCCCGGCACCCGGGGACGTATCGCGGCAAATAACGTGATGCGTCACGAATAGGCATTCAATCCCCCTGCCCCGGTGCCGTGCCCAGGTTCCCGCAGGCCAGCGCGAGGTCGACCGAAGCCGCGCGGGCGGCGCCATCTGCATCGGCCAGGGAGATGCGGGCCTGCAGCAGCTGGCGGTCCGCGGCAAGCACGTCGGTCAGGCTGCCAACGCCGCGTTGGTAGGCCGCGCTGGCGGCGTCATGGGCCAGTTGTGATGCCTCCAGCAGCGCCTGCGCCGCGTGTGTCGCCTGCAGGCGTGTACGCAGCCGCGAGTGGGCGGCAACGATCTCGGCAACGGCATCCAGCTTCACCCGGTCCAGGCTGTCCGCCGCCATTGCCGCGCGGTTGCGTGCCTGTGCGAGCCGCGCGTTTCGTTCACCACCGCTGTACAACGGCACGCTCACGCCGAGCAGCAGGCTGCTGCTCCAACGGTGGCTGGAGAGGTTGACCGTCGGGGCCTGCTCGTCCACCGACGGCACGGCGGAGATGTCCATGTCGCCATTGCTGCGCGAGCCGGAGGCCGAAACGAACAGCCGCGGCAGGAAGTCGGCGCGGGCCGCACGAACGCCGGCACTGGCCGCCTGCTGCGCCGCGACGGCGGCCAACACGTCCGGCCGTCGTTGCAGCGCGCTGCGCACCACGTCATCAAGCAGCGCCTCGTCCACGTGCGACACCGGACGGGCTGGCGCATCGGCGATCTCCAGCGTGGCCAACGGCGAAATACCGATCATGGCCAATAACTGCTGATACGCCTCTTCCTGCTCGCCCTGCGCCGCGACCTGTGCCAAGTCGGCCTGCGCGACCTGCTGCCGTGCCTGCGCTACGTCCATCACCGTGCCCTGCCCATGCTGCAGGCGCGCCTGTGCGGCGGCCAGCAGGCCCTTGGCATCGGCTTGCGAAGCCATCGTCGCATCCACCCGTGTGCGGGCGGTGGCATGACGAAGGAACGCCAGGCTTACCGCATGGATCAGCTGCTGGTGGGCCCGGGTGAACTGGATGTTGGCAATCACTGTGTGCTGGTCGGCCATCGTCACCAGCGCCTCACGCTGGCCGAAATCGAACAGCAGCCATTGCAGGGAGAGCACGGCAACCGAACCATTGGCATGGTTGCTCGGCTCGATCAACTGTCCAAGTGCCGCGCTACCACCCCGCTCGGATTGCGTGCCGGCCAGTACGCTTGCGGTGAGGCGTGGCAGGTAGGCACTGCGTGCAATGCCGGCGGCCAGGGCGGCATCACGGGCCTGGTTCCAAGCAATGCGGGTCTCCGGGTTCAATTCCTGGGCCAGATCGATCAAGTCGGCCAATGCATAGCGCTTGCCTGTCACCGGTGCTGCGCCCCCGGGCAGGTCGACCGAGGGATTGGCCGGCAAGGTGAAGCCGTGCTGCAGCACGGCAGCGTCGGTCGGCCGTACCGACAAGCCTCCGTCCGCATCCGTGTGCGGCACCCATGGGCGATCCGGTTGCGACGGTGCACGGTCGATCCCCGTGCTGGCACACGCGGACAGCAACAACGGCAGGAGGCAGGCCTCAGTTCGCATGACGCGCGGCTCCCGGCGTATCGACGGCGTCGCCGGAGATCGAGTGATCCAGCGCGTCAGCCAACTGCTGCAGCTGTTGGACGCACGTCTCCGCAGCAGCCGGTTCGAGCAGTAGGTGCTGTTCGGCTGCGGCGGCTTCCCGCAACACCTGCCCGTGTTTCGTGGACCATGCTGAGGGCTTGCGCAACCGGCGAGGTTCAAGCCCCGCCACCTCCAGCTGGTGGGCAATGGCCTGTGCCTGCGCGCGCACCGCGGCCAGTGCTTTCAGTCGCGTGATGTCGGCAGGCATCCGCGCCAGCCGCACCAACTGCCGCAGCAGTGCTGCGCTGGCGGAATCAATGGTGCCGGCGATGCTGACCGGCCAGACGTGGGCGAACATCAGGTAGACCACTGCATTGCCGATCAGGATGCCGACGATGCGATCGCGCGCCACCGCCAGGTCGAACGCGGGCGCGGTGCCCTGGATCACGCACAGGAAGACGGCAAAACTGAACTGGAAGCCGATGTAGCCGACCCGCGGCCCACTGGCAACGATCCAGCCACCGATGAAGGCCGCGCCGGCTACCAGCGCCAGCAACCCACTGATGTCATCCAGTCCGGGCAGTACCCAGACGATCAACACCAGGCCGACGATCGCACCGGCCACGGCGCCGGTGATGCGCAGCAGCAGCTTCTCGGTGGTTTCCGCGGTGCTGCCCAACGCGACCATGTAGCAGGTGATCAGGCTGGTATGGATGCCCTGCCACTCCGTGGCCGAGTAGAACAGGTAGCACAGCATCGCCGCGGCGGTCACCTTCAGGGCGTGGCGTACATGCGCGGGGTTGGTCCACGCATCGGCGGCGAGGAACCGGGACGATGCTGCGGGTGGTGCGTTGGCGCCGTCCGATGCAGCGGTCGCGAACTGCACGAGCAAGGCATTGAAGTCCTGCAGCAGCGCCACCGGCGTGCTGGCGCACTGCGTATCGAAGGCAACCGCGGTGATGTCGACGGGATGGCTACCTGCAGCGAGGATCGCGGCCATCCCGTCGAGCCTTTCGGCGGCGCCGTGTTTCCAGGCATCGGGAACACCCTCACTTGCATCGATGGCCAGGCCCAGCATCAGCAGGGCCTCGGTCGTGCCGGCCGCGGCGCGCAAGGCCGCCAGTGTGCCAACCGGGGCCTCCTTGCCCAGGCCGGCAGCATGCAGCAACGCCAGCGTGGCCGCGGATCCCTGGCCACGCTGAGCCTGCAGACGGGCTCGGGTGCCGGGGTCGGATTGGCGCAACAGTTTCGCGGTATCGTGCAGCGCCGTCGCTATCCCTTGCCGGGCCAGCGGCACCGGCGCCGGCCCGATCAACAGGTTGACCACCAGGGTCACCGCACTGGGCAGTGCGATCAGCAACCAGGCGTAGAGCAACGCACGCGTCGCCAGCTCCGCGCCGGGCAAGCGGCCGATGGCATCCAGGGCGTAGACCAGGATCATCGCGATGATCGGTGCCAGCGGCTTGAGCCGGCTGGCCGAGGCCAGGAACAGCAGCGCCACCGAGAACCCGGCCATCGCCAGCAGCCGCAATGGCGGCCAATCCAGCACCTGCCCGGCGACCAGGATCAACGTGCCGATCAGTACGTTGGTCAGCAACAGGAACAGCGTCGCGGCCAGCACACTGCGGGTGCGGTCCGCGTTGTTCATGAAGAACACGACATAGGCGGCCAGCGCGATCTCCGGGATGCCATTGATCTCGGCGACCAGCACGGTCAACGTACAGGTCAACGCGATGCGCACGGCGAATGCGGCACGGCCGGGCCGGGGCGAGACGATGTCGCGCAGCCGCGGCAGGAAGCGACCGCGCGCCGGTTCAGGGGCAGGCATTGCCATGGCCGATCTCGATGACGGCGCTGGCTCCCAGCCGCATCAGCCCCGCTGGTGGGTCCTGCAGCGCTACCCGCACCGGGAAGCGCTGGGCGACCCGTACCCAGTTCAGGGAGCGCTCCACGTACGGCACATTGCGCGGAACATCCACCTTGGTGCTGTCCAGCACGCCGGCGCCGATCCCGACCACCCTGCCCCGCAACGGGCGTGACCGGTCGATCATGGAGTACACCGTCGCACATGCGCCCAGCGGGATGCGCTGCAGCTCGGTCTCACGAAAATTGCCGTTGGCAAACCACTGCTCATTGGTGATCAGGGTGAACACGGGCTGCGAGGGCGCAAGCACTTCGCCGGTCGTCACGTCCAGGCCGGCCACGTGTCCGGCGTGCGGTGCACGTACGGTGGTCAGCCGCAACGCCCGCTCGGCCTCGGCCAGGGCGGCGCGCCGCGCCTCCACGGCCGCCTGCGCGGCGGCGGTGGTATCCACCGCCTGTTGCAGCGAGGTCTGCTGTCGGCGCGCCTGCTCCAGCGTCCGCTGCGCGTCGCTTGCGGTCAGTTCTGCCTGATCGAATTGCTGCCACGGCACGTATCCATCGCGCGCCAACGGGCGCAGCCGTTCCACCGTGCGCCGCGCCAGGCCGGTGCCGGTCTGCGCCTTGCGGGCCTGCACCGCGGCAATCGCGGCGTTGGCGCCTTGGCTGGCAATCACGCGCTGCTGGGTCGCCAGATTGGCTTCGGCCAGTGCCAGTTCGGCGCGGGCGGCGCCAACGGCATGAACGAACGGGGCCGGGTCGATCCGGAATAGCACCTCGTCGCGCACCACCGTACTGTTCTCCTGCACGCGCAACTCGACCAGGCGCCCACCGACCTCCGGCGCGATGTGCACCACCTCCGCATCGAGGGTTGCCGCGTCGGTGGAAGGAAGGCGGTACGCGCGATACAGCAGCCCAAGCAGCAGCACGAGCGCCACCACGATCAACAGCAGCGCGACGCGACGTGTCCACGGGGAAGGAGCAGTGGCTTCGGCGGCGCGCATCAGGAACCCACCGCCCATGCGAGCAGGCACGCTGCAATCAACCCGATGGCCGCGAACGTCCACAACGGAAATGGCACGCGCCCCGCCCCGAGCGCATGCAGGACCAGTGCCCTGGCCAGCACGCCCAGCACGATGGCCGTGGCGGCCAACACCAGCCAGCCGGGGAAGTAGGCGCCGAAGATCGCCAGGCTCGGGCTGCCCTCAGCATGGCAACCGGCCAGCGCGGGGATCACCAGCAGCGGGCCGCCCTGCTTCATCGCGTTGCGACGCTCACGGGCCTGCCGACGCAGCATCATGCCGATCCGGCCGCATCGTCAGCAAGCGCAGTTGGCAGCCGCACATACACGTTCATGGCGCTTCACCAGGTCCAGGGTTCAGCACTTTTTACTCCCGGCCGCGCCGAAACAGCAGGACGAAATCCGCATGCATCGATAGCGGATTCGTATGGACGCTGCCCTGGAGGTCATCGTCGCCGCTGCCCGGGCCCTGCTTGGCAGCGGCGGATACGGCTCAGGCGCGTAGATCCCCCGCGCCCTGTCTCAATCCAGCGACGACAACGCCTGCCGCAGTGCCGCTACCTGCGTCGCGTCGCTCTGCAGCCAGTCGCGCTCCAACCCGACCAGCGCCGGGTTGTGATGGTGCATCGCCGAGCGCCGCACGGCCTTGGCCGACGCGTGCAGTTCCCGGCACCCGCTTTCGCGCGCGACCGCACCGATGTTCGCAGCGGTCAGGCCGGCACCTGCCATGACCGACAGCCGCGTACCGGCCTGGCGCACCAACGCCGCCAGCATGGCCACGCCGGCCGGCGCACCGGCTTGTCCGCCGGAACTGAGCACACGCTCGCAGCCCAGGCCGACCACCTGCTCCAGGGCGGCGGGCAAGTCACGCGCCGCGTCGAAGGCACGATGGAACGTGACCCCCATCGGTCCGGCAGCGTTGACCAGCTCCCGGCACAGCGGCAGGTCGATGCCGCCATCGGCGTCCAGCGCACCGATCACGACACCATCGCAACCAAGCTGCCGGCACGCGGCGATGTCACGCAGCATGATCTCCGCTTCCAGCGGCCCGTAATGGAAATCCCCCGGCCGTGGGCGTACCAGCACGTAGAGCGGAATCTGCAGGCGGTCGCGCGCGACGGCGAGTGTGCCGTACGACGGCGTGGTACCGCCCTGTTCCAGGTTCTCGAACAGTTCGACGCGGTCCGCCCCGCCCTGCTGCGCCGCCAGCGCCGAGGCGGCCGAATTGCAGGCGATCTCCAGCAGGCGCGATGGGCTCACGCCTGCGTGCTCGTGTAGACCGCGTCCGAGTCCAGCAGTGCATCCTGGCGCTTGGCGTCGCAGACCGCGTAGACGAAACCGCGGTGCAGCGCGTAGGCACCGACTTCACCATTGCGGTTGAGCGCCAGAAAGCAGACCTGCAGGGTGCGGCTGGCCTCCGGGCGCTTGCGCACCACGCGCGCGATCGCTTCACGGCACGCCTCGGCCGGCGACAACCCCTGGCGCATCAGCTCCACCACCAGAAACGAGGCCGCGTTGCGGATCATCTCCTCGCCCATGCCCGAGGCGGTTGCTGCACCGACTTCATTGTCGACATACAACCCTGCACCGATGATCGGGCTGTCGCCGACCCGGCCGTGCATCTTGAAGGCCATGCCGCTGGTGGTGCAGGCACCGGCCATCTGTCCGTTGGCATCGATGGCCAGCATGCCCAGCGTGTCGTGGTTGTTCTTGTCACCGGGCAGGCCGCGGCGCTCGGCGTTGATCTGCGGGGCGTAGTGTTCGGTCTTGAGCCACTCGCGCCACGCCCGTTCGGCCTCGGCAGTGAGCAGGTTCTGCTTCGGGAAACCCTGCTGCACGGCGAACTGCTGCGCGCCCTCGCCCACCAGCATCACGTGCGGCGTCTTCTCCATCACCGCGCGGGCGACCGAGATCGGGTGGCCGATATCGGCCAGCGCGGCCACCGAACCACAGCGGCCATCACCGTTCATGATGCTGGCGTCCAGGGTCAGCACGCCATCGCGGTCGGGGTTGCCGCACCGCCCGACCGTGGGGTTGCACAGGTCGCTCTCGGCCCAGCGTGCCCCGGCTTCCACGGCGTCCAGCGCGCTGCCATCAGCGGCCAGCACCTTCCACGCCGCCTGGTTGGCACCCACGCCGAAATCCCAGGTCGATACCACCCGTGCACCGGTCGCGGCGGGCGCATTGGCCAGCAACCCCGGTGCCGCACCGGCGGCCCCCAACAGCAGTGATGTCTGCAGGAACTGCCTGCGTGTACTCATGCCCGGAACTCCCTCGTTGTTGCGGATCTCAGATGCGCGCGTGCTGCTCGGCGTGCCAGGACAGCGCTCCCAGCACGCCCAGTTCACCGTGCTCCACGCGCCATACCGGCGTATGCGCGAGCGCGGGCGACAGCCCTCCCTTGGCACGGAAGCGACGTTCGAACGTGCCACCATGCAGTTCCGCGGCCAGGTGGCCAGCCACGCCACCGGTCAGGTAGACCGAACGCGCGGCAAAGGTCAGGGCCAGGTCGCCGGCAAGGCTGCCCAGCCAGCCACAGAAGGTGTCCACGCATTCGGCGGCCAGGGCATCACCGTTGCGGCTGGCCTGGACCAGTGCATCGGGGGCCTGCCAGCGCACCGGCTGCCCGCGCAGTTCGCACAGGCAGTCATACAGCGTCATCAGGCCGG
The DNA here is from genome assembly GCF_034961085.1 of Stenotrophomonas capsici. Taxonomy (NCBI): domain Bacteria; kingdom Pseudomonadati; phylum Pseudomonadota; class Gammaproteobacteria; order Lysobacterales; family Lysobacteraceae; genus Stenotrophomonas; species Stenotrophomonas capsici. Next base: position 100,170 of record NZ_JAYFUH010000248.1, on the reverse strand, counting down.
GCCCGGACAGCACGCGCTCGCTGTCCACGTAGGCATAGCGCTGCGACAACAGGCGCAGCACGTCCTGCTCAAGCGGTGTGGCGGCGGCAAGCGCCGCGTGGCCGCCCTCGCTCGCCAGCACCGAGGGCCGTCCGCCGACCAGGCGCACGGCAACGCCGAGTCCCGTACCCGGGCCCAGCACCAGTGCCGGCCCGCGCGCGTCGGCGCTGGCGTCGCCGCACACCAGGTGCAAGCTGTCGCGCTCGGCGGGCGGCATCGCCTGCGCCACCGCGACGAAGTCATTGATCAGTTCAAGGCTGGCCAGCCCCGCGTCCTGGCGCGTCTGCGCGATCGAGACTGGCCACGGCAGGTTGACGTTGAGCAGGGCATCGCCATCGACGATGCCGGCGATCGCCACCACCGCGTGGTCCAGCGCCGGCGCGTCGGGCGACTGCCGCACCTGCTGCAGGTAGTCACGCAGGATCGCGGCCAGGCTGGGATGTTCGGCGCAGGTGTACTTGCGGAAGTCGCGGATCCGCGGCGGCATCCCCGGGCGGAGTTCGGCCCAGGCCAGGCGGGCATAGGTCCCGCCTACATCGGCACCGATGACACAGGAAGAAGTCGGGGGAAACGCGGATGATTCCGCGGGGTGCCGTTCGGCGGGCTCTACCTCAGGCCTGCTCATTCCTGTTCCTGCTTGTACAGCATGTCATTCAGATGCTCTGGCAATCGATGCGGAATGATGCGTCATGCTTTCCCGGTTTGGAAAGCGGCCTCAAGTCAGGTTGCGCAGGGCCCGCCACGACCACCAGCCCAGCGCGGTCATCGACAGCGAGCCGCCCAGGTGCAGGCCGATGGTCGCCAGCGCCCAGCCCAGGTGTCCGCGCTGCAGCTGGTCCACCACTTCGGCGGAGAACGTGGAGAAGGTGGTCAGGCCGCCCAACATCCCGGTGACCACGAACAGCCGCCACGCCGGCGCCAGTTCAGGCCGCGAGCTGAAGAACGCCAGCGCCAGCCCGATGACGTAGCCGCCGATCAGGTTGGCCGCCAGCGTGCCCATCGGCAGGTTCTGGTGCATCGGGTTCAACCACACGCTCAGGCCGAACCGCAGCCACGCCCCGATGGCCGCCCCGAGGCCGATGGCCAGGAAAGAAAGCCACATCCGCCTAGTCCTCCCCTGCATGTCCGGCCACCGCACCGCTCATCGATCAGCGCCTGGCTTGCGCTGGGCACGGGCCTGCTCGCGGGCCGCGCGCAGCCGGTCCAGCTTTTCCTTCAGCTTGATCTCCAGGCCACGTTCGGCCGGGGCGTAATAGACGCGTTCGCCCATCTCGTCCGGGAAGGCGGTCTGGTCCAGCGCGATGCCGCCTTCGACGTCGTGGTCGTACTGGTAGCCCTGGCCGTAGCCCAAGGTCTTCATCAAGCGCGTCGGTGCGTTGCGCAGGTGCAGGGGCACCGGCTGCGTGCCCAGTTCGGCGATGTCGGCACGGGCCTTGTTCAAGGCCATGTAGCTGGCATTCGACTTGGCGGTGCTGGCCAGGTAGATGGCCAGGTTGGACAGCGCGATGTCGCCTTCCGGTGGCCCGATCCGGTCGTAGGCGCTCCAGACATTGATCGCCATCTCCAGTGCCCGTGGGTCGGCCAGGCCAACGTCCTCCACGGCCATGATGGTCATCCGGCGCAGGATATAGGACGGGTCGCAACCGCCGTCGAGCATGCGCGCCAGCCAGTAGATGGCGCCGTCCGGGTTGGAGCTGCGCACCGACTTGTGCAGGGCCGATATCTGGTCGTAGAACTGCTCGCCGCCCTTGTCGAAGCGGCGGGTGCGGTCGGCCAGCACCTGCAGCAGGGTTTCCGGGGTGATCTCGCCCTCTTCGCCGCTGGCCAGTTCGGCGGCGATCTCCAGCAGGGTCAGGGCGCGACGCACGTCACCGTCGGCGGCGCGGGCGATTTCCAGCAGCGACTCGCGCGTGACGCGGATGGCCTGTTCGCCCAACCCGCGCTCGCTGTCACCCAACGCCCGCTCCAGCGCCTCGACCACGTCCTCCGGCGATACCGACTCCAGCACGTGCACGCGGCAGCGCGACAGCAACGCCGAGTTCAGTTCGAAGGACGGGTTCTCGGTGGTGGCACCGACGAAAATGATGGTGCCACGCTCGATATGCGGCAGGAACGCATCCTGCTGGGCCTTGTTGAAGCGATGCACCTCGTCGACGAACAGCACCGTGCGACGGCCGCCGGCGAAACGCTGGGCGGCCTCGGCCAACACCTGGCGTACCTCCGGCAGGCCGGACAGCACGGCCGAGATCGCCTTGAACTCGGCGTCGGCATACTGCGCCAGCAGCAGTGCCAGGGTGGTCTTGCCGCAGCCGGGCGGCCCCCACAGGATCATCGAATGGACGCGGCCGGACTCCACCGCGCGGCGCAGCGCCGTGTTCGGCGCCAGCAGGCGTTTCTGCCCCACCATCTCGTCAAGCGTGCGCGGACGCATGCGCTCGGCGAGCGGGCGCATGCTCTCGCGGTCCGCGCTCAGCAGGTCGGCGGGGGCGTCGTCTATGAAGATGTTTCGGGATCTGGCCACGCCCGCATTCTAACGCGGGCGCAACCCGGGCTCGCGGCCCGACGTGGTGCTCAGCGCTCGCCGACCACGTCCACGTCCTTGCCCGGCACGAAGCGGAAGGTACCGGCGGCAAAGCCCGGATTCTTCTTCCAGTCGGTGAAATTGATGACCGTGCGCTGGCCGACCGCGTCCACCACCTCCATGCGTGCCAGCCCGCCATTGGCGAAGCCCAGCGAGGCGGACTGGAAGTTGGTCTCGGTTTCGCGCTTGGGCGTCAGCGACAGCCATTGCATGCCATCGCGCGGCGCGGCTTCTTCGCTGACGTCGTACTGGCGCTCGAGCTGGGCCGGGTTGATCAGCGCGACCAGCGGGCTGTTCTGTTCCTCGGCCCCCTGCGGGGTCACCGTGGCCTGCTCCAAGTCCGGCTCGTAGACCCACACCTTGCTGCCGTCGGCGATGATCAGCTGCGGGTGCGGACGGGTGTATTCCCAACGGAACAGGCGCGGCGCCGACAGTGCGACGCGGCCGCTGGACGACTCCTTGACCCGGCCGCGCGAGTCGAACACCTGCTGGGCAAACTGCCCGTCCAGGCCGCGCAGGCCGTTGGTGAAGGACCTCAGGTCGTCACGTGCCCCGGCCCAGGCCGAGGTGCTGGCAGCGCCGGCGAGCAGCAGCGCGGTGGTGATGACATGGCGGCGGAAATTCGTGTTCATGCGGGGAGTCTGCACCGGAAGTGATGAACCAGGGCGCAGTCTGCCCGCCCGATTCTGAATGGGGTGATAGCGCAATTATGCGCCTTCCCGCGTGCGCCGAGCGCGGGCGATCAGCGGATGTCAACGAAATGTGAAAGCACTGACCACACTATCCGGGGTATGTTCTGCGCCGGTGCTTGGCCAGTCGGTCAGTACCGCGTCATCTGCCTTGCTGAACTACACGATCACAACGACGTTCTCCGTGTCATTGCAGGTCCGGACCGTCGTGCAAAGGAATGCCCATGATCATCAGTCCCCCGTTTCTTCCAGCCCGCGCCGACACCGACGACGACGCCCGCTTTCTAGATGCCGCGATGTCGACCGTGGAACACGGGCACTATCCGGTCAGCAACAAGCTCTCCTGGCATGGTGGCTTGCACCTGCGCGCTCCCGCGCGCGGCAACGGCCGTGAGCCGGTCCGTGCCATTGCCGATGGCACCGTGGTGTATGTCCGGGCAGCGACCGCACGCCCCGGCACCCCGGCCGAAGTGGATGCTCATGCGCAGGGATATCTGGGGTGGTCCGACAACGGTTGCGTCGTCATCCGCCATGACACCGCCATTGGCGCCACGGGCAACCAGGAAACCCAGGTCCAGTTCTATTCGATCTACATGCACCTGACCCGCATCCGCACCGCCAACGTCGTGGTTGGCCGACGCATCTACCGCAAGGTGGAGATTGGCGATGCCGGTTCGATCGACGGCCAGGCTGATCTCATCCATTTTGAGATCATCTGCGACGACGCCAACCTGGCTCGCCTGCTGGGACGGGCATCCGGCGACGTCAACGTCGCCAATCACGGCCGCACCGACGCCGTGTTCGGCGAGGTCTACTTCCACCTGCCGGCGGATACCCCGGTCTTCCCGAGCCGGCCGGCGCTCAATGCCACCAGTGGCACCGCAGGTACGGGCGCGGCGTTGGGGGCGGAACGTGTGGTCGGCATCCGCTACAGCGCTCCTGCCAATGCGCAGAGCGCCTATGGGGGCGACGCACAGGTAACGACCTACGACCTGGACGGCGCCCGCATCGGCACCCAACTGGCCGAAGTTGACGCCGAGTACAACCTGTATGACACCGCAGGTGCCACGGTTACCGCGTACTCAAACGCCCGCGCAGCGGCGGTACCGAACAGGGCGGCGGTCTACGAGCTGCTGCGCTTTGGCCGCACCCTGGGCGGTCCGGACACCCTCACTCCGGCCGATACGCCGCATTGGCGCCAGATCTCCACGGGCCCCACTACGGGCTGGGTGAATCTCAACGCCGCCAATGTGCACAAGTTCAGCGACGCCGATGCACCGCGATGGGCACATTGGGCCATCGTGGAAGACTTCCAGGACAACGACAGCCGTTGCGATGCGGCTGCGGTACGGCGCCTGCTTGAGCGCGAAGGCGAACCTGCGCCGACCGCCGAACAGGCCGAGCAGCGTCTGCGTGATGCCGCATTGCAGCCCAAGCTGCAGGGCTTGGTATGCAAGTTCCCGACTGAATGGCAACGCAGCGGGATAGAAACGCGCTGGGGATGGCTGAAGATCGAGGGTCCTGGATCTGCACGCGGCAGCGCACCGACGATGGGGGCGAGCACCTACCTTTCCGCCTCGGACTTCCCGCAATTCCAACGTCACGTCGAAGCGTTGGCGTTCTGGGAGGATGCCGCCATTCCCAACCTGAACGCGGCGCATTGGCACTTCCATCCCAAACGCTTCATCCAGCACTTCCGCAAGTGTGGGTGGCTCAGCCAGCGAGAAGCCACGCGGATGATCCGCCAGACTCTGCGCGAAGGTGGCAGGGAAGTCGTGGCCGTGAGCTGGGCCGACGTCACCGCACGCCTCACAACCGCCTCCACCCGTCGCCCCGCTGGTTTACACGTCAACATGCAGAAGATGGCCCGCAAGTACGGCATCGCAGCCACGCGTGTGCGTACCGCGCACCTGTGGGGGCAGCTGACCGCCGAAACGGGCCGCTTGGAATTCATGGTCGAAGGGGGGGGCGACTCCTATTTCGACAAGTATGAACCGGGCACTGACCAAGGCCGCAAGCTGGGCAACACCGAGGTGGGGGACGGTGTGCGATTCAAGGGACGCGGCCTCATCCAGCTGACCGGTCGGAACAACTACCGGCAATATGGCGCTTACCGCGGGCTGACATTCACCGATGACCAGAATAGTCCGCTGCTGCAGAGCGATCCCTTCAACACCTGTGATGGCTCGGGCTACTATTGGGCCAGCAAGCAGCGCTACACCGAGAACAAGCAGAAGAAGCTTGTTCCTCTGGGCAAGCTGAGCATCAACTCCTGGGCTGATGGCGGCATCGCCGAGACCGCGCAGCGCAACGTCACCCGATCAATCAATCCGGCCCAGCTGCACTTTGATTTCCGCCAGCAGGGCTTCCAGCATGCGTACTACGTGCTCAATGACGCCACCCAGGTGCATGCCGAGTACAAGGAAATCCCGGAGACCTGAAATGATCCAACGCGTGGGAACCCTCCTGCTGTGCGGCGGCCTGTTGCTGACCACATTGGCCTGCCATGCCGCCGCCCCCCGTGTTGATCGACCGGACTGCGGAGTATCGTTCCAAACCCCGACCGGACTGCGCCAGCTGGAGATCACCGACGCCGAACGCGAGGCCAGCACGCTGTGCATCATCGCTTTCGCCCGCGCCGGCAAGCCGACCCCCGCGACGGTGGGACAGGTCGAAGGCTGGCGTGAACTCGCCGACTACGTGCTTGAGGTCAAACAGGTGCCGCTGCGTGAGGCGGCCCGGGAACGCGGCCTGGTAGTGGATCCGGGCAGCCCGCCGCAGCTGCTGCCTGCCGCCCCCGATGCCAGCGTCGTGTTCACGCTGAAGCACGCTCAAATCCAGGCCCTGCCCCATGGCGAACTGGCGCTGGCCGAAACCGAAGCCAGCAAGCGCCCTGCCTCGATGATCCGCAATGGCACCACCGGCCAGCTGATCCTGGTGGCGGGCAACGATGACCGCTCGGTGGCCTATGTGCACTGGCTGTCCACGCGGTCCCCGCACAGCAGCGAGGACGGCCAGGCCCTGGCGGCCCTGTTCAAGTCGATGGATTTCACCGCCGGCAATTGACACGCCGGCATGCAGGCCGCCCGCTGGCGGCCTGCCCTGCCCCGCCGGCTTACTTCGGCGGCGGCGGTGCCAGCACGGTACGGTCGCCATTGTGCTCCGGCGGGGTGACCACGCCGGCGGCTTCCAGCGCCTCGATCAGGCGCGCGGCACGGTTGTAGCCGATCTTCAGGCGCCGCTGCACGCCGGAAATCGACGCACGACGGGTTTCGGTGACGATCCGCAACGCCTCGTCGTACAACGGGTCGGACTCGTCGCCGACGGCGCTGCTTTCCGGCAGGCCGGTGGCGCCGACCACCACGCCGTCGCCCATGGTCTGCACCTCGTCCAGCACGCCCTCGATGTACTCGGCCGGACCGCTGGCCTTGAGGTGCTCGACCACGCGATGCACTTCCTCGTCGGAGACGAAGGCACCGTGCACGCGGTCCGGCATGGCGGTGCCCGGCGGCAGGTACAGCATGTCGCCGTTGCCCAGCAGGGCCTCGGCGCCGGACTGGTCCAGGATGGTGCGCGAGTCGATCTTCGAACTGACCTGGAAGGCGATGCGGGTCGGGATGTTGGCCTTGATCAAGCCGGTGATCACGTCCACCGACGGGCGCTGCGTGGCCAGGATCAGGTGGATACCGGCCGCACGCGCCTTCTGCGCCAGGCGCGCGATCAGTTCTTCGACCTTCTTGCCGACGATCATCATCATGTCGGCGAATTCGTCGATGAAGATGACGATGAACGGCAGCGGCTCCAGCGGACGCGGGGCCTCGCCCATTTCCGGGTTTGGCTGGAACAACGGGTCCATCAACGGCTGGCCGGCGTCGATGGCGTCCTTGATCTTCTTGTTGAAGCCGGCCAGGTTGCGCACGCCCACCGCGCTCATCAACTTGTAGCGGCGCTCCATCTCGGCCACGCACCAACGCAGGCCGTTGGCGGCCTCCTTCATGTCGGTCACCACCGGCGCGAGCAGGTGCGGGATGCCCTGGTAGACGCTCAGTTCGAGCATCTTCGGGTCGATCATCAGCATGCGCAGGTCTTTCGGGCTGGCCTTGTAGAGCAGGCTCAGCACCATCGCGTTGACCGCCACCGACTTGCCCGAACCGGTGGTACCGGCCACCAGCAGGTGCGGCATGCGTGCCAGGTCGGCCACGGTCGGGCGGCCGGCGATGTCCTTGCCCAGCGCCAGGGTCAGCACGCTGGCGGACTTGTCGTATTCCTTCGAGCGCAGCAGCTCGGACAGGAAGATCATCTCGCGGGTGACGTTGGGGATTTCCAGGCCGATCACCGACTTGCCCGGGATCACGTCGACCACGCGCACCGACTTGACCGACAGGCCGCGGGCGATGTCCTTGTCCAGCGAGCTGATCTGGCTGACCTTGATGCCCGGTGCCGGCTCGATCTCGAAGCGGGTGATCACCGGGCCCGGATAGGCGCCCACCACCTGCGCGTCGATGCGGAAGTCCTTGAGCTTGAACTCGATCTGGCGCGACAGCGTTTCCAGCGTCTGCTCGTCGTAGCCCTTGGGCTGCGGCTTGGGGTCATCCAGCAGCGCCAGCGGCGGCAGGTCCGAACCATCGCCATTGACGCCCTGGAACATCGGGATCTGGGTCTCGCGTTTGGCGCGGTCGCTCTTCTCGATGACCGGCGCCGGGCGCGGTTCGATCTTCACCGGCTCGCGCTTGGCGCGCACTTCGGCGTCGACCTTGCGCACTTCCTCGCGTTCCTCGCGCAGCGCACGGGTCTGTTGCCACTCGTTGGCCTGTTCCTTCTTCTTCTCGAACATCGGCCCCAGCGCCATCACCCACTTGCCGATCTTCTCCATCACCACGAACCAGGACAGCCCGGTCGCCAGCGTGATCGAGGTCAGCAGCAGCACCAGCAGGAACAGGTTGCTGCCAACCGGGCCAAAGCCGGTCTGCAGCGACTTTCCGACCAGCACGCCCAGGCCACCGCCGGCGCGGGCGACATCCCCCGGCGGCAGGCGCAGGTACAGGAAGCCGGTCGCGCCGATCAGGAAGCCGACGATGCCGACCAGCCGCAGCGCCGGGCCCAGGTCGTCCTGGCCGCGCTCCTCGCGGTTCAGGCCGAACATGGCGATCCACGCCACCGCCGCCAGCATCAGCGGGATCAGGTAGGCCACGTAGCCGAACAGCTGGCGCATCACGTCGGCGATGTACGCACCGACCCTGCCGCCCATGTTGTGCACGGGCGCGACCACCGAGCCGGACTGCGACCAGCCCGGGTCCGTGGGGGAATACGTGAACAGGCTTGCCAGCAGATACAGCAGCGCCGGGGCAATCGCGATCAGCGCAAGGTCACGCCATAACTTGTGTCGCCGCGGCTTGTCCGCCGCGGCGGCCGGCTTGCGCGCGGCATTGCCGGCGCTGGGGTTCTTGCCACGTTCCGGGACCTGTTTCGCCACCTTTGACCAGACCTTAGAAATGCACGGTTAGTGATTGATATTAAACGACGGACCGCTGTGTTTCACCCCGTCGACGATGCACACGTACGGAACGCGTCAGAAACCCGCCGCACAAGGGCAAGCCAACCGGGAGGAAGAAGGGAGACTGTATCCGACGGGCCGCGCCATTCCATTCACGTGCCTTGATTCACCGGGAGCCGACCGCCACTCTATGGGCTTGCCCGGACAGTTGCGGAAGCACGCCAACGGGCCGCCAATCCTGAACTTTCGCGAGTATACATGAGCACTTCCAGCCACCCGTCCCTGCCCTCCCGCCACGAGAAGCTGATCATCCTGGGCTCCGGCCCGGCCGGCTGGACCGCCGCCGTCTATGCCGCCCGCGCCAACCTCAAGCCGCTGGTGATCACCGGCCTGCAGCAGGGCGGCCAGCTGATGACCACCACTGAAGTGGACAACTGGCCGGGCGACGCGCATGGCCTGATGGGCCCGGACCTGATGGCGCGCATGCAGGCCCACGCCGAGCGTTTCGACACCGAGGTGGTGTTCGACCACATCCACACCGCCGACCTGTCCAAGCGTCCGTTCACCCTGACCGGTGACAACGCCCAGTACACCGCCGACGCGGTGATCATCGCCACCGGTGCCACCGCCAAATACCTGGGCATCCCGTCCGAGGAAGCCTTCAAGGGCCGCGGCGTCTCGGCCTGCGCCACCTGCGACGGCTTCTTCTACAAGGAGCAGGACGTGGTCGTGGTGGGCGGCGGCAACACCGCCGTGGAAGAGGCCCTGTACCTGTCCAACATCGCCCGCAAGGTCTACCTGGTGCACCGCCGCGACACCCTGAAGGCGGAAAAGATCATGCAGGACAAGCTGTTCGCCAAGGTGGCCGCCGGCAAGATCGAGACCGTCTGGCACCACCAGGTCGACGAAGTGCTCGGCAACGAGATGGGCGTGACCGGCGTGCGCGTGAAGTCCACCCAGGACGGCAGCACTCGCGACATCGACGCGCACGGCTTCTTCGTGGCCATTGGTCACCAGCCCAACACCGACCTGTTCAAGGGCCAGCTGGCGATGAACAACGGCTACCTGGAAATCCGCTCGGGCCTGGGCGGCAACGCCACCCAGACCTCCGTGGAAGGCGTGTTCGCCGCCGGCGACGTGGCCGACCAGCACTACCGCCAGGCCATCACCTCGGCCGGCTTCGGCTGCATGGCCGCACTGGACGCCGAACGCTTCCTGGACGCGCAGAGCCTCTGACCGCGGACCGCCACGGCTGCCGGCATGGACAAGGTGCTGATCAAGCAGCTGCTGTTTCACGGCAGCTGGCTGGTCTTCCCTGCCATTGCCTGGCTGTCGTGGCGCTGGCGTGGCGGCCGCCATCGCTGGCTGCTCGCGCTGTTGCTGCTGGGCTGCGGCGTGTTCACCTGGGCGCGCTTCATCGAACCGCAGATCATCCAGGTCGAGCAGACCACCCTGCCCGGCACCGGTGTCACCGCGCGGGTCGCGTTGATCAGTGACATCCATCTGGGCGTGTACAAGAACCGCGCCTTTCTGGAACGGGTGGTCGATCGGATCAATGCCCTGCCCGTCGATGCGGTGGTCATCGCCGGCGACCTGACCTACGAACCCAAGGCCAGCGAACTGCAGGATCTGTTCGCGCCACTGGCCCGGCTGAAGCCACCGGTGTACGCCGTGCTGGGCAACCATGACCAGCAAGCCCCCGGTCCGGATATTGATCTGCCACTGCGCACGGCCCTGCGCCACCATGGCGTGCAGGTCATCGAAGGCCAGATCATCACCGACAGCCAGGGCCGCCAATGGGCGGGGCTCGGCGATCGCTGGGCCGGAAAGGACGATCCCGCATTCCTGCGCGTCGCCGACGCCATTACCCGTCCGGCCATCGTCATCGCCCACAACCCTGACAGCGCCATGGGATTACGTCCGGCCGATGCCGCCGTCGTGCTTGCCGGCCACACCCATGGCGGACAGATCCGTATCCCGTGGCTGTACCGCCGGGTCATCCCGACCCAATACGACTTTGATCGCGGCGAACAGATCGCGCGCGCACCTGCCGGCCCGGTGCGGGTATTCACCACCCGGGGCCTGGGGGAGATCGGCCTGCCCTTGCGCCTGTTCAACCCGCCCACCATCGACGTGCTGCAACTCCAGCCATGAGCCTGCAGCTGCGCGCCATTTCCTCGCTGGACGCGATTGACACGGTCGCGTGGGATGCCCTGCACGACGGCGGCAATCCGTTCATCAGCCATGCGTTTCTGAGCGGCCTGGAACAATACGGCTGCCTGCGTCCGGACTGGGGCTGGCAACCCGAGCACCTGACCCTGTGGCGTGATGGCGCACTGGTCGCTGCCGCACCGGGCTACCGCAAGTACAACTCACACGGCGAGTTCGTGTTCGACCACGCCTGGGCCAATGCCTATGCGCGCAATGGCCTGGACTATTTCCCCAAGTGGCTGGGCGCGGTGCCGTATTCGCCGGTGACCGGGCCGCGGCTGCTGGCACGCAATGACCAGGACTGCCGCGCCCTGCGCGATGCCATCGTCGCGCACGTGCAGGCCGAACAGCTTTCCTCCGCGCACATCAACTTCCACCTGCCCGGGGAGACGCCGTGTTTCGACGGGCAATGGCTGCTGCGCACCGACGTGCAGTTCCAGTGGCAGCGCGAGCCGGGCTGGCAGGCCTTCGATGACTTCCTTGCCGCGATGGACCACAAGCGACGCAAGAACATCCGCCAGGAGCGCGCCAAGGTCGCCCGCGCCGGGATCACCTTCGTGACGCGTCACGGAAACGAAGCCAGTGCCGACGAGCTGCGTGCCATGCACGGCTTCTACCTGCAGACCTTTGCCGAGTACGGCAACGCGCCGGCACTGACCCTGCCCTTCCTGCGCCACCTGGCCACGCAACTGCCGCGCCAGCTGGTGCTGTTCCTGGCCCTGCAGGATGGCGAACCGGTGGCCGGCGCGCTGTGCCTGCGTGGCGGCGATACCTTGTACGGGCGCTACTGGGGCGGCGCGGCGCTACCCGGGCTGCATTTCGAAACCTGCTACTACCAGGGCATCGAGTACTGCCTGCGCGAAGGCCTGCAGCGCTTCGAGCCGGGCGCGCAGGGCGAACACAAGCTGGCCCGTGGCTTCCTGCCCACGCAGGTGCGCAGCCACCACTGGATCGCCCACCCGCAGTTCCGGCAGGCCCTGCGCGACTGGTGTGCCCGCGAGCGCGAGGATGCTGCCCGCTACGCGCAGGCGCTGCAGCATCACTCACCGTTCAAGTCCGACGAACCCCGGCCATGACCCCGAAAGGCCCCTACCTGCTCGACGAGGCCAGCGATTCACCGTTCCCCCCGGCCGAGCTGGCGTTGCACGAACCCGACGGCCTGCTCGCCGTCGGCGGTGATCTGAGCCCCATACGCCTGCTCACCGCCTATGCGGGCGGGATCTTCCCGTGGTTTTCCGACGGCCAGCCGCTGCTGTGGTGGTCGCCGGACCCGCGCATGGTGTTCCGTACCGACGGGGTCCATTTGTCCTCGCGCTTCCGTCGCGCATTGCGCGGCAGCGACTGGCGGGTCCGCGCCGATACCGCGTTCCCCGAGGTGATGCAGGCCTGCGCGCAGGCGCCCCGCCCGGGCCAGGACGGCACCTGGATCACCGACGACATGCTCGCGGCCTACCTCCAGTTGCACCGGCTGGGCTACGCGCACTCCGTGGAGGTCTACGACGGGGATGCCCTGGTCGGCGGTATCTACGGCGTGACGATCGGGCGGATGTTCTTTGGCGAAAGCATGTTCAGTGGCCGCACTGGCGGCTCCAAGATCGCCCTGGCCGCGCTGGCCCGGACGCTGTCCGGCTGGGGCTGGCCGCTGATCGACGCCCAGGTCGAGAACCCGCACCTGGTGCGGATGGGCGCCGAACGGCTGGAACGGGCGCCGTTCCTGGCCCAGGTGCGGCGACTGGTCCGCGAACCGGCCGATGTTGGCCCGTGGACACGCGGCTTCGGGGAATTCCCCGCCAGCACGCTGGCTGAATCGGCCGGCGTTTAACGCAAACTTTGCATGAATCCGCCCGGCGGCGTAAAATGCCCGCCCTTAGGCCCTCGGGGCCGTCCGCAGAACCGCACAGGACTACATGTCGAAAGACGACTCCATCGAGTTCGAAGGCACCGTCAGTGAGACGCTGCCGAACACCACTTTCCGCGTTCGCCTGGAAAATGGGCATGAAATCATCGCCCATATCTCCGGCCGCATGCGCAAGAACTACATCCGCATCCTGACCGGCGATCGCGTCAAGGTCGAGATGACGCCGTACGACCTGACCAAGGGCCGTATCACCTACCGCATGAAGTAATGCGGTAAGCCGGGCGTTATGCCAGGAAAGCCAGCCCGCGCGCTGGCTTTTTTGCGTGGCGGAATTCCGCCGGAATGGCCCCGGCCGCGGAGCGGGCAATGCCTGGCCCCGCCTCAGGTTCGCCGCGGAAAGCAGGCCGAGGATCGGCGTACAGGATCTTCCTGCGATGACGCATTCAAGGCTTCGCGGCCAAGGCCACCCCTGCCCGTCCCACAAAAATGCCCGCATCGTTGGATGCGGGCATCGGGTGTCCGGGGTGAGTCGCCCGGCTTACTCGACCGTGGCCGGCAGCAGGTGCTCCGGCTCGGCCTGGGTCTCGACGATCAACTCGCCGTCGCGCACGTCGATGCTGACCTTGCCGCCGTCCACCAGCTTGCCGAACAGCAGCTCGTCGGCCAGCGGACGCTTGATCTTGTCCTGGATCACGCGACTCATCGGGCGGGCCCCCATCTCCGGGTCGAAGCCGTGCTGGGCCAGCCAGTCGCGGGCGGCCGGGGTGGCCGACAACGAGACGTGCTTGTCCTGCAGCAGCATCTCCAGCTCGATCAGGAACTTGTCCACCACGCGCAGGATGTGATCGAAGCCCAGCGGCTGGAACTGCACCACCGCGTCCAGGCGGTTGCGGAACTCCGGCGTGAAGCTCTTGCGGATCACTTCCATCGCATCGGTGGCATGGTCCTGCTTGGTGAAGCCGATCGAGCGACGTGCCGCCTGGGTGGCGCCGGCATTGGTGGTCATCACCAGGATCACGTTCTTGAAGTTGGCTTCACGGCCGTTGGTATCGGTGAGGATGCCGCGGTCCATGACCTGCAACAGGATGTTGAAGATGTCCGGGTGCGCCTTCTCCACCTCGTCCAGCAACAGCACGCAGTGCGGCGTCTTGACGATCTTCTCGGTCAGCAGGCCGCCCTGGTCGAAGCCGACGTAGCCCGGGGGCGCACCGATCAGGCGGCTGATCGAATGCGGCTCCATGTACTCGCTCATGTCAAAGCGCACCAGCTCGATGCCCAGCTGCAGCGCGAGCTGGCGGGTGACCTCGGTCTTGCCCACGCCGGTCGGGCCGGCGAACAGGAAGTTGCCGATCGGCTTGTCCGGGTTGCCAAGCCCCGAGCGCGACAGCTTGATGGCCGAGGCTAGGCTGTCGATGGCCGGGTCCTGGCCGAAGATCACCATCTTCAGGTTGCGCTCCAGGTGCTTGAGCACGTCCTTGTCGGTGGCGGTGACCTGCTTGGCCGGGATGCGCGCCATCTTGGCGATGATGGTCTCCACTTCCTCGATGTCGATGTGCGACTTGCGCTGCCCTTCGGGCAGCAGGCGCTGGCGGGCGCCGGCCTCATCGATCACGTCGATGGCCTTGTCCGGCAGCAGGCGGTCGCCGATGTGCTTGACCGACAGGTCCACCGCGGCCTGCAGCGCGTCATCGCCATAGGTCACGCCGTGGTGCGCCTCGTACTTCGGGCGCAGCCCCTTGAGGATCTCGTAGGCCTCGCCCACCGTCGGCTCGACGATGTCGATCTTCTGGAAGCGACGGGCCAGGGCGCGGTCCTTCTCGAAGATGCCGCGGTATTCCTGGAACGTGGTCGAACCGATGCAGCGCAGCTCGCCCGAGGCCAGCGCCGGCTTGATCAGGTTGGAGGCGTCCATGGTGCCGCCCGAGGCCGAACCGGCACCGATGATGGTGTGGATCTCGTCGATGAACAGCACCGCGTTGGGGATCTTCTTCAGTGCGCCGATCACGCCCTTCAGGCGCTTCTCGAAGTCACCGCGGTACTTGGTGCCGGCGACCAGCGCGCCCAGGTCCAGCGAATAGATCACCGCGTCGGCGAGCACCTCGGGCACCTCGCCATCGACGATGCGCTTGGCCAGCCCTTCGGCGATGGCGGTCTTGCCCACGCCGGCCTCGCCCACGTACAGCGGGTTGTTCTTGCGGCGGCGGCACAGCACCTGGATGGTGCGCTCGATCTCGTCGCGCCGGCCGACCAGCGGGTCGATGCGACCGGCCTTGGCCTGCTCGTTGAGGTTGCTGGCGAACTCGGTCAGCGAATCGCCCTTGGGCTCGCCCTCACCGCCCTCGGCACGGCCCTCGCCTTCCAGCGGCGAGGACATGTCCGATTCGTCGCCGCTCTTGGCCACGCCGTGGGACAGGTAATTGACCACGTCCAGCCGGGTCACGTCCTGCTGGTTGAGGTAGTAGACGGCGTGGGATTCCTTCTCGCCGAAGATCGCCACCAGCACGTTGGCGCCGGTGACCTCCTTCTTGCCCGAGGACTGAACGTGGTAGACGGCACGTTGCAGGACGCGCTGGAAGCCTAAGGTGGGTTGCGTATCGCGGCCATCGTCTTCGGCCAGCAGCGAGACCGAGGCGTTGATCGCCTTCTCCAGTTCGCTGTGCAGGCGCTCAAGGTCGGCTCCGCAGGCCTTCAGGACGGCCTGGGCGGATGCATTCTCAAGCAGGGCCAACAACAGGTGCTCCACCGTCATGTATTCATGACGGGCTTCCCGGGCGCGCTTGTAGCACTGACCAATGGTCTGCTCGAGGTCTTTACTGAACATGAGGCACTCCGGTTCCGGTTGCTGACAATATGCGGCCTGACTGCACGTTTTCCAGCACCCTAGCGGCGTTCATGTAGAGGCCACGTCAGCAGGAAGTGGGGATTCGTTCACCCGGTGAATCCGGCATTCAGTTTCAAGAGCAAGGCGTGACGGCCGTTGCGCCGCGAGGGGCGGCCAGCGGTGGCGCAGGCGGGAAAGTGTTTCCCATCGGGGACACAGCCGGCGCCCTGGAAAACCGGCCAGGCAGGCAGGTGCGCACGCGGCGACCGCGGGCGGCTCAGGCGCGCTCCATCGTGCACAGCAGCGGATGCTGGTTCATCCGCGAGAACTCGTTGACCTGGGCGACCTTGGTCTCGGCCACCTCACGGCTGTACACCCCGCAGATGCCGCGGCCACGGGTATGGACGTGCAGCATCACCTGCGTGGCCTTGTCCAGGTCCATCGAGAAGAAGTTCTGCAGCACCGTCACCACGAAGTCCATCGGGGTGTAGTCGTCGTTGAGCAGCATCACCTGGTACTGCGGCGGCGGCGCGATCTCAGGCTTGCCGGGGGCAACCAGCAGGCCGTGCTCGTTGTCATGTTGGGGCTTCTGGGGCATCGGGCAATTATAGCGGTTTGCCGGCTTCGACCTTCAGCCATTGGACGACACCCCCCTGCCCCCCGCACAATTTGCAGGTCAACCAACCACTGACGGGGAAAACATGAAGAAGTCTGTAACCGGCATCGTCATCGCAGCACTGATGACCGCAGCCGCAGGAAGCGCAGTCGCCGGTGAACCGGACCGTGCCATCGGTCGCCTGCTGGATTCACTGGAGTACAAGTACGAGGTCGACGAGGACGGTGACTACCGGCTGGTGTTCGAGCTGGACAACAACCGTACCCAGCTGGTCTACGTGCGCTCCAACGTCGAGTCCTACGGCACCCACAACGTCCGCGAGATCTGGTCGCCCGGCTACAAGTCGCCGAGCCCGGACTTCCCGGCCAGCGTCGCCAACCGCCTGCTCGAGGACTCCAATGCCTCCAAGCTGGGCGCCTGGGTGAAACAGCAGGACCTGGCGGTGTTCGTGGTCAAGATCGACGCCGACGCCACTGCCAAGCAGCTTTCCGATGCCATCGACGCGGCCTCGGCCAGCGCCGACGAGATCGAGCTGGAGCTGACCAAGGCGGACGAATACTGAGCGTGGACACCGCGCAGCCCCCGCGCTGGGCGCCACGCGTGACCGTGGCCACCGTTGTCTCCCGCGCGGGGCAACTGCTGTTGGTGGAAGAGGAAAAAGGCGGCCGGCGGGTGCTGAACCAGCCGGCCGGCCACCTGGAGGCCGGTGAAACCCTGCTGGAAGCCGCCATCCGCGAAACCCGCGAGGAGACCGGCTGGGAGGTGAAGCTGACCGGCTTCATCGGCACCTACCAGTGGGTGGCCGGCGATGGCACGCCGTTCCTGCGTTTCGCCTTCGCCGCCGAGCCGTTGCGCCACCACCCGGAGCAGGCGCTGGACGACGGCATCGTGCAGGCGTTGTGGCTCACCCCGACCGCGCTGCAGGCCGACATGGCCCGCCTGCGCAGTCCGCTGGTCTGGCAGACCGTTTCCGATTGGCTGGCTGGCCAGCGTTATCCGTTGTCGATGTTGAGGCAGGTGCAGTGAGTAGTCCCGGTGTAGTCGTAGGGGTGTCCGGTGGCGTGGATTCGTCCGTCGCCGCGTTGACCCTGGTCCAGAACGGCCTGGACGTGGCCGGCCTGTTCATGCAGAACTGGGCCGATGACGGCAGCGGCCATTGCCGCGCCGAGGAAGATCGCCGCGACGCGGTGGCGGTGTGTGGCCGGCTGGGCATCCCGTTCCACTTCCGTGATTTTTCCAACGAATACTGGCAGGGCGTGTTCGAGCACTTCCTCGCCGAATACGCGGCCGGCCGCACGCCCAACCCGGACGTGCTGTGCAACCGCGAGGTGAAGTTCAAGCACTTCCTGGACGCGGCCCGCGAGCTGGGCGCCGAGCGCATCGCCACCGGCCACTACGCCCAGGTGGTGGAGTCCGGCGGCCGTTGGCGACTGCTGCGCGGCGCCGACCGCGGCAAGGACCAGAGCTACTTCCTGCACCAGTTGGGCCAGGCCCAGCTGGCGGCCACGCTGTTCCCGATCGGCCACCTGGAGAAGAGCGCGCTGCGCCGCATCGCCCGCGAGGCCGGCCTGCCTACCCATGCCAAGAAGGACTCCACCGGCATCTGCTTCATCGGCGAACGCGATTTCCGCGAGTTCCTGGGCCAGTACCTGCCCGCCCGCGAGGGCGAGATCCAGGACCCGGACGGCCAGGTCATCGCCCGCCACCCGGGGGTGTTCTACTTCACCTTGGGCCAGCGCGAAGGCCTGAACATCGGCGGCGTGCGTGGCCGTCCGGCCGCGCCGTGGTTCGTGGTCGGCAAGGACGTGGCGCGCAACGTGCTGTACGTGGACCAGGGCCATGACAGCCCGTGGCTGCAGTCCAACTGGCTGCGCAGCGAGGCCATGCACTGGATTGCCGGCGCGCCCCCGGCACGGCGCTTCGACTGCACCGCCCAGACCCGCTACCGCCAGCCGGACGAGCCCTGTACCGTCCAGGTGCGTGACGATGGCACGCTGGACGTGCATTTCACTCGCCCGCAGCGGGCGGTGACCCCGGGCCAGTCGCTGGTGCTGTACGACGGCGCCGAGTGCCTGGGCGGTGCCGTGATCGCCGCCACCGATGCTCCCTTGGAACGCCGGCTTGGCGCTCCCGTTTCCCCTTGAGAGGTAACCATGAGTTTTTCCATCGATGACCGCGTGCTTGCCGTGGCCGGCATTGCCCAGGCGTTGCAGCAGGTACGTCGCATCGCCGAAACCGGCCATTCGGACAACGCCATCGTGCGGACCGCGATGGACAGCGTGATGCGCATCGACGCGGCCTCCCCGGCTGCGGTGTACGGCAGTGTCACGCAGGTGGAGCCGGGCCTGCGCCTGGTGCGCGACTACTTCCGCAACCAGGGCAAGGACGACCTGCTGCCGCGCCTGGCGCTGTCGGTGATGCAGCTGGAGCGCCGCTTCGTCCGCGAGGACGCGGCCGTGGACAAGGTGACCGCCGGCATCCGCCGCACCGCCGACCGCGCCCTGGAGCTGGGCGACAGCAGCCACCCGGACGTGTTGATGGCCATGGGCACCCTGTATGCCGACACCATCAGCCAGCTCAAGCCGCGGATCATGGTCCAGGGCAACCCGCACTACCTCGGCCAGGCTGCGGTGGTCTCGGAGATCCGGGCGCTGCTGCTGGCGGCGGTGCGCTCGGCGGTGCTGTGGCGCCAGTTGGGCGGCACCTACTGGGATTTCCTGTTCTCGCGCCGGAGCATGCTCGAAGCCATCGAGCGCCGCGTGCGTTGAGGCAACGGCCTGCCGCCCTCCCCGGCCGCAGGCCTTCACGCCGATGTCCCCGGATTGCGCGCGCAGGGCTAAAGACACCCTGCCCACGGCCGATACAGCAACCGTGACTCTCCCGAGAACGTCCATGTACGCACGTATTGCAATCCGCCTGGCCGCCCCCCTGGTCCTTACTTTCCTGCTGCCGCTCGCCGTGGCATTCACCTGGCCCGCCGCGGTGCTCTGGGCAATCCTGACCACCATGGTGCTCAGCTGGCTGGTGTTTGCCTGGTGGAGCGTGCATTCGCAGACCCAACGCTCGCCCGAGCATGCCCGCGTGATGCGCGAACAGGACATGCTGCTCAACGAGCTGCGCAGCTTCGTCAGCAACGAGATCGAAGGTTCGCGCAATGAAGTCGAGCGCGCCCGCGAACTGATCCGCCAGGCCGTCGCCGGCCTGGGCAGCAGCTTCGATGCGATGAACCGCAAGTCGCGCCAGCAGAGCCAGGCCCTGGCCCGCGTGGTCGACCGTGCCGGTGAAGACGGCAGCGCCGGCGTGGACGTGGCCCGTTTCGCCCAGCACGCCAGCCAGCAGATGGAACAGCTGGTCGAGGCGCTGGAGGAAGTCAGCGGCCAGAGCAGCACCACCGTGCAGCACATCGACCAGATGGCCCAGCACCTGGATGGCATCTTCTCGCTGCTGGAGGACGTGAAGTCCATCGCCGACCAGACCAACCTGCTCGCCCTCAATGCCGCGATCGAAGCGGCCCGCGCGGGCGAAGCCGGCCGTGGTTTCGCCGTGGTTGCCGACGAGGTGCGCAACCTGTCCGAGCGTTCGACCACCTTCAACGAGCAGATCCGCAAGTTGGCCCACAGCTCCAAGGACGCCATCGCCAAGGTGCGCGAGACCGTCTCACACATGGCCTCGCGCGACATGGACCGCTCGCGTGAAGCCCGCCACGAAGCCGCCGCCATGCTCGACAACGTGGCCGCGATCAACGCGTCGCTGGGCGACGGCATGCGCGAGATCTCCGAGTGCGGCCGCGCCATCGATGGCAGCGTCGCCGAAGCGGTGCGTGCGCTGCAGTTCGAGGACATCGCCACCCAGACCCTGGGCGGCGTGCACACCCACCTGGACCGCCTGGGCACCATCAACCGCGAAGCCGTGGCCCTGCAGGAGCTGCTGCACCGCAATGGCGGCGTGTTCGATGGCGAACTGGTCAACGCCCTGCAGCGCACCGGCAGCCGCCTGCGCGAGCTGCGCAGCGAGTGGGAGCGCCCGCCGCACAAGCCGGTGACCCAGCAGAGCATGGGCGCAGGTACGGTTGAGCTGTTCTGATACCCCACCAGGCGTCCAGAACCCGGCCCCGGCGAAAGCCGGGGCTTTGTCATGTCCGTCGCTGCGCGGATCACGGGAGACCCGGATGAGCCACCAAGCAGCCGATGACGGGGCGGTCTTGGCCGCCTCCTCCTGTCTGAGCCGCGCCGAACAGTTGCAGCGACTGGAGCAGTCCAGCCGCGACGAGCTGATGGCGCTGTACCGCGATGCACGGATTGGCGTGGCAAGCGAGGATTGGCTGGTGACCAGCATCCAGTGGGACCTGGCGGTGGTCTAGGCGGCGACGGACGCGGGGCGTCGTCGCCGCGGCTGCGGGACTTGCCGCTGCCCTGGGGCAGTAGGCCGGGGAAGCCGGAAGCGCGCCTGGGCTTTGGTTGCAGCCGTGGTTTCGCGCCCGAGGGCGCTCCTACCGTGTCAGTGCTGTTGGAGCGGTCTTGGCCGCGATGCCGGTGTTGATGCAGACGATGTGCGTCGGTAACGCAATGCGGCTACCGGCTCCGGAAGCAATCGTGGTTTCGCGCCCGAGGGCGCGCCTACCGGGCCTGCGCGCTCACAGGGTGGCGGTGATCCGAGTGTGTTCGGCCGGAGGAGGCGTGCTGGTGTCGCAGCCCCCTTCGCGCAGCCAGCGCATCATCTCGCGTGAACGCAAGGGCTTGGAGTACAGGTAGCCCTGCAGCTCGTCGCAACCCTGTCGGCGCAGCATGGCTTCCTCGGCGGTTGTTTCCACGCCTTCGGCCACCACCCGCATGCCCAGCGCGTGGCCCAGGTGCACGATGGCCTGGGTGACCTCGGCGGTACCGGCGTCATGCAGCATGCCCTGCACGAAGCTGCGGTCGATCTTCAGCCGCTGCACCGGGAACCGGTTGAGGTAATGCAGGTTGGAGAATCCGGTACCGAAGTCATCCACCGCCAGCGGCACGCCATGCTGCTCGAACACGTCGAAGCACTGACGCAGGGCCTCGGTGTCGCGGATCAGGGCCGACTCGGTCAGCTCCAGCTCCAGGCGCCGCGGCGACCAGCCGTGACGGTCGCAAATCGCGATCACGCGCTCGGCGAAGCCGCGCTCGCGCAACTGGATGGCCGAGACATTGACCGCGATGCGGTCAAAACGCAGCCCGGCCTGCTCCCAGACCACGGCCTGGCGGCATACCTCGTTCAGGACCCAATCGCCGATGCGGATGATTTCCCCGCACTTCTCCGCGATAGGGATGAATTCGGCCGGACTGCACGGACCGATGCGCGGAGTGTTCCAGCGCAGCAGTGCCTCGATGGACGGCGCATGGCCTTCGCGGGTGTGGATCAGCGGCTGGTAGGCCAGGCTGAACTCGTCCCGGTCCAGTGCACCGTTCAATGCGTGCTCGATCTCGAGCAGCCGCTGGGTGCGCGCCAGCGCATCTTGGCTGTAGTACTGGTAGGTGTTGCGGCCGGCTTCCTTGGCGGCATGCATGGCCGCATCGGCCGCGCGCAGCAAGGTGTCGAAATCGTTGCGGGTCTCGTCCAGCAGGGCGATGCCCACGCTGGCGCCCACCTTCAGGGTGGCGTCCTCGCGATACAGCGGCTCGGCCAACGAGGCGATGAGCTTGCGGGCCACGTGGCCGGCGTCCTCCGGCTCGGCCAGGTTGCGCAGCACGACGATGAACTCGTCGCCGTTGAAGCGGGCGAACAAGTCGGCGTTGCGCAGGTTCTGGTGCAAGCGCGAGGCGGCGGCCTTGAGCAGGATGTCGCCGGTGGCATGGCCGAAGGTGTCGTTGATGCCCTTGAAGCCGTCCAGGTCGACGAACAGCATGGCCAGCACCGCGCCGCGCTCGCGCGCTTCGAGGATGGCCTCGGAGGCCTGCTCGCGCAGCAGCATGCGGTTCGGCAGACCGGTGAGCAGGTCGTAGTGGGCCAGCAGTTCCAGGCGCTCATCGGCCTCGCGTTCGCGGGTGATGTCGCGGAACAGCACCACGTGGCGCTCCGGCAGGCCGTCGCGGCGGTCCAGCTCGATCAGCACCTGCACCCAGACACGTTGCCCGGAGGGGCGATAGAAGCACAGGTCCAACTGCTCGGGCAGCCCGCCCTGGGCGATGCGCGCCAGAGCCGCCTCGAAGCTGTCGCGCGAGTCCGGCGTGTACAGGCCCAGCGCCTGATCCAGCGTGACCGGCGCCTTGCGCAGGCCATGGATGCGGTAGCACTCCTCGGTCCATTGCATCTCGCGGGTGCTGGCGTCGATCTCGCAGCCACCGATCCTGCCCAGCGCGGATACGCGATTGAGCAGTTCGGTGCGCCAACGGATCAATGCGTCGGTACGGTGCTGGCCGCTGATGTTCTGTACCTGGCCAACCACGCGCCGCAGCCGCCCGGACGCATCGTGCTCGGGCTCCAGCCAGACCCGCAGCTGCTGTTGCAGCACCGGCTCGCGGCCCCAGCACACTTCGAATTCGGTGGCCTGCGGGTCGGCATGCAGGCGTCGCCAGACCGTCAGCAGGTGACGACGGGCGTCGCGCCCGAGTTGCCGCATCCAGCCCCAGCCCGATGACAGGGAGCCTGCCTCCACGCCGATCGCGGCGTGGCTCTCGGGCGACCACTGCATCCGTTGCCGGCCACAATCCCAGCTCCAGCTGCCCATGCCGGCCACGCGCTGGGCGCGGCACAGCAGCGCGTGCTGCGCACGCAGGTCGTCTTCCAGCGCCTTCAGCGGCTGGATGTCCGTGTACGTGCCGGCCATGCGCAGCGGCTGGCCGTCGGCCGCGTGCGCCACCACCCTGCCGCGGTCCAGCACCCAGCGCCACTGGCCTTGGGTGTCACGGATGCGGAACTGGCAGGCGAAGGGCTGCGCGGGGTCGTGCAGGTGCGCGGCGATGGCCTGGCGCAGCAGCGGTTGTTCGTCCGGATGCACGCTGTCCATCAGCCGCAGCTCGGTGTGGGTTCCGTGCGGTCCACGGCGGGTGAGCCGGTCGGCGGCCACGTCCCAGTCCCAGGCGACGTTGCCACCGGCCTCCATGGCCGCCAGCCATCGGGCGGCGTGCGCGGAGGCGTCGGTGGAGTACGAGTACAGGTAGCCGAGCAGGCTCCCGCCCGGATCGTGGATGGCGCTGAGCCAGCCATCCAGCCGCGCCTGGCCATCCGGCAACGGGCAGCTGACCGCCTTCTGCCCGGGCGCCTGCGCCCGGCAGCCCGCCAACTGCGCGCAATAGCGCGACAAGCGTTCGTGCAGGCGCAATTCCCTGGCCTTGGCGTTG
This sequence comes from Stenotrophomonas capsici, assembly GCF_034961085.1. Lineage (NCBI taxonomy): Bacteria > Pseudomonadati > Pseudomonadota > Gammaproteobacteria > Lysobacterales > Lysobacteraceae > Stenotrophomonas > Stenotrophomonas capsici. The sequence goes on along the minus strand of NZ_JAYFUH010000248.1, from coordinate 76,557 downwards.
GCCGCCAAGGGCTGTCCATCCACGTCCAGCAGCACCAGGGCCGCATTCAATGGGTGGTTAAGCAGGCTTGCGATTACCCCGCGATCCACGCGCTCTTTCTCCTGCCCGGGAATCCGGGGACAGGAGTGATAACGGCAGCAATCCGGTGGAATTGAGCATTACGTCGCGCGGCACCCGGACAACTCGTTAAGATGACATCACGCAATCCATACTCAGCATGTCGAACATGGAAGCCGGCAAGGCCCCCATTCCACCCGCGTCCGTGCCTGTCCGTCGCCTCCAGCGACAGCACCGCGTGCTTTTGCGGGTGGTCGGGCTGTGTGGGCTGGTGCTGGCCATGGCATTTCTGTTCATGCGACTGGTCGCCGGCAGCGCTTCAGAAAATGTGATGTTCATCGCAGTGGCGCTGACCGTCGGCGGGATCCTGATCGGCTGGCTGTGCCGTCCGCCCGGCATGCGGCAGGACCCCACCCCACCGGCGGCGCCCTCGTCCTTCAGGCAGATCAGTGACAACCTGCCCGACGCGGTGATCATCGCCGGCGCAGACCAGGTGCTGTACGCCAACGCCTCTGCCGGGCGCATGCTCGGGATCCGCGCCGGGATGCCCGCCACCGCACTGTCCGAACTGCGCGCCGCGCGCACCCAACAGCCCTCGCTCGCGCGCCTGCTGCTGCATCATCCCTGCGGCGGTGCGTTCCAGGCCTCGCTCAGCGCGGGCCCGGTGGTTCATGAGGGCCAGCCCGCCGAGCGCTTCGTCATCCGTGACCTGAGCGAGCTGGAACAGGGACGCGCCGCGCTGGCGGCCAGCAATGCCGAACTGCAGGCCATGGCCGGCCGGTTGTTCTCGCTGCAGGAGGACGAACGCCGCTCGATTTCCCGTGACCTGCACGATGACATCGGCCAGGCGATCACCGCGATGAAGCTGGCTGCCTTCGCCGCCCGCGAGGAAGAGCTGGCCGAACGCCGCCGCGAGGACATCGACCAGATCATCGAATTGGCCGACAGCACCGTGATCCGGTTGCGCAACCTGTCCATGCTGTTGCGCCCGCCGCAGCTGGACGCGCTCGGACTGGAGGCTGCCTTGCGCTGGCAGGCCGGCATGCTGTTCCGCTCCACGCCGGTGGAGCTGCTGCTGGACGTGCGCACGCTCAGCCAGCGCCCGGGCAACGAGGTGGAGCAGGCCTGCTTCCGCATCGCCCAGGAAGGGCTGACCAATGCGCTGCGCCATGCCCGTGCCAGCCAGGTCTCGCTGTTGCTGCAGGACGCCCCCGAAGGCGGCCTGCACCTGCGGGTGATCGACGATGGCGAGGGATTCGACCCCAACGGACCGCGCGGATTGGGCATGATCGTGATGCGCGAACGCGCGCAGAGTGCCGGTGGCCGCCTGCGCATCGAAACCGCACCGGGCGAAGGCACCTGCATCGACCTGCACCTGCCCTGCCCCGCGCTCCCGCATTAACCGATTTTCCAGGACCCTCGCCGATGTGGAATTCCCCCGCCGCCGTGCTTGCCGATCGCAACGATGTGCGCCCCGTGCGCCTCGGCGCCGGCAATCCCGAGTTCGCCGCGATGGTCGAGTCCGCTCGCCGCAACGGCCCGTCGATGATGCTGTTGCACCTGGACATCGATCACTTCGCCTCGGTCAACGAGAACATGAGCGCCGAAGTGGGCGACCAGGCACTGGTGCTGATCGCCGACCGGCTGCGCAACTTCCTGGATGGCCGCGGCAAGCTGTGGCGGCACGGCAGCGATGAGTTCCTGATCGCGGTGGAGCGCGGCGGCAATGTGCCGCCACCGGAGGAGCTGGCCGAGCAGCTGCGCCAGCAGATCGAGCTGCCCCTGTCGGTGTTGCCGTACACCCTGTTCCTGACCGGCAAGATCGGCGCGGCGCTGTGCCCCGAACATGCCACCAACCCCACCACCCTGCTGGACCTGGCCGAGGATGCGCTGCACCAGGCCGCGCGCGAGGGCGGCAACGCGGTGCACGTGCACGTGCTGCACAAGCCCAGCAGCGCGCACAGCGAGAGCATCATTTCTCGGCAACTGGTGGATGCCATCGACAACGGCGAGCTGCGCCTGCGCTACCAGCCGCTGGTGAGCGCGCGCGACGGCCACGTGGTCGGCATGGAAGCGCTGCTGCGCTGGCAGTCGCCCACCCTCGGCATGCTGGTACCCGAGCGCTTCATGCGCACCGCCGAGCGGCTTGGCATCATCGTGCAGATCGGCGCGTGGGTACTGGAGATGACCCTGCGCCAGGCCCGGCTGTGGCGCGACCAGGGCTTCGAGGATTTCAACGTCGCCGTCAATGTCTCCACCCTGCAGCTGCTGCGCCCGAACTTCTTCACCGAGGTGATGGCGCTGCTGCAGGGCATCGGCGTCCCCCCGCGCATGCTGACCCTGGAGATCAACGAAAGCGCGCTGACCAACAACGTCAACTTCGTCCACGAGACCCTGGCCAACCTGCGCAATGAAGGCATCAGCCTGTGCCTGGACAACTTCGGCACCGGTGATTCCAGCCTGAGCGCGTTGGTCCGCTATCCGGTGGACAAGCTCAAGATCGACCGCAGCTTCATCAAGAGCGCGCCGGCGGCCAACCGCGAGGCGGCCATCAGCCGCGCCATCATCGCCATGGGCCACCAGCTGGGCATGACCGTGATCGCCAATGGCGTGGAATCGCAGGCACAGCTCGGCTTCCTGCGCCGCAATGACTGCGATGTGTTCCAGGGCTACCTGTTCGGCGAGCCGATGTCCTCCGACGCGGCCGGCATGACGTTGCGCCGTCGCTACCTGCGCCCGGAAGCCTTCGCCGAGACCCGCCCGGACCGCACCCTGCTGCTGCTCGATGACGAGGAGAACGTGCTGCGTTCGCTGGTGCGCCTGTTCCGCCGCGACGGCTACCGCATCCTGGCCGCCGGCAACGTGCGTGACGCCTTCGACCTGCTGGCGATCAACGACGTGCAGGTGATCCTGTCCGACCAGCGCATGAGCGACATGAGCGGCACCGAGTTCCTGGGCCGGGTGAAGATGCTCTACCCGGACACGATCCGGCTGGTGCTGTCCGGCTACACCGACCTGAACACCGTCACCGACGCGATCAACCGCGGCGCGATCTATCGCTTCCTGACCAAGCCCTGGAACGACGACGAGCTGCGCGAGCACATCCGCCAGGCCTTCCGCACCCACGACGAGAAGCGCGGCGGGATTCCGACGTAGCGCCGGCGTGGACGGGCGGTTCGGCTTCGCGCCCGGGGGGGCTGCTACCTGGGCTGGCGGACCGGCAACACGATGCGGAAGCGCGAACCTTCGCCAACCGTGCTCTCCACGTCGATGCGGCCGTGGTGCTTGTTGATGATGCCGTAGGAGATCGACAGGCCCAGGCCGGTACCGCTGCCGACCGGCTTGGTGGTGAAGAACGGGTCGAAGATGCGCTGGCGCAGTTCCGGTGAGATACCGGCGCCGTCGTCCTCGAACTGCACCCAGACCTCCTCGCCCTCCACCCCGGTACTGACGATGATGTTGCCGCGCTCGGCGATGGCGTGGCCGGCGTTGAGCAGCAGGTTCATGTAGACCTGGTTCAACTCCGACGGCAGGCACTCGATCATCGGCAGCTCGCCGTAATGGCGCTCCAGCGTGACCTTGTACTTGAGCTCGTTCCAGATGATGTTGATGGTCGACTCGAGGCCGGCGTGCAGGTCGGCCAGCTTCCAGGACTCGTCCCGGCCGGAGTACGAGAAGTCCTTCAGGTCGCGCACGATGCGGGTCACCCGCTCGATGCCCTCGCGGGATTCGGCCATCAGCTGCGGCAGGTCACGGCTGATGAAGTCGATGTCCAGGCGGTCGCGGATGTCGTCGATCTCGGCGATCAGCGCCTTGGGGTCCGGCGCGCGCAAGGCGCGCTCGTAGGCCTCGATGACGGTGAACAGGCTGCGCAGGTATTCCTGCAGGCTGCCCAGGTTGGAATGCACGTAACCGATCGGGTTGTTGATCTCGTGGGCCACGCCCGCGGCCAGCTGGCCGATGGAGGCCATCTTCTCCGACTGCAGCAGCTTCTCCTGGGCGCCGTTGAGGCGCAGGTAGGCCTGCCGCAGCTCGGCGTGGCGCTGCTGCAGCTCGCGCTCGTAGTCCTCCGGGCCATCCACCTGCTGGAACAACGCCAGGAAGGATTCCCCGGCCGCGTCGGCATGATGGTGCAGGTGCACGGTGATCACGCGCTCGCCGATCGGCAGGCTGCCATTCCAGTTGCCGCTCTCGCGGACCTGCGGGATCGCGAAAGACGGCAACAGCCGTTCCAGCTCGCGGGCCAGGCCGCTGCTGCCGGCTTCATCGACGCCGAACAGCTCACGCACCAGCGCATTGGCGATGCTCACCTCCAGCCGGTTGTTGAACACCAGCAGGCCATGCTTGACCCGCTCACCGAGGGCCCGCAGGGCGGCCGACGACGGAAGGGGGGCCAGGGAAGGGGTATCGATCTGGGTCACGGCGGTACGGCACTGAAACGGGGCCGTCACTATAGCCGGATGCCGGCAGGCGTTTGCTGCCGGACTGCGCGTTTGCGCGCTTCAACAGCCGCCGCAGCGGGCGGCCGGACTCAGGCCACTGCCAACGGTCGGCGTGCCTGCAGGGTTTCAGTCTGGCCCTTGGCGTCGTATGCCGGGGCATCCTCGCTGCGTCCGAGCTGGCGCAGGGTCCAGTTGACCTCGCGGCGGCGGCGCGACAGCAGTACGCCGTTGGCCTGGTTGCGTTCGGCCAGTTCCTTCAGGCGGCCGGCATCGTTGAGCGGCGGATTGCGCTCCAGTTCGCGCAGGGCTTCCAGCTTCCGGCCGGTCGCGGCGACCAGTGCCGGCACGTCATGCTCGACCAGGGCACGCTGCTCGCCTTCCAGCGCCTCGCTCAACCGCTGCAGCGGATCGACCATGGTGAGGTTCATCCCTGCAGCTGCCGGTCCAGGTCCAGCATGCGCGAGGCAATGGCGTCGGGGTTGATCCGGTAGCTGCCGTTCTCCAGGGCCTGGCGCACGGCCTGCACGCGGGCCGGGTCGATGGCCGAGGCGTTGCTCAGCTCGCGCTGCATGGCCTGCAACTGGGTGGCTTCACCGGTCAGGCGGACACTGTCGGCCGCCTGCACCGCCTGGGCCTTGGACTCGCCGGCCGGGGCGACCCGGGTGTTGACCGCAATACTGCGCATCTGCGCCGCTGCTGCGATTCCGCCGTCGATTTTCTGGCTCATGTGATGGGATTCCTGATTCGGTTCGAAAACGATAACGGCAGCGGCCGGGGGTTCTTTAGGGAAATTTAGCGGCTGACCAGCACATCGCCGGCCGCCGTGGTGACACCCTGCATCACCCGACGTGAAGACAGGTTCTCGACCGACACCCGCTCGCCCTCGCCGGCGTCGCCCAAGGCACGGCCCGCCATCCGGACTTCCACCCCGCCCCGCCGCGAGACCAGGGCGACGCTGTCGCCCCGACGCACGATCCGCTGGGCCACCAGGTCGCTGGACGAGAGCAGGCTGCCGGCACTCAAGGTGCGCCGCGCGACCCGCCCCACCGCCAGTTCAGGCGCCGAGAGTACCGCGCCGGCGATCCGCGCGGTGTCGCGCCGGACCGTACTGATATCGGCCGCGGCCAGGGTTTCTCCAGCAGCCACGCCGCGTGCCAGCACCAGCACCGCTTGCTCGCGGCGCACCTTGACCGGCACGAACAGGCGCCAGCCACCGGCGTCCGGGCAACTCACCTCCACCGTGGTGTTGGCCGTGGCCTGGGCCCGCAGCCCCTGCGCGCAGCGCGGCATGCGCAGGCCGGCGTCGACCCCGGCCTCGCCCTGCTCCCCGGTCGCCAGGGTCGACAACGCCGCCACACGGATGCTCTCCACCGGCTGGAACTCGGTGGCAAGGGCACTTGGCGGCAGCAGCAGGCTAGCCAACAGGAACAGGCGCATGGATCTGGGCTCCGGACAAACGACTCCAGCCCGGTCACAGGCAAGCGGCGTGCCAGAACCCGGCCCAGGCTGGCCTCAAGTTGTCCCCGACCCGCGCCGATACAGGCTGCATGTCACAAGACCTGCTCAATCGCATCGACCAGCGCACCCGGCTGGCCGGCCACAATCGCCTCGCGCTGCTGCTGTTCCGCCTTGGCGGCCGTCAGCTTTTTGGCGTGAACGTGTTCAAGGTGCAGGAAGTGCTGCGGCGCCCGGCGTTGTTCCAGGTGCCGGGCCTTCCCGGCCAGTTCGCCGGCGTGGCCGATGTGCGCGGGCGCTCGGTGCCGGTGTTGGACCTGGGCCTGGCGATCGGCCACCCCGAGCGCGAGCCGGAAGCCGATACTGCCCCGGGCTACCTGGTGGTCACCGAATTCAACCGCTCGGTGCAGGGCTTCCTGGTCAGCGGCGTGGAGCGGATCGTCAACATCGCGGTGGAGGACATCCAGCCGCCGCCGGAGCTGGGCGCCGAGTCCACCTACCTGACCGCGGTGACGCGCTTCCAGGGCGAGCTGATCCAGGTCATCGACGTGGAAAGCGTGCTGGCCGACATTGCCCAGGTCCGCGGCGAAGCCGTGCTGGATCCATCGATGGCGCTGCCGGCCGACGCCCCGCCGATGCAGGTACTGGTCGTGGATGACTCGCGCGTGGCCCGCCAGCAGATCCGCAGCGTGCTGGACCAGCTGGGGGTCACCGCCACCCTGCTGTCCGACGGCAAGCAGGCGCTGGAGCACCTGCTGCAGATCCAGGCCGCCGGCGAAGACCCGGCGCAACGCTATGCCATGGTCATCTCCGACATCGAGATGCCGGCCATGGACGGCTACACGCTGACGACGGAAATCCGCCGCCATCCGGGCCTGTCGGGCCTGTACGTGCTGCTGCACACTTCCCTGTCCGGCGTATTCAACAACGCCATGGTCGAGCGCGTCGGGGCCAACGCCTTCGTCGCCAAGTACAGCCCGCACGAACTGGCCGACTTCGTGCTGCAGCGCCTCCGGCACGTAGCTGAAGCGGCCTGAGCCGGGGCAGGAAGCGCGCCCCCTGCCGCCCTTCGGGCACCTTCCGCCGCTGGCGGGGGAAGGGAGCGGTCTCCTGCCTTTCCCCGCAATCTGGCTGACCTGCGGCCCGATAGGTGACTGAGGCGGGCCGAGCCGGAGCGGGCCCGTGCCGGGCGTTCTGGCACGCGGCTTGCAGCTTCCCCGGCAACGTTCCGTGGGAGCCACCACATGGCCAACCTGATTTCCGACTATCTGGGCATCCATGCCCAGGCCATGCCGTTGCGCGAGCAGCGCATGAAGCTGATCGCCAGCAACCTGAGCAATGCCGACACGCCGGGGTACAAGGCGCGTGACATCGACTTCGATGCCGCCCTGCGCCACGCCCAGGGCATGGCCGGCAATGGCCAGCTGGCCGCCACGGCCGAACAGCACTACGCCATCGGCGGGGACGGGCTGAATCCGTTCCAGATCACCCGCGAGGCGGCCCAGCCCAGTCTGGATGGCAACACCGTCGACCCCGACGCCGAGCGCGCCGCCTACGGCCGCGCCGCACTGGAATACCGCGCCTCGCTGAGCTTCGTCGAATCGAAGGTGCGCACGATGCTCACCGCCATCACCGGCCAGTAAGGAACGACGCCATGAGCAACCTGCCGATCTTCGACATCGCCGGCTCCGCGCTGCAGGCGCAGTCGGTGCGCATGAGCACCATCGCCTCCAACCTGGCCAACGCCGATTCCATCGCCGGTTCGCCGGAGGCGGTGTACAAGCCGCTGGAACCGGTGTTCCAGGCCGTGACCAGCCGCACCGATCCCAACCTCACCGGCGTGCAGGTCAAGGAAGTCACGCAGAGCGATGCGGCGCCGATCAAGCGGTATGAACCCAACCACCCGCTGGCCGACGGCGACGGCTACGTCTACTCGCCCGACGTCGATCCGGTGGCGCAGATGGTCAACCTGATCTCGACCTCCCGCAACTACCAGGCCGGCGTGGAGATGCTCAGCACCGCCAAGGAACTGGCCCTGGCCACGCTGACGATGGGCCGTTGACGCCCGCCCAACCGGAACCCACCGACATGACCACCAGCGTCTCCTCCGATATCTACGGCTCGCTCGGCCTGAGCGCCACGGCCAATGCCAAGACCAAGAAGAACGACAGCCTCGACCAGGCCGACTTCCTGAAGCTGATGACCACCCAGCTGCAGCACCAGGACCCGACCAAGCCGATGGACAACAGCCAGATGGTGTCGCAGATGGCCCAGCTGTCCACCGTGCAGGGCATCACCGACCTGAACACCACCGTCAAGACCTTCCAGTCGGCGATGTCCAGCGACCAGATCCTCAAGGGCGCCTCGCTGGTCGGCCACGAGGTGATGGTGCCTTCGACCAAGTTCAGCCTCGAAGGCGAAGGGGGTACCAGCGGCACCGTGGCGGCCCCATCGGCCGGCACCGTCACCGTCGAGATCACCGATGCGAACGGCCAGAAGGTCACCACGCTGAGCGTGCCGGCCGACGCCGCCGGCGAGGTCAACTTCCAGTGGGACGGCACCGACGCCAGCGGCAACCGCATGCCCGCCGGCAGCTACACCATCGCCGCCACCCACTCGGACAGCAGCGGCGCCTCGACCAAGCTGAACACCTACGTGCAGGCCGAGGTGGAAAGCGTGACCGTCGGTTCCGACGGCCTCTACCTGAACCTCAAGGGCCTGGGCACTGCCCCGCTCGACTACGTGCTCCGCGTCAGCTGAGCCCCCCGAACCCGCCAGGAGTTACCACCATGGGCTTCAACGTATCGCTGTCCGGCATCAACGCCGCCAACGCCGACCTGAACGTCACCGCCAACAACATCGCCAACGTCAACACCACCGGCTTCAAGGAGTCGCGTGCGGAGTTCGCCGACCTGTTCAACTCGACCAGCTACGGGCTTTCGCGCAATGCGATCGGTTCGGGCGTGCGCCTGAGTGGCGTAGCGCAGCAGTTCTCGCAGGGCAACATCGACCAGACCGGGCGCAGCCTGGACATGGCCATCGAGGGCGAAGGCTTCTTCACGCTGAGCATGAACGGCACGCGCGTGTACTCGCGCGCCGGCAACTTCCAGACCGACAAGAGCGGCTATGTCGTCAACCCGCAGGGCGCACGCCTTCAGGTCTACGCGCCGAGCGCCGATGGCACCCGCTTCGACGGCACGCTGACCGACCTGCAGGTGCTGGCCACCGACAGCGCGCCCAAGCAGACCGGCCTGGTCAACCTTGCCTTCACCCTGCCGGCCAACGCCAGCGAACCGACCATCGCAACGTTCGACCCGAGCAACTCCAACAGCTACAACCAGTCCACCGGCGGCGTGACCGTGTACGACTCGCTGGGCGTCAGCCACACCCAGACCTCCTACTTCGTCAAGGGTGCCAACGCCAACGAGTGGCAGGTCTACAACTATGTCGACGGCCAGTCCGTCGGTGCGCCGACCACGCTGGAGTTCTCCAACAGCGGTGCGCTGCTGAATCCGGCCAACGGCCAGATCACGCTGGATCCGTTCACGCCCGCCACCGGCGCCGGCGTGCTCAACCTGACCTTGGACGTGAGCGGCTCCACGCAGTACGGCGAGAAGTTCGCGCTGCGCGACACCCGCCAGGACGGCTACGCCTCGGGCAAGCTGACCGAAATCAGCATCGACACCACCGGCGTGGTCTACGCGCGTTACTCCAATGGCGCCGACACCGCGCTCGGCCAGGTTGCCCTGACCAACTTCAACAACCCGCAGGGCCTGCAGAGCATGGGCAACAACGTGTGGACCGAGACCAATGCGTCCGGCATCGCACGCACCGGCGCACCGGACACCTCCGACCTGGGCCAGATCCAGTCCGGCTCGCTGGAAGCGTCCACGGTCGACCTGACCGAACAGCTGGTCAACATGATCGTGGCCCAGCGCAACTTCCAGGCCAATGCGCAGATGGTCTCGACGCAGGACCAGATCACGCAGACCGTCATCAACATCCGCTAACCGCCGGATCGGGAACAGGACGTGGTGGTGGGTTGAGGGCCTCAGGTATCGCCTGGAGCCACCGCCCACCCGCCTTTTCCCATTGCCGGTGACGCACCGCCTCCCCTTCCCTACTTCCTGTTCCCTGCCCCCGAATGGACAAAGCCCTTTACGTTGCCATGACCGGCGCCCGCGCCTCGCTGCAGGCGCAGGGGACCGTGTCGCACAACCTGGCCAATGCCGACACGCCGGGCTTCAAGGAAGCGCTGGCCAACACCGAGGCATTCCGCATCCAGGGCCCGGGTTATGCCTCGCGCGTGGACGCACTGCACGTGGATGCCGGCTTCAATCGTCGCATCGGCGCGCAGCAGATCACCGGCAACGCGCTGGATCTATCGCTGCAGCCGGGCAGCTGGCTTGCGGTGCAGTCCAACGACGGCAGTGAGGCGTACACCCGCGCTGGCGCGTTGTCGATGACGCCCAACGGCCAACTGGTCACCGCCGAAGGCAACACCGTACTCGACGACAACGGCAACCCGATCGCCATTCCGCCGCACCAGGCGATGGAGATCGGCCACGACGGCACCGTGTCGATCATCCCGTTGGGCGAAGGCCCGCAGACGATGGCGATGATCGGACGCTTGAAGGTCGTCGAGGCGCCCGACGAACGTCTGGCCCGCGGCCTGGACGGGCTGATGCGCAACACCGACCCCACCCAGCCCTTCGCGCAACGCCAGGGCAAGGCGCTGGACAGCGGCATGCTGGAATCCAGCAACGTCGATGCCGCCGGCGCGCTGGTGCAGATGATCCAGCTGCAGCGCCAGTTCGAAATGCAGGTGAAGGTCATCAAGCACGGCGACGAGAACGCGCGCAGCGCGAACACCCTGCTGCGCTTGAACGGTTGATCGGGCCATTGGCTCACGCGGCCGGGATCTGATCCCGGCCGCAGTCGGTCACGTTGTCGTTGTTCCCTGTCGCCCGGGCGCGCAGATCGCGTCCGGGCGTTTTCATGCGTGCGTTTCGGCGGCTTCCTGCTTCGCGGACCAGGCCGCTCCCACCGGTGATCTGCTCGCGACGGCATCCCGTCGCCGGTTTTGGCACGGCCCATGCATTGAACCTGGCAAGGGCCGCATCGGCCGGCATCAGCAGCAGAGGAACGCGTCATGAATCAGGCATTGTGGGTCGCCAAGACCGGGCTGGATGCGCAGCAGACGCGCATGTCCGTGGTCTCCAACAACCTGGCCAACACCAACACCACCGGCTTCAAGCGCGACCGTGCCAGCTTCGAGGACCTGCTTTACCAGCAGGTACGCCAGCCCGGCGGTTCCTCTTCGGCGCAGACCCAGCTGCCCACCGGCCTGCAGCTGGGGACCGGTGTGCGCGTGGTCGCCACGTCCAAGAACTTCGACCAGGGCACGCAGCAGCAGACCGGCAAGGCGCTGGACGTGATGGTCAATGGTCGTGGCTTCTTCGAGGTGATGATGCCCGACGGCACCTCCGCCTACACGCGCGACGGCAGCTTCCAGATCAACGCGCAGGGGGAGCTGGTCACCAACAGCGGCTACCCGGTGCAGCCGGGCATCCAGGTTCCCGAGGGCACCCAATCGTTGACCATCGGCAGCGACGGCACCATCAGCGTGAAGATGGCCGGCGAGGCCGCATCGGTGGAGATCGGCTCGCTGACGTTGACTGATTTCATCAACCCGGCGGGCCTGCAGGCCAAGGGCGAGAACCTGTACGTGGAGACCACGGCCTCCGGGCCGGCGCAGAACGGAACGCCTGGCCTCAACGGGCTGGGCACCGTGGTGCAGGGTGCACTGGAAGGCAGCAACGTCAACGTGGTGGAAGAGCTGGTGGCGATGATCGAGACCCAGCGCGCCTACGAGATGAACGCCAAGGCCATCTCCACCACCGACGCCATGCTCGGCTACCTCAACAGCAACGTCTGACCGGTCGCCACAGGATCAATGCCATGAGCCGCACCCCATTCTTCCGTCAGCTTCCCGTCGCCTTGTGCGCCGTGCTCAGCGCCGGCTGCACGCTGGCCGGCGACGTGCGCCCCTACGCGCCGATGGCGCCGATCCAGCCGGTCATCGCCCCCTCCGCGGCCCCCACCGCCGGCGCCATCTATGCCGCTGGCCCGGGACTGAACCTGTACGGCGACCGGCGTGCACGTGACGTCGGCGACCTGCTGACCATCACCCTGATCGAGAACACCACCGCCACCACCACGGCCAGCACCGCCATCCAGAAGGACTCCAAGCTGGACGTCGGCACGCCGACCCTGTTCGGTGCCCCGGTCACGCTGGGCGGCAAGGACATCCTGGGAGCCTCGGCGGAGAGCTCGCGCGACTTCAACGGCAAGGGCAACAGCGCGCAGAGCAACCGCCTGCAGGGCAGCCTGACGGTGACCGTCATCCAGCGCCTGCCCAACGGCAACCTGGTGGTGCAGGGCCAGAAGAACCTGCGCCTGAACCAGGGCGATGAACTGGTGCAGATCCAGGGCGTGGTCCGCGCCGCCGACATCGCGCCGGACAACACCATCGCCTCGAGCAAGGTCGCCGATGCACGCATCGCCTACGGCGGTCGCGGCGCGGTTGCCCAGTCCAACGCCATGGGCTGGCTGGGCCGCTTCTTCAACTCCGCCTTCGCGCTGTTCTGAGCATGACCATGCGAACCGTTTCCCTCTTCCGTTGCCTGCTCCTCACCCTGGTGGTGGGCTGTGCCCTGCCCGCCCACGCCGAACGCATCAAGGACCTGGCGCAGGTCGGCGGCGTGCGCGGCAATGCCCTGGTCGGCTACGGCCTGGTCGTCGGCCTGGACGGCAGCGGCGACCGCACCAGCCAGGCCCCGTTCACCGTGCAGAGCCTGAAGAACCTGCTGGGCGAGCTGGGCGTCAACGTGCCGGCCAACGTCAACCCGCAATTGAAGAACGTCGCCGCGGTGGCGATCCACGCCGAACTGCCACCGTTCGCCAAGCCCGGCCAGACCATCGACATCACCGTGTCCTCGGTGGGCAACGCGGTCTCCCTGCGCGGTGGCTCGCTGCTGATGGCGCCGCTGAAGGGCGCCGACGGCCAGGTCTATGCGATCGCGCAGGGCAACCTGGTGGTGGGCGGCTTCGGCGCACAGGGCAAGGACGGCTCACGCGTGTCGGTGAACATTCCCAGCGTTGGGCGCGTGCCCAATGGCGCCACGGTCGAACGTGCCCTGCCCGATGTGTTCGGTGCTTCCGGGGAGATCACCCTGAACCTGCACCAGAACGATTTCACCACCGTCTCTCGCATGGTCAGCGCCTTGAACGCCACCTTTGGCGAAGGCGCGGCGCGCGCGGTCGACGGCGTCACCGTGGCGGTGCAAGCCCCCACCGATCCGGGCGCGCGCATCGGCATGCTGGCGCGCATCGAGAACGTGGAACTGTCGCCCGGCACCGCGCCGGCGCGCGTGGTGGTCAACTCCCGCACCGGCACCGTGGTCATCGGCTCGCAGGTGCGCGTCAGCCCGGCGGCGATCTCGCACGGTTCCTTGACGGTGACCGTCAGCGAATCGACCCAGGTCAGCCAGCCCAATGCGTTCGGCAACGGCCAGACCGTCGCCAGCCCGCAATCGACCATCACCGCCAGCAACGAAGGCAGCCGCATGTTCCGCTTCGACGGCGGCGCGACGCTGGACGAGATCGTGCGAGCCGTGAACGAGGTGGGTGCGGCACCGGGCGACCTGATCGCCATCCTGGAAGCCCTCAAGCAGGCCGGTGCATTGAGCGCCGATCTCGAGGTCATCTGACATGCGTATCGCTCCTGCGCCGTTCGAGCTGAACCCGGCCACCGCCAACGATCCGGCCAAGATCGACAAGGTCGCGCGCCAGCTGGAAGGCCAGTTCGCGCAGATGTTGATCAAGAGCATGCGCGAGGCCAGCTTCGGCGACTCGCTGTTCCCCGGCGAGAACCAGATGTTCCGCGAGATGTACGACCAGCGCATCGCCGAGGCGATGACGCGGGGGCGCGGCCTGGGCCTGTCGGCGATGATCGCAAGGCAGTTGGGCGGCGGACAGCAGGCCACCGCGGCGCCGGTGGATCCGGCGATCACGCCTGCCGCGGCGGCACGCGCCTACCAGTTGGCCGCACCGGACATCCGCCCGGCTGCCCTGCCCTTGCAGCCCGGCCCCGGCGAAGACCCGTTCGCCGCGCTCGACGCCAGCGAACGCGCCGCCTATCTTGCCCCGCAATCGCAGGCGTTGGACCTGATCGCCGGGCGTGACACCGGCGAGCTGCACGCCGCGTTGGGCAGCGCCCATCCGTACGACGGCAGCGGCATGCCGGCGCAGGCCGAATGGACAACGGCCGATGACCGCTGGAGCGCGGTGACCGCCGCCGAACGCGGTGACGCCGTGGACACGACGCAGGCCAACCTGGCCGCCAGCAGCCTGGGCACGCATACGCCGGAAGGGTTCGTCGCCAGCATCTGGCCGCACGCGCAGCGTGCCGCGCAGGAGCTGGGCGTGAACCCACGCGCCCTGGTCGCACAGGCGGCATTGGAGACCGGCTGGGGCAAGCGCCACATCAAGCGGGAGAACGGCCAGAGCAGCCACAACCTGTTCGGGATCAAGGCCACCGGCTGGAGCGGTGAGCGCGCCAGCGCCGGTACGCATGAGTACGTGGACGGCCAGCGCCGCTCCGAACGCGCCAGCTTCCGTGCCTATGGCTCGGTGGCCGACAGCTTCAACGACTACGTGCGGATGCTGAAGAACAGCCCGCGCTACCAGGCCGCGCTGAAGGCCGGTGGCGACGTGCGTGGTTTCGCACAGGGCTTGCAGCGTGCCGGCTATGCGACCGACCCGTCCTACGCCGCCAAGATCGCCGCCATTGCCGCCGGCCCGACCATCGACCGCGCGGTCGGTGCGATTGCCGAAGTCGGCAACCGCTTCGGCCAGACCCTCGCTTCCGCCGCCGGGTTGACCGGCCTCACCCGTCGTTGAGATAGACGTCCATGTCCAGTGTTCTTTCCACCAGCACCAGTGCCCTGATCGCGTTCCAGCGTGCCCTGGCAACGGTCAGCAACAACGTCGCCAACATCAAGACCGACGGATACAGCCGGCAGACCGTGGACTTCGCCACGGCACCCTCGGTCAACGTCGGCTATGGCGATGTAGGCACCGGTACCCGCATCGTGGACATCCGTCGCGTCGCCGACCAGCTCGCCATCTCGCGGCTGCTGGACAGCAGCGGCGAACTGGCGCGGCTGGAAAAGCTGTCCACGCTGTCCGATCGCGTCGATGCGCTGCTCTCCGATACCGCGACCAACGTCACCGGGGTCTGGTCCAAGTTCTTCGATGCCGTCAACGGCCTGTCCTCCAACGCTGCGGCCACCACCGAACGCCGCGACATGCTCGACAGCGCGTCCACCCTGGTCGATCGCTTCAAGCAGCTCAACAACAGCCTGGACAGCCTCAACAGCGAGGTGAACAACGGGCTGCTGGCCGCGACCACCGAGGTCAACCGGCTGGCCGCCGAGATCGCCCAGCTCAATGGTGCGATCGGCAGCAAGGGCAATGCCGCCGCGCCGGACCTGCTGGACCGCCGCGACCAGCTGATCACCCAGCTGGTCGGCTACACCGGTGGTACGGCGGTAATCCAGGATGGCGGCATCACCAATGTCTATTCGGCCGGCGGCCAGGCGCTGGTGGTCGGCTCGACCGCCTCGCAGATCACCACCGCCGCCGATCCCTACCAGCCCGAGCGCCTGCAGCTGGCGATCAAGACCCAGGGCATGACCATCGTGCTGGATGGCAATGCGCTCGGTGGCCAGATCGGCGGCATGCTCGAGTTCCGCGACCGCGTCCTCACCCCTGCCCAGAATGAACTGGGAAGGATCGCCGTCGGCATGGCCACCACGTTCAACCAGGCCCACGCCGAGGGCATGGACCTGTACGGGGACATGGGCACGGACTTCTTCAACCTGGGCACGCCCAAGGTGAGCGCGCACAGCGGCAATACCGGCAGCGCCACCCTGACCGCCAGTTATGGCGACCTGGCCGCCCTGGATGGCCAGAACATCCTGCTCAAGTACAACGGCACCGGTTGGGAGGCCACCCGCGCCGACACCGGTGCCAGCGTCGCCATGACCGGCACCGGCACCGCCGCCGACCCGTTCGTGGTCAATGGCGTGCGCTTCGAGGTGGGCGGTACCCCGGGATTGAATGATCGCTTCCTGCTGCAGCCCACCGGCGCGGCGATCACCGGTTTATCGGTGGCCATCACCGATCCCTCGCGCATCGCCGCGGCCAACCCGGTCAAGGCCGGAGCGGACCTGGCCAACACCGGCACCGGCGTGCTGGGCAAGCTGGATGTGCTCGACGCCTCCGACCCGGCCCTGCTCAACCCCGCCAGCATCGAGTTCATCGACGCCAACCAGTACACCATCGACGGCGCCGGTCCCTTCACCTACACGCCAGGCCAGGCCATCAGCGCGAACGGCTGGAGCCTGGTGCTGGACGGCAAGCCCGCCGCCGGTGACACCTTCACCATCGGCAAGACCGGCCCCGGCTCCAGTGACAACGGCAACGCCTCGCGCCTGGCCGGCGTGGAGGATGCCAAGGCGCTCAGCGGCGGCACCGTCACCCTCAACGGTGCCCTCGGTGGCCTGACCACCCAGGTCGGTGCGGCGGCACGTTCGGCCGAATATTCGCTGCAGGCCCAGCAGGTCATCAACGACAACGCGCAGGCCGCGCGCGACTCGGTGTCCGGGGTGAACCTGGATGAGGAAGCGGCCGACATGCTCCGCCTGCAACAGGCTTACCAGGCTGCTTCGCAGCTGATCTCCACGGCAGAAAACATGTTCCAGACAATCCTCAGGGCGGTGGGCTGATGAATACCCGCATCTCCAGCAGCATGATCTACGACCGCTCGGTGGCGCTGATGCAGTCCAAGCAGAGCAAGCTGTCGCACCTGGAGCAGCAGCTCTCCACCGGCAGCAAGATCGTCACTGCCAAGGACGACCCGGTCGGCGCCGGTACCGCGGTCGGCATGGACCGCATGCTGGCCGAACTGGAAAAGCTTGGCGCCAACGCCAACACCGTCCAGAACCGGCTGGGGCTGCAGGAGAACGCCCTTGCCCAGGCCGGCGAACTGCTGCAGCGCATCTCCGACCTGACCATCCAGGCCAACAACGCCTCGCTGTCCAGCGATGACCGCAAGGCTGTCTCCAGCGAGCTGAAGTCGATCAAGCAACAGATGCTGGCGCTGGCCAACACCACCGACGGCAATGGCCGCTACCTGTTCGGCGGGGCCTCCGATGGCGATGCCCCGTTCACGCTCAGCAATGGCGTGGTCACCTACAACGGCGACCAGATCCAGCGCAAGGTCGAAGTGGCGCCGGGCACGTTCGTCAGCGACGCGCAGCCCGGCAGCGAGATCTTCCTGCGCATCCGCACCGGCGACGGGACGGTCGACGGCAGCGCTGCGGCCACCAACACCGGCAAGGGCGTGCTCACCGACCTGAGCCGCGACGGTTCCGGCAGTTGGGACGGCAGCAGCTATACCGTTCGCTTCACCGCCGCCGACAGCTACGAGATCGTCGACGCGAGCAACACCGTGGTCAGCACCGGCACGTACACCAGCGGCGACAACATCACCTTCGGGGGGCTGCGCATGCGCATCGAGGGCGAGCCTGCGGCGGGCGACGAGTTCAGCGCCGGGCAGGCCCAGAGCCGCGACGTGTTCTCCACCATCGACCGGCTGGTGCAGGCACTGGACATGGACGTGTCCACCGAAGCCGGCCGTACCGCGCAGCAGAACGGGCTGCAAGCGAGCCTGCGTGATGTCTCGCGCGCGGCCGAGGCGATGATCGATGCACGCGCCGCCGGCGGCGCGCAGTTGAAGACCATCGACGACGCCGCCTCGCTGCGCGAGGCCAACACCGTCACCCTGAAAAGCTCGCTGTCGCAGTTGCGCGACGTCGATTACGCCGAGGCCATCGGGCAATACAAGCTCGAGGGTGCGGCGCTCCAGGCGGCCCAGACCATCTTCACCCAGATGCAGTCGATGTCGCTGTTCAACATGATCCGCTGACCCACCTGACGGCAGCCGCACTGCCAAACCGAATCACCGCATCGCCTGATGCAGGCATAGAACACAACGGAGAAGTCCCATGGCACAAGTCATCAACACCAACATCATGTCGCTGAACGCCCAGCGCAACCTGAACACCAGCGGCACCAGCCTGGCGACCAGCATCCAGCGCCTGTCCTCGGGCCTGCGCATCAACAGCGCAAAGGACGATGCGGCCGGCCTGGCCATCTCCGAGCGCTTCACCACCCAGATCCGTGGCCTGGACGTTGCCGTGCGCAATGCCAATGACGGCATCTCGCTGGCCCAGACCGCCGAAGGCGCGATGGTGGAGATCGGCAACAACCTGCAACGCATCCGCGAGCTGGCCGTGCAGTCGGCCAACGCCACCAACTCCGACACCGACCGCGAGGCGCTGAACGCCGAAGTGCGCCAGCTGCTCTCGGAGGTCGACCGCGTCGCCAACCAGACCAACTTCAACGGCACCAAGCTGCTGGATGGCAGCTTCGCCGGGGCCCTGTTCCAGGTCGGCGCCGACGCCGGCCAGACCATCGGCATCAACAGCATCGTCGACGTCAACACCGACACCATCGGCACGGCCGGCTTCGCCGGTGACATGACCGGCATCGGTGCGGTGCCCTCGGCCGCCTCCGGCACCGCCGTCGGCAAGGTGTCCGGGATCACCATCAGCGTCCAGGCCGCCGGTGCCAGCAGCGCCACCCAGATCAAGATCGACGACATCAAGGTCGACGTGGGTGACACCGCCGCCGACATCAACCGCAAGCTCACCCAGGCCATCAACGACAAGCTGGACCAGACCGGCCTGTACGCCTCGGTGGACGGCACCACCGGCGAGCTCACCTTCCAGTCGCTCAAGGCCGGCCAGACCATCACCGCCGCCAACCTCGGCACGCTGACCGGCGGCACCGGCCTGACCTACACCGGCGGTGCCTTGACGGTGCCGACCACCATGTCCACCCAGCATGCCGAGGACCTGGACATCCGCGACTTCACCGGCGCGCAGCGCGCATTGGAGATCGTCGACAAGGCCCTGACCGCGGTCAGCAACTCGCGTGCGGAGATGGGCGCGATCCAGAACCGCTTCACCTCCACCATCGCCAACCTCACCACCACCTCGGAAAACCTGTCGGCCTCGCGCAGCCGCATCCGCGACACCGACTACGCCAAGGAAACCGCCGAGCTGACCCGCACGCAGATCCTGCAGCAGGCCGGTACCGCCATGCTGGCACAGGCCAACCAGCAGCCGCAGAGCGTGCTGAGCCTGCTGCAGCAGTAACCGTTGCAGCGAGGCAAACAGGAAAGGCCCCGGCATGCCGGGGCCTTTTCGTTGGGGGCGACCATGCCGGGGCACCCGCTTGCCGGCGCTGCCGGCTGCTTTTCCGGCGCCCTGCCCGGCGGAAAAAAAACCTTGTCGTCGGGGCCTAAAGCTGCCGGGGTGTGTGCCGTTATTGATATCAGCAGCGGTACTGCGGCGCCCTACGCCACCCCCACTGCATCCAGTACCGGTCAGGTTGAGCTGCCGGATCAAACGCCAAAAAGGAATCCGAATCATGGCACAAGTCATCAACACCAACATCATGTCGCTCAATGCTCAGCGCAACCTGAACACCAGCGGCACCAGCCTGGCCACCTCGATTCAGCGCCTGTCCTCGGGCCTGCGCATCAACAGCGCCAAGGACGACGCCGCCGGCCTGGCGATTTCCGAGCGCTTCACCACCCAGATCCGCGGCCTGGACGTTGCCACCCGTAACGCCAACGACGGCATCTCGCTGGCCCAGACCGCCGAAGGCGCGATGGTCGAGATCGGCAACAACCTGCAGCGTATCCGCGAGCTGGCCGTGCAGTCGTCCAATGCCACCAACTCGACCACCGACCGCGAAGCGCTGAATTCGGAAGTGAACCAGCTGCTGAAGGAAATCGACCGCGTCGCCAACCAGACCAACTTCAACGGCACCAAACTGCTGGACGGCAGCTTCTCCGGCGCGCTGTTCCAGGTCGGCGCCGACTCCGGCCAGACCATCGGCATCAACAGCATCGTCGACTCGAACATCGACACCCTGGGCAAGATGAACTTCGCCGCCGACACCACCGCCGTCAGCGTGGTTGCCTCCGGCGCCGCCGCCACCGCCGCGGGCAAGATCTCCGGCATCAAGGTCAGCGTGCAGGCCGTTGGCGCGAGCAGCGCCAAGGACATCACCATCGAGGACGTGAAGTTCGAAGCCGGTGAAAGCACCACCTCCATCAACAAGAAGGTGGCTGCCGCCATCAACGACAAGATGGACCAGAGCGGCGTCTACGCCGAAGTCGACAGCAACGGCGCGATCAGCCTGAAGGCGGTCAAGGGCAACCAGTTCACCACCGGCTTCACCTTCGGCACCATCAGCCCGGCCACCACCGGCCAGACGACCGGCCTGACCTCCGGCGGCACCGCCTTCGCCGCCCAGGACGCCACCGCCGTGTCCAGCCAGAAGGTCGCCGGCACCCTGGACATCTCCACCTTCATCGGTGCCCAGCAGGCGCTGGAAGTGGTCGACAAGGCCCTGACCGCGGTCAACAGCTCGCGCGCCGACATGGGTGCGATCCAGAACCGCTTCAGCTCGACCATCTCCAACCTGTCCACCACCTCGGAAAACCTGTCGGCCTCGCGCAGCCGCATCCGCGACACCGACTACGCCAAGGAAACCGCCGAGCTGACCCGCACGCAGATCCTGCAGCAGGCCGGCACCGCGATGCTCTCCCAGGCCAACAGCTCCACCCAGAACGTGCTGAGCCTGCTGGGCTGATCACCGCCGGCGCCGCCGCAAGGCGGCCCTGGAGGCAGCAACAAACGCAGACCCCCGCCGCAAGGCGGGGGTTTGTGCGTTGGCGGCGCCGGGGGCCGGCCTGCGGCAACGGCACGCCACTTGCATCCACACGGGGAGCCCTGCGCGCGCCCGCCTAAAGAAACGGCACGGGCGTGCCGATATCGAGGATGCCTGTACGGGCGTCCGCACGCCACGACCAAGGAAACTACATGGCCTCCTCATCCCTCGCTGCCGTCGGCTCCGGACTGGACATCCCGACCCTCGTCGCCCAGCTCGTGGCTGCCGAACGCAAGCCGGCCGAGACCCGCATCAACAACCAGGGCACGAAGGCGACCACCCAGCTCTCGGCGCTGGGCAACATCAAGAACTCGCTGAGCAGCCTGCAGTCGGCGCTGGAAGCGATGGCCAAGAGCGCCACCAACGGCGCCTACAAGACCAGCATCAGCGATACCGCCACCAGCTTCAGCGCCACGGTGGTGACCGACTCCAACGGCAAGACCAGCGCCACCGCCGGCACCTACGAGGTCGAAGTGGTGCGGCTGGCGCAGAGCCAGAAGCTCAGCTCCGGCGCGTTCGGCGCCGATGCCAAGGTGGGCGACGGAAAGCTGACGTTCGCCTGGGGCGAAGAGACGCTGGACGTGGACATCGCCGAGGGCAGCACGCTGACGCAGATCGCCGCCGCCATCAACAAGGCCGCTGGCGGCAAGGGGGTCAACGCCACCATCATCACCGCCAACGACGGCCAGCACCTGGTGATGAATGCGGTCAATGGCGGCACCGAAGGCGCACTGACGGTCACCGCCAGCGGCGGCAACGGTGGCTTGTCGGCGCTGACCTGGGATGGCACCAGCGGCGGCATGACCGAGAACATCGCACCGGCCAACGCACTGGTGCGGGTAGACGGCTTCGAGCGCGAGTCCAGCAGCAACACCATCACCGACCTGCTGCCTGGCGTCACCCTCACCCTGAACAAGGCCGAGGAAGGCACCAAGCGCACGCTGACGGTGGCTGCGGACAACTCCGGCCTGAAGATCAACACCCAGGCCTTCGTTGCCGCCTACAACACCACGGTCGGCCTGCTCAAGAGCAGCAGCGCCTACGACGCCACCAACGACAAGGCCTCCGCGCTGACCGGTGACTCGCTGGTACGCGGCCTGCAGCAGCAGCTGCGCGGCGAGGCCAGCGCCAGCATGCTCGACCTCAAGGCCCTGGGCGTGACCGTCAACAAGGACGGCACCCTGGCCTTCAGCACCACCACGTTCGACGCCAAGGTCGCCGAGGACCCCTCTGCCGCCCGCAAGCTGCTGGGCAGCGACGGCTCGTTCACCTCCAGCCTCAGCGCCATGCTCAAGACCAACCTGGGCAGCAACGGCACACTGACCCTGCGCACCAACTCGCTGACCAAGCAGATCAGCAAGCTGGAGAAGGACCTGGACGACCTGGATGCGCGGATGGAAAAGGTCTCCGCGCGGTATACCGCCCAGTTCACCGCCATGGACACGGTGGTGGCGAAGATGCAGAGCACCAGCGATTACCTCAGCCAGCAGATCAGCGCGCTCAACAAGAAGAGCTGACCGGCCGGCAGCGCCCTTCCCCACGCACACCAATACGACCACTTTTCGCCAGCGCCGGCCCGGCCATGACGAAGTCCCAAGGAGAACCCCATGTACGGTGCCAACCGCCACTATGCCGAGCAGTACCGCAAGGTCGGCGTCACCAGCCGCGTCGTCGACGCGGACCCGCACCGCCTTGTCGCCCTGCTGCTTGAAGGCGCGGGCGAGCGCATCCGTCGCGCCGAAGCCTGCCTGGCCAACGGCGACCAGGCATTGAAAGGCAAGGCGATCGGTGAAGCCTGTGCGATCATCGGGCACCTGAATGGTTCGCTGGACCACGAAGCCGGCGGCGAGATCGCCGGCAACCTGTCGGCCCTGTACGACTACGTCATGCAGCGCCTGACCGAAGCCAACCTCAACAACGACGCGGTACCGCTGCAGGAGTCGCTGTCGTTGATCGGCGAGATCGAGAGCGCATGGAACGCCATTCCCCAGGAACAGCGCACCCTGCCCACCGCACATGGAGCCTGATGCCATGAACAACGACGCGAGCGCCCTGCTGCAGGCGTTGCACGTGGACCTGGACCTGATCAAGAACGCGATCGAGGCCGAGGACCATGCCACCACCGAGCGCATCGTCGGCGAACACGACCAGCGCGTGCGCGACTACCTCCACGCCCATGGCGCCCACAGTGCTCCGCAGGCGCTGCAGGACCTGCTCGAACAGCAGCTCTCGCTGACCACGCGCATGCGCCAGCTGCGCGACGAAGCGGCCCAGTACCTGCGTGCCGAGCGGCAATCCACCCGCGCCGCCAACGCCTACCTGCAGGCCGGTACGCTGGCATGAGCCACGACGGCGCCGCCGCTGCCGAAGGCACCCTGTTCGACGATACGCTCAGCTGCGATGTCGTCGTGCCGGTGCAGTTCACGGCCGGAGCACGCGTCGCCCGTCCGGGCACCTCGGAGATGCTGCTGCGCAGCGTCGCGCTGGTCGAGGATTCGCGCAGCAGCGACGACGGCGACGAGCGCAGCGACACCAGCGCGCAGCTGCAGCGCCTGGAGGCCCGCATGGACCTGGCCCTGGTCCTGCTCGGCCGCCTGCTGCAGCAGGCCAACCCGGCCCTGCCAGTCCGAGCGGTGCGCTGGTCACGGCATGGCCTGCGCCTGGATCTCGAGCAAACCACCGCACTGGCACCCGGCAGCGCCGGGGTGATCCAGCTGCAGCCGGCCGACTGGCTGCCCGACCACATCGAACTGCCCGCCACCGTGCTGGCCGAGGCCCCCCTTGAGGGCGGCAGCCGGTTGTGGCTGGGCTTCACCGGCCTGGGCGACAACCTGAACGCAGCGGTCGAACGGCACCTGTTCCGCCTGCATCGGCGGCAGATCGCCGACAGCCGCCGCAATCGTTGATTGCCCTCCTTTAGTTGACTGGCGTCACACGTCGCGCTCGGCTAAGGTGGGGGACTTCTAGGGGGAAGACCGTTCCACGTGCGCGTTCTCATTGTCGATGACCACACCCTGGTCCGGGCGGGACTGAACCGGCTGCTGCAGAGCTTCGAAGGCGTGCAGGTGGTCGCCGAAGCCAGCGACGCCGCGCAGGCCCTGGACCTGGCCCTGCTGCACGTTCCCGACCTGATCCTGATGGACCTGTCGCTGCCGGGCCGTACCGGTCTGGAAGCCCTCAGTGACATCCGTGCCCGCCAGCCGCAGGCGCGGGTGGTGATGATGTCCATGCACGACGATGCCGGCCACGTCCGCGACGCCCTGGACCGCGGTGCGGTCGGCTTCGTGGTCAAGGACGCCGCTCCGGCCGAACTGGAGCTGGCACTGCGCGCCGCGCACGCCGGACAGGTGTTCCTGAGCCCGCACATCTCGGCCAAGATGCTGGCCCCGCTTATCAACCGCGAGCGGCCCACGGGCATCGCCGCGCTGTCGCCACGGCAGAAGCAGATACTGCGTCGACTGGGCAGTGCCCAGACCACCAAGGAGATCGCCGCCGAGCTGGGCATCAGCGTCAAGACGGTGGAAACCCACCGCGCCCGCATGATGGAAGCGCTGGGCTGCCGGCGCGCGAATGACCTGTTGCTGTTCGCCGTGCGGCACGAGAAGGATCTTGGCTGACGTCAGGTCACTGACCGAGCATGTTCGTTGTCACAGATTCGAATTTCCGTCGCCACTTACTGGCACTTCGATAAGAATCAATGACCTATCTGGAATTCCGCGGCTCGTCGCGCCAGAAAAATGACGATTTGTAAGGTTTTCCCCTACGCAAAGTGGGGTTAATCAGGACAGCCCTCAGGGCCTCCCTGATTTCAGCGTCGGCACTCCGCCACGCAAGATGCGTTCCACAACGCGGCCTTCACACAGCGCCGCCGGGGAATCGCATGAAAGCCACACTCTCTGCCCAGTTGGGCCAGCAGCTCCACCTCACGCCTGCCCTGCTGCAGTCGATCCGCCTGTTGCAGCTCAATGGCATGCAGCTGGAGCTGGAAGTCCGCCAGGCGCTGGAAAGCAATCCGTTGCTGGAGCTGCAGGACGAGCAGGAAGAGAGCCCGGCCACGGCCAATGGCAACGACGCGCAGGTGGAAACGGCCGCGTTCGACGAACTGCCGGAGAGCTCGATGTGGGACGTGGCCGGCGGCGGCTGGAATGACGGCGAGGATGACCGCATGGCGCGCATCGCCGCCGGCGAGTCCACCGACCCGCAGCTGCGCGTGCTCAATGCACTGGCCCTGGAGCTGGACGCATCCGACCTGGCCATCGCCAGCTTCTGGCTGGAGCACTGCGATGACGCCGGCTACCTGCAGGGCGCCCTGGCCGAGCTGACCCGCCTGGCCAGTGCGCGCCTGGACCGCACCGCCAGCGACGTGGAAGCCGTGCGCCAGCGCCTGCTGCACGGCGAGCCGGCCGGCATGGCGGCGACCGACCTGCGCGAGTGCCTGCTGGCACAGTTGGCGGCGCTGCCCGGCGTGGTGCCGGCGCGCCACCTGGCCGCGCGCCTGCTCGATGCCGACCTGCAACTGCTGGCCAACCATGATTACGCCGCCCTGGCCGTTGCACTCGATGCCGAGCAGGACGACGTCCTCGAGGCGTTCCGGCTGATCCTGTCGCTGCAACCGCGGCCGGGTGACAGCCTGCAGCCGCAGCAGGACGAGGCCATCCTCCCCGACGTGGTGGCCTGGCACGCGGACGGGCAATGGCGCGTCGCGCTGAACCCCGCCACCACCCCGCGCATCGCCATCAACGCTGGCTACGAACGCGCCCTGGCCGACAACGGCAGCGAGGCCGCGCAGCCCTTGCGCGACATGCTGCAGGAAGCCCGCTGGCTGACCCGCGGCCTGTCCATGCGCTACGACACCCTGATCCGCACCGCCCGTGTGATCGTCGAGCGCCAGGCCGCGTTCCTGGTCCAGGGCGATGAGGCAATGGCGCCACTGACCCTGAAGGAAGTGGCCGACAGCATCGGCATGCACGAGTCCACGGTCTCGCGCATCACTTCCGGCAAGTACCTGCAGACGCCGCGCGGCACATTCGAACTGAAGCATTTCTTCGCCGTCCGCCTGGAGGGCGCCAGCGTCTCCGGGCAGGCGGTCAAGGCCATGGTCAAGCGCCTGATCGACGCCGAGCCGGCCGGGCGGCCGCTGGCCGACGAGGCCATCGCGGGCCTGCTCTCGCGCCAGGGGGTAAACATCGCACGTCGTACCGTCGCAAAATATCGCGAACAACTCGACATCGCCCCGGCACGCGAACGCCGCCGCCAGGGCACCAAGCCGCTGCTGGCCCGCGTGGGCTGAACAAAGGAATTCCATGAGCAAGCTCACCGTACTGCTGGTTGATGACCACGAAGGCTTCATCAACGCCGCCATGCGCCACTTCCGCCGCATCGAATGGCTGGAAGTGATCGGCAGCGCCGCCAACGGCCTGCAGGCCATCGAACGCTCCGAGACGCTGCGCCCGCGCGTGGTGCTGATGGACCTGGCCATGCCGGAGATGGGCGGGCTGCAGGCCACGCGCCTGATCAAGACCCAGGATGACGCGCCGTACATCGTCATCGCCAGCCACTTCGACGATTCCGAGCACCGCGAGCACGCCCTGCGCGCCGGCGCCGACAACTTCGTCAGCAAACTCTCTTACATCCAGGAAGTCATGCCGATCCTGGAGGCCCTCAAGGAGCAAGGCGATGAGTGAGTCACGCATCCTCGTCATCGATGCCGACGCGGTTCGCGCCGAGCGGACCCTGTCCCTGCTGGAGTTCATGGACTTCACCCCGCGCTGGGTCAGCGACGCGCAGGACATCGACACCAGCCGCCACCGCAGCAATGACTGGATGGCCGTGGTGGTCGGCACGCTGGAAGACGCCGATCTGGCCGCCGGCTTCTTCAACTGGCTGGCCGCCGCGCCGCTGCCGCCGCCGGTCCTGCTGGGCGAAGGTGACCCGCTGGCGTTCTCGCGCCACTACGGCCTGCACGAAGCCAATGTCTGGCCGCTGGAGCAGCCGATGCGCCTGGCGCAGGTGGAAGCCCTGCTGCGCCGTGCCAGCCTCAAGCGGCTGGACACCGAGCACCAGTCCAGCGCCATCGACGACAACGGCCCGACCGGCACCAGCCCGGCCGTGACCGAGCTGCGCCAGCTGATCGAGCAGGTCGCCAACTTCGACACCACCGTGTTGGTGCTGGGCGAATCGGGTACCGGCAAGGAAGTGGTCTCGCGCTCCATCCACCAGCGCTCACCGCGCCGTGATGGGCCGTTCGTGGCGATCAACTGCGGCGCGATCCCGCCGGACCTGCTCGAAAGCGAGCTGTTCGGCCATGAGAAAGGCGCCTTCACCGGTGCGCTGACCGCGCGCAAGGGCCGCTTCGAGATGGCCGAGGGTGGCACCCTGCTGCTGGACGAGATCGGCGACATGAGCCTGCCGATGCAGGTCAAGCTGCTGCGCGTGCTTCAGGAGCGCAGCTTCGAGCGTGTCGGTGGCAACCAGACCATCCGCTGCAATGTGCGGGTGATCGCCGCGACCCACCGTGACCTGGAAACGCGCATCAACGAAGGCAAGTTCCGCGAGGACCTGTTCTACCGCCTGAACGTGTTCCCGATCGACGTGCCCGCGTTGCGCGAGCGTACCGCCGACATCCCGGCACTGGTGCAGACCATCGCGGCCCAGCTGGCCCGCACCGGCCGCGGCGAAGTCCGCTTCGCCGACGAGGCCCTGCTGGCGCTGGCCGGTTATCCCTGGCCGGGCAACGTGCGCGAACTGACCAACCTGGTCGAGCGCCTGGCCGTCCTGCACCCGGGCGGGCTGGTGCGCGTGCAGGACCTGCCCAGCCGCTACCGCGGCGACGGCAACATGGCGGCCTCGGCCAACCCGGTCGATGAGCCGGCGGTACAGGCGGTGCTGGCGGCAGCCCGTGCGCCGACCGCCACGCAGGCCAAGGCGGCGGCGTTCAAGCCGGCCAGCCTGCCCAGCGAGGGGCTGGACCTGCGCGACCACATGGCCGGCATCGAACTGACCCTGATCAACGAGGCGCTGGAACGCACCCAGGGCGTGGTCGCCCATGCCGCCCAACTGCTGGGCCTGCGCCGCACCACCCTGGTGGAGAAGCTGCGCAAGTACGGGATCGAGCGGGAACAGGTAGCAGACTGATCGTGATGGATTCCAGGCAAGCAACACTCGCCGCGCCCGAACGCAGTGAGCTGCGCGATGAACGTGGCAACCGCGTCATCGCGCCGGTCGGGCTGAACAGCCTGACCACCGTGTTCAAAGGCCACAACTGCACGCTGGAAATCGACCCGCGTGCGCGCCTGGTGAACACCGCCGTCGAGTTCCACGGCTCCAATGCACACTGCCGGATCGGCGCCGCCGGCCCCGCCGGCAGCTTGTCCGCGCTCATCCGCCTCGGTGAGGATTGCGTCATCACCATCGGTGCCGGGGTAACCACCACGGCGCGGACCTTCATCGCCACCAGCGAAGGCGGCCGGGTGACGGTGGGGGACGACTGCATGCTGGCCTCGGAAGTACAGCTGCGCGGTGACGATGCCCACCCCATCTTCGATATCCACACCGGCCAGCGCATCAACCCGGTCGAGGACATCGTCATCGGCGCCCATGTCTGGCTGGCGTTCGGAGTGTGCTGCCTGGGCGGCGCGCGGATCGGCGATGGCAGCGTGATCGGCATGGACAGCGTGGTCACCGGGCCCATCCCGAACAACTGCGTGGCCGTGGGTACACCGGCACGGGTGGTGCGTCGCGACGTCGCCTGGGAACGTCCGCACCTTTCAATGGCGCAGCCGCCCTACAAGCCCGATGGGGACAGCGTCCCCCGCTCTGCCTACTGGAACGCCACCCGCGATTGACGCCCACGGCACGGATCTTGCCTGTCACAAGGCAATCATGGCCGTCTGGAATCGCACATCATGGCGCTTGTTCTGACCTACGGGACGTTCGATCTTCTGCACGTGGGGCACGTGAACCTGTTGCGTCGTGCCCGGGAACTGGGCGACCACTTGCTGGTCGGCCTGTCCTCGGACCGGTTCAACGCCATCAAGCGAAAGACCGCAACCCAGTGCTACGCCGACCGCGAGGCCGTGCTGCGCGCGATCCGCTATGTCGACGATGTCTTCCCCGAGGACAGTTGGGAGCAGAAGGCCATCGACATCCAGCGTTACGGCGCGGACATCCTGGTGATGGGCTCGGACTGGACCGGGCACTTCGATGCGCTGGCCCGCCATTGTCAGGTCCGCTATCTGCCGCGCACCGAGGACATCTCCAGCTCCGCCCTCAAGGCACGCATCCGCCTGCATGGCTTGGACCCACCACCTGCCGACAATGCACCGCAGGCCACTGCCCTGCTCGCCGGAGTGCGCTGATGCTGCCTGTCTTCCATATCCACGCCCTTGCCGGCGAGGGCCGCGACCTGTGGCTTCACCTGCAGCCGGCCCCGCGTGGCATCAGTGCCCTTCGCCTGCGCCGCCGTGACGGCAAGCGCTGCGTGCCGCTGGACATCCTGCTCGAAGGCGATGCCGCGCGCTCGCGCTTGCCCGGCCCGGCACTGCTGGAAGATACCCCCCAGCGCTGGGATGTGCAGATCGAAGTAGGCAATACGGGTCAGTTCCAGCAGTTGATCGGAACCACCGCTGATGGCGCGGACCGCCACTTTTTTTGTGATGCCGTGCAGGCCCATGGGCTGTCGGCCTACCTGAGCGACAGCGCCAGCTCGCTGGCCTTGTTCACCGCGCCGCTGGAGCAGCACGCGATGACCGTCGAAGCGGAGAACCTGCGCGCTGCATTTCCCTCCCTGCTCGAACAACTGCCCTTGCAGGAGGACCTGGTCCTGTTTGAGAGCTTCTTCGGCAGGGCATACGCCGGCAACCCGCGCTACATCTACGAGGCACTGCGCCGGATGCGCCCGGACCTGCGCTGCGTCTGGGCCTACAACGGAGACGAGCAGATCCCGGGAAACCCGCAGCGGGTGATCCGCGGCTCCGCCGAATACCTCCGCCTGCTCGCGCAGGCCAAGTACCGTGTCAACAACATCCTGTTCACCGCGCACGGGCGCAAGCCGCAGACACGCTACCTGCAGACCTGGCACGGCACGCCGTTGAAGCGGCTGGGCTACGACATCACGGTGACCGGGCCGGAAGTGGAGGCACGCGACAACCTGTACCGCGAATCCCGTGCCTGGACATTGCTGTTGAGCGAGAACCGCTATTCCAGCGATGTGCTCCGGAGGGCCTTCCGTTACGACGGCCCGATCCTGGAAGCCGGCTACCCCGTGGCCGATCCACTGGTAGCCCCGGTCAGCGCACGGGAGGACACCCTCGCCCGGCTCGCGCTGCCCTCCGGTCATCGCTTCGTGCTGTATGCCCCCACCTGGCGCGACAGCCAGCAGGTCGGGCATTGGCAGTTCGACTTCGACCTGCAACTGGATCTGGTGAAGGTCGCCGCGGCCCTGGCTCCGGACCAGATCCTGCTGCTGCGCGGCCACCACCTGGTCAGCACGGGGCTACAGGAACTGACGCTTCCGGCCAATGTGCGCGATGTATCGCAGGTGGACGATGCCAGCGAGCTGTGCGCGATCGCCGACGTGCTGATCACCGACTACTCCTCGATCTTCTTCGACTACGCCACCACTGGCCGGCCGATCCTGTTCTATTGCTACGACCTGGAGCATTACGCCGAACAGGTCCGCGGCTTCTACCTGGACATGGCCCAGGACCTGCCCGGGCCAATCGCACGCAGCACCGAGGAGCTGGTGGCCTTGTTGGCGGACCTGCCCGCCGTCCAGGCTACCCACGCGGACCGCTACGCGGCCTTCAGGGAGCGCTTCTGCGCGCTCAACGACGGCAGCGCCGCCGAGCGCGTCGTCGATGCGTTCTTCGGACCGTTCCCGTCACGCAGCCGGTTCCTGTCCGACCTGGTGGCACTGGCTGGCAACGGCCCGGCGGAAGACGATGCGCGCCTGCGAGGCCTGATCCAACGCTATCTGGCGGACGCCGAGGCGATCTCGACGCTGCTGTACGAGCGGCTGAGCCCCCCCGAGCAGGAGCGCTTCCTGGTCTGGTTCCTCAAGCGCTGGGCCGGCATCGACCGCGTTGCCCCGGGGGAACTGGCGCACTACCTCGCCGAGGTCGATCGTATCCGCGCCGAGCCCCGCCCGCCGATCACCATCGGTGACGGCCAGTACGTGCTGCAGGACCTTCGCCCGCAGGGCCATGACTTCCGCCTGGCCAGCTATGCGTGGGCATTGAGCATCCACGACATCCTGTTCGACCAGTACCAGAGTGAGGATTTCCGCGTCCGCCCGGGCGAGGTCATCATCGATGCCGGCGGGTTCATCGGCGACACCGCCGTCCTGTTCTGCGCCAAGACCGGCAACGATTGCCAGGTGCACGCCTTCGAGCTGCTGGACGAGAACATCGCCCTGTTCGAGCACAACCTGCACCTCAACGGCGTGGCCGACCGGGTCGTGCTCAACAAGCGGGCGTTGTCCGACCACAGCGATGGCTCGCTGCTGATCAGGCAGGCCAGGCTGCAAGGTGCCACATCGGTCGGTGCCGGGGACGGCCCGGGCGAACGCATCGCCACCATCACCCTGGACGACTATGTCGCCCAGCACGGGCTGCAGCGCGTGGACCTGATCAAGATGGACATCGAGGGATCGGAGATCCCTGCGCTGCTGGGGGCCGTGCAGACCATCCGGCGGTTCCGCCCCAAGCTGGCGCTGTGCCTGTACCACAAGTGGGACGACGTGCTGACCATCCCCCGTTTCATCGCCGGACTCGGCATCCCCTACCGCTTCAACTTCAAGTGGGTGCAGCTGCCACAGGGCTGGGAAGCCGTCCTGCTGGCACAGCCCTGCGAGGAAGCGCGGCCATGACGGTGAACGTGCTGGTCTTCCCCTGTGGCTCGGAGATCGGCCTGGAGATCCATGCCGCCCTGCGCCATGCCAAGGACGTCTGCCTGCACGGTGCTTCGTCGGTCTCGGACCATGGCGAGTTCGTCTATGCGCGGTACCGCCAGATCACGGCACAGGCCGATTCGGCCGAGCTGGTTTCCCAGCTCAACGCGCTGATCGATGCATGGAGCATCGATCTGGTGGTGCCGGCGCATGACAGCGTGATCCCCGTGCTCGCCGACAACCAGCAGCGGCTGCATGCCCCGGCGATGGTGCCCGAGCCGGCCATGGCCGCGATCTGCCGCAACAAGAACCTGACCTACGGGCGGTTGCAGGGCTTGGGCATCGTGCCGCGCCGCGTCGAACTGGGCAGCGCCGACTACCCGATCTTCGCCAAGCCGGCAGTCGGCCAGGGCAGCCAGGGCGCCGAGCGGGTGGATAACGACGAACGCCATCGGCTGCTGGCCGACAGTGGCATCGAGTACGTGTTCAGCGAATACCTGCCCGGCACCGAGTACACCGTGGACTGCATCTCCAGCGCCGACGGCACCCTGCTGCATGCCGCTGCGCGGTTACGCGGGCGGGTCAAATCCGGGATCAGCGTGCGCACCGAGCCGGTGGCCACGGACCCCGAGCTGGAGGCGATGGCACTGGCTATCGCTGCGGAACTGCGCCTGAAGGGCGCCTGGTTCTTCCAGGCCCGACGTGACCGGCACGGCGTGCCCAAGCTGCTGGAAGTCGCCCCCCGCATCGCCGGCTCGATGGCATTGAACCGCATGCGTGGCATCAATTATCCGTTGCTGGGCATCTACGCCTACCTGGGAAAGCCCTTCACGGTCATGCCCCAGCACTACCCGTTGGTCATGGACCGCGCGCTCGGCAACCGCTGGCGGGCGAAGCTGGCCTATGAGCGTGTCTACCTGGACCTGGACGACACCCTGCTGGTGCGAGGTGCGCCGGAGCCGCAGGTGATGGCGCTGCTGTACCAATGGAACACGCGGGGAATCCCGGTGGTGCTGGTGACCCGGCACGCCACCGAGCCGGTGCGGACGCTCGCACGGCATCGCATCTGCGCGGACTTGTTCGAGCGGATCGTGCACCTGCGCGATGGCTCGCCCAAGAGCGCCGTGATCCCGCCAGGCGAATCAGCCATCTTCATCGACGATGCCTACCGCGAGCGCGCCGACGTGGCTTCCACGCGTGGCATCCCGGTATTCGATGTGGATGCAGTGGAGCAGCTGAGGGAGGTTCGTGCATGACCCAGCCCGCGCTGCCCGGCCCCGACGCGGCTCCGCTGCTGTCGATCGTGGTGCTGGTCTACAACACCGCCCCGTTCCTGCGGGAGTGCCTTGATTCGCTGCTGGAACAGGACTATCGCAACATCGAGGTCATCGCCATCGATGATGCCAGCTCCGACGACAGCCTCGCGATCTGCCGGGAATACGAGGCGCGCCACCCGAACTTCCGCTGCATCAGCAAACACAACGAAGGTGGCGCGGTTTCAGGCAACCTCGGCGTGTCGCTGGCGCGTGGTCGTTACGTGGCGCTGGTTGACTCCGATGACGTGGTCACCGGCGATGGGTACCGCCTGCTGATGGAACAGGCCGTGCAGGCCGACGCCGACATCGTCATCGGCCGGGCGGCGCGGCTGCAGGACGGCAAGCTCTCGTCGGTGGCATTCCTGTATGAGCCGTATGTCTGGTCGCGGCGCCGCAGCTTCGACTCGGTGGACGGATTCCCCGACGTCATTCACGACTGCTTCTACTGGAACAAGGTATTCCGTACCGATTTCCTGCGGGAGAACGGGTTGGGCATGGTCCCGGGCCTGCTCTACGCGGACCGCCCGTTCGTCCACCGCGCGTACTGGTACAGCCAGCGCACGGTGATCATCCCGGACCTGGTGTACCACTGGCGCCGGCGCCCCGAGGGCGCCATTGCGTCCATTTCCCAGAACATCCGCCAGGCCGACAACTTCATCGACCGCATCCGCTCGATGAAGCTGGAGTGGCATGATTTCGATGACGTTCCCGCAGCGGCCGGCTACCGGCGCGCGATCGCCGTGGCCAACCTGCAGCGTGCCCTGCACGCCGCGCCTGGCATCGTGGCGTCTCCGAGCTTTCGCAAGGTGTTCATCGCGCAGATGCAGGAACTACTCGCGCTGTATGGCGAGCTGGACTGCAGGGCGCTCGGTGCCAGGCGCTGCCTTTACCTGGAGCTGATCAGGCGCGGCGAGGTCGAAGCTCTGTGCTTCCTGCTCGGCGTAACCAGTGACCGCGGCTGGATCGCCGAGATCGACGGTGCCTGCTATTGGAAGCAGCCCTTCCTGGACAACCCGGAGATCGCCCTGCCGCGTAGCGCGATGCGCCTGGAGTTCCCGAACATCGGCTTCTTCCGCCTCCGGGACATCTCGCTGGACGAGGACAACCTCGGCCTGACCCTGGAACTGCATGACCGGATAATGGCCGGCTGCGAGGTCTGGTTCGAGCTGCATGCGATCCAGGGCGAAGGCAGTTGGGCGTTCCAGCCCGAAGGCAGGACCGCCGAGCACCGCTGGCGCTATCGGCTGGACATGCGGTTGCCGGACTGGAAGCCCGGCAATCTGTACGGGTTGGTCCTGCACTATCGCACCGCTGACGGCATCCATGGCCGCTACCGGATCGGCCCGGCGATGGTGCCGCCCGGATGGCCTGCCTCGCTCCCGTTGCGCTCGTCGCTGGGCAGCCTGCTGTTCTCGGCCGAGGCCGGTGGCATGGGACTGGCCGTCAACTGACCGGCGCCGCCCCCGCAGGCACGGGAGTTGCATGTCCCTGCTCGCCGGCACTCCGCCGAAGCCATGCCCCCGGGCCCGCCTGCGATGACGACCAAGAAGCCAATCCCGGTCACCAGCCCCCTGCTGCCCCCGCTGGAGGAATTCGTTCCCTACCTGGAACGGATCTGGGAAAGCCGCATCCTGACCAACGGGGGCAGCATGCACCAGGCGCTGGAAAAGGCCCTGTGCGCCTACCTCGGGGTCGAGCACATCGCCCTGTTCGCCAATGGCACGCTGGCGCTGGTCACCGCGCTGCTGTCGCTGCGCATCACCGGCGAGGTGATCACCACCCCGTATTCGTTCGTGGCCACCGGCCATTCGCTGCTGTGGAATGGCATCAAGCCGGTGTTCGTGGACGTGGACCCGGTCACCTTCAACCTGGATCCGGCCCGGATCGAGGCGGCGATCACGCCGCAGACCACTGCCATCATGCCGGTGCATTGCTACGGCACGCCCTGTGACGTGGATGCCATCGGCCGCATCGCCGACAACTACAACCTGCGCGTGATCTACGACGCCGCGCATGCCTTCGCCGTCGGCGATACCCGTGGCAGCGTGCTGCGGCACGGCGACCTGTCGGTGCTCAGCTTCCATGCCACCAAGGTGTTCAACACCTTCGAAGGCGGCGCCATCATCTGCCCGGATGCCCGCACCAAGCAGCGCATCGATCACCTGAAGAACTTCGGCTTCGTCAACGAGACCACCGTGGTGGCGCCCGGCATCAACGGCAAGATGAACGAGGTCAGCGCCGCGTTCGGCCTGCTCCAGCTCAAGCACATCGACCGGGCGCTGGAACGACGCGCGGCCATCGATGCGCTGTACCGTCAGCGCCTGGCGGGGATCGCCGGCATGAAATGCCTGTCCCGGCCATCGGACGTGCGTCACAACCACGCCTACTTCCCGGTGCTGGTCGGCGACGACTACCCGTTGCAGCGCGACGAGCTGTACCACCTGCTGCGTGCCGAGAACATCCTGGTACGACGCTACTTCTACCCGCTGATCAGCGAGTTCCCGATGTACCGCGGCTTCCCGTCCGCGGCGCCGGACAACCTGCCGGTGGCGCACACCGCCGCCCGCCAGGTGCTGTGCCTGCCGATCCACCCGGACCTCCCGGACGCCGAGGTGGACCGGATCTGCGACCTGCTGACCGCACATGCGCGGGTCCGCGCCGCGTGATGGAAGCTTGGCCGTGATGCCCGCATGGCTGGGGAAGCCGCTGCTGCTGGCGTGGCGGCTGCTGGACCTGCTGGTCCCCAAGCGCAGCGATCACTGGGCATTCTTCGACCATCCGCTCAAGCCCGGCCAGTTCATCGAGAACGCGCGCGCGGTCTTCGAGCAGGTGAAGGACGACCCGCGCGTCCATTGCCGGGTGTTTGTGCGTGGCGGCCAACGGCCGCCGGACGTACACGATGATGCGCACGTCCGCGTGGTCCGGCTGGACTCGCTGGCCGGCCTGTGGGCGCTCGCCCGCTGCGGCGTGTTGCTGCTGACCAACTCCACCGCCCTGGACATGTCACTGCCCTGGCGCAACGGTCGCTACGCTGCGCCTCGGCCCTGGCTGCACCGGCGCGTCACCATCAACCTCTGGCACGGCATTCCGCTCAAGCGGCTGTTCGCACTGGCCAACCCGGACCAGCGCCAGCACGGCGACCGCGACCGGCATCGGCGCCGCGAACGCCGTTTCTACACCGGGCTGGTGGCCTCCTCGGCCATCGATGCCTATGCGATGGCGGCCATCTTCCATCCGCTGCCACCGACGCATGTCTGGGTCACCGGGCTGCCGCGCAACGACTTCCTGCGCATCGCCGAGGACGCCTTGCCGGTTGGCCTGCGCGAAGAAGCCAGCCGGGTACGGGCGCTGCGCGGCGGACGGCGCCTGGTGCTGTACGCGCCTACCTACCGCGATGCCAGCGTCGCCACCGAACGGGCATACCGTTTCAGCGATGACGAGGTCACGCAATTGAAGCAGGTACTGCGCCGCCATGACGCGGTGCTCGGCCTGCGCGGCCACTATCTGGTCAACGCGCCGGCGCCACTGGACCCGGCCCGCCATCTCGATGGTGATGTACTGCTGGACCTGGGCCACGCGCACTTCCAGGAAATTGCACCGCTGCTGCGCGAAAGCGCGCTGGTGATCACCGACTACTCGTCGGTCTACATCGATGCGCTCTACCTGGACCTGCCGGTGCTCGGCTTCGCCTATGACTTGGAGCACTACCGCACCCGCCAGAACGGGCTGCTGTACGACCTGGAGCTGGCGTTCCCGGGGCCGATGACCACCACCTTCCCGGCCCTGCTCACCGCGCTGGACGCCGCGCTCGCACAACCACAGCACCCACCGGACGAGCGCTACCTCACCGCCCGTCGCCTGTTCTTCCAGCACCTGGATGCCAACAACTCCCACCGTGTGGTGCAACGGATCCACGCCGCGATCGCTGCAAACAGCCCTGCCCGATGCCAATGAACCCGTCCCCCTCCCCCGCTCCGCTGGTCAGCGTGGTGATCCCGGCCTACAAGGCCCGCTGGCTGCTGCAGGCCCTGGAAAGCGTGCGCCGGCAGACCCATCGCCCCTTGGAGATTGTGGTCTGCGACGATTCGGCTGCCGGTTACGTACAGACGGCCGTGGAGGCATTCGCTGCACGGGTGGACTTCCCCGTGCGCTACTCGCGCAACCCCACCCGCCTGTGGGAGGTGCGCAGCACCGCGCGTGCGATCAGCCTGGCCGAAGGCGAATACATCAAGTTCCTGCACGATGACGATGTGCTGCACGAGGACTGCATCGCAACCCTGCTGGAGTCGTTCGAGCGCGTTCCGGGCCTTGCGCTGGCAACCGCCCGTCGCCGGCTCATCGATGAGGCCGGGATGCCCCTGCCCGATGAGCTTCCCACTGCTTTCCCGGCCAACCATGACGTATGCATCGACGGCCGCGACCTGATCGACTTCTTCGGTGACCACACCCTCAACTTCCTTGGCGAGCCCAGCGTCGCACTGTGCCGGCGCGCCCCGTTGCTGGCGATGGGCGAGCAGCTGGCCACGCTCGACGGCACCCACATTGCCTGGCTGGCCGACGTGGCCATGTACGTCAAACTGCTGCATCAGGGCCCGGTGGCGATCAGTGCGCGCCCGTTGGTCGACTTCCGTATTTCGCGCCACCAGTTCAGCCAGCGCGGACGGGATCGCCCCGGTGTCGCCGAGAACTGGCACGAGGCATTCCGCCAGGCGCTGCGCAATCTGGGCTGGTATCGCGGCGGCGACACCCGTCAAGTAACCATTGCACCGCTCGACGGGCACCGGCCGGCGGAAAAGGTGGACCTGGTCTCGGCGCTGGAACAGGCGTTGCTGATCGCGCAGGCACGCTGGCCGCTGCACGACTGGCAGGCACGTCGCCAGCTCAACCCCGCGCAGCGCCAGACGCTGGACACCGCGTTGCAGCAGCTTCCACGCAACAGCGTGGAGATCGTGATCCGCGCGGACGGCCAGCCGGCCAGTGCCCTGCGCAGGACGCTGGGCAGCCTGCCACTGCAAGCCCGCACCGCCGAGGTGGTCTGCCGCTGCATCCTCGGCGCCGGGCACGCGCCCGATGGACTGGACCCGGCGTACCGCCGGCTCGCTGCCGGGACCACGCTGGACGAGGCCCTGCGCACCAGCCCTGCCGACTGGGTGCTGTTCGTGGAGGCCGGTGCAGAGTTCCATGTTGCCGGCCTGCGACGGCTGCTGGCGGCGCTCGCCCACGATGATGCCCCCGCACGCGCCTTGTACTGCGACGAGTGGCATGTGGATGCGCAGCACAACCTGGCACCCTCGCTGCGGCCAGGAATCAACCTGGACCTGCTGCTGGAAAACCCGACGCAGTTGGCGGGGCACTGGTTGTTCCGCCGGCATGCCGCGCTGGCGATCGGCGGGCTGGATGCCGATGCAGGTGCTGCAGCCGAACTCGACCTGATCCTGCGCCTGGTCCAGCACGGCGGGCTGGAAGGCATCACGCATATCCCCGAACCCCTGCTCAGCTGCGCCCCGCCCCGTGCCGACGACGCTGCCCGGCAACAGGTCATCACCGCGCACCTGCACGCACGGGGATACCCCGATGCAGTGGTCACCCCGCGCGGCAACGGCCTGTACCGGGTCGACCATGGCCACCGGGCGCAGCCGCCGGTCACCATGATCCTGGTCGTTTCCCGCGACACCGTGCTGGCGTCGCTGGAGCGCTGCGTGGTCTCCCTGCTGGAGAAGACCGCCTACCCGCACTACGAGCTGCTGTTGATCGACAACGACGCCGGGCCCGACGCCAGCCAATGGATGCAGCAGGTCGAACCATTGGCCGGGGGTCGCATCCGCGCCTTTGCCTTTGACCCACCGTTGCCGCACGCGGCCGCCTGCAATGTCGCCGCCGGGCAGGCGAGCAGCCCGTTCCTGCTGTTCCTGCGCGCCGATGTGGCCGCGTTGCAGCCGCACTGGCTGGACGCGCTCCTGAACCATGCACTTCGCCCCGAGGTGGGCGTCGTCGGCGGCAAGACCATCGCCGCCGATGGCAGCATTACCCACGCAGGCCTGGTGCCTGGCCTGCTCGGCAGCGGCGGGCGGGCCTTCGCCGGCATGCCGATGGACGCGCCGGGCTACATGCACCGCCTGCAGGTCGCGCAGGACTACACGGCCGTGTCCGACAGTTGCCTGTTGATCGGCGCGGAGCTGTTCGCCGGGCTGGACGGCTTCGACCACGCCACCTTCGCCGATCACGGCGCCGACGTGGACCTGTGCCTGCGCGCGCGTCAACGCGGCTACCTGACCGTGTGGACGCCCGATGCCCTGCTGCTGCATTCGGTCCAGGCCGCGCCGTTGCCCGAACCCGCCGAGTCGGCCTTGTTGGAGCGCTGGCTGCCCGCACTCGCCCACGATCCGGCCTACAACCCCAGCCTGCGCCTGGACGTCCCGGGCGGCTTCCGCCTCGGCGAATCCGATTTCTCCTGGCAGCCCCTGCCCTGGCGCCCGCTGCCACGCCTCCTCGCGCAGCCAGCCGACCCCTGGGGCAGCGGCCACTACCGCGTGATCCAGCCATTGGAGGCACTGAAGCAGGCCGGCCTGGCCGAGGGGGTCCTGTACGCCACCGTGCTGGATCCGGTCGAACAGGCGCGCATCGATCCGGACGTGGTCATCCTGCAGCGCCGCATCAGCGACGCGGACCTGGCCAGCATCCAGCGCATGCGCCGCTTTTCGCGGGCCTTCACTGTCTACGAGATCGATGACTACCTGCCCAACCTGCCGCTGAAGAACATCCATCGCGAGCACATGCCCAAGGATGTCCTGCGCAGCATGCGCCGGGCGCTGGGAATGGTGGACCGCTGCGTGGTGTCCACGCCGCAGCTGGCCGAGGCGTTGCACGGCCTGCACACCGATATCCGCGTGGTACGCAACCTGCTGCCACCTGCATGGTGGACGGCGCTGCCTCATCCGCCGCGTCCTGCCCCGGGCAAGCCCCGGGTCGGCTGGGCCGGTGGTGTCGGCCATACCGGCGACCTGGAACTGGTCGCCGATGCCGTCATCGAACTTGCCGCGGACGTGGACTGGGTGTTCTTCGGCATGTGCCCGGAACGCCTGTTGCCGTACGTGGCCGAGTTCCATTCCGGCGTGGACATCCGTCTCTACCCGCGTGCGCTGGCCGGCCTGCAGCTGGACCTGGCGATCGCGCCGCTGGAGGACAACCGCTTCAACACCTGCAAGAGCAACCTGCGCCTGCTCGAGTACGGTGCCTGCGGCGTGCCGGTGGTGTGCAGCGACGTCGGACCGTACCGGAACCCATCACTGCCGGTCACCGGCGTGCGCAACCGTCACCGCGAATGGGTGGCGGCCATCCGCGACCATCTCTCCGACCCCGCTGCCAGCGCGCAGGCGGGTGCTCGGTTGCGCGAGGCCGTGCACCGCGACTGGATGCTGGAGGGGGCGAACCTGCAGGAATGGCGTAACGCCTGGCTGCCCTGAGCCACGTGCTTGGAATCCGTCGCCGCCCCGACGCCCGCCCCGCGCGGGCGTTCGTCGTTACGGCGGCATCCACACCCAGACGGCCAGTCGGCGAACCGTCGTGCGCCATCAACCCGTCGGTTTCCCGACGCCGCGCCATCCTCATTCACGTAGATCAAGGCCTCCGGGTTCCGGCACGCAACTTGCAACCTCCCCTGCAGATCGACTGCTACCGGAACCCGTTTCGATGTCCCACTCCATCACCTCCGTCCTTTCCCAGATCCGCAGCCTGCAGAACCAGGTCGGCCAGGTGGCGCCGACCGGCGACCTGCCGCGCAGCAACGCCATCGAGGGATTGACCGGGGGCAACGCCGTCAATGCACCGTCGTTCGGCCAGACCCTGCAGGGCGCACTGAAGAGCGTCAACGAAACCCAGCAGAAGTCCGGCCAGCTGGCGGCCGCCTTCGAACGCGGTGAGCCCGGCGCCGACCTGGCCAAGGTGATGGTCGCCGCCCAACAGTCCCAGCTGGCGTTCCGCGCCACCGTGGAAGTCCGCAACCGTCTCGTCCAGGCTTACCAGGACGTGATGAACATGCCGCTGTAAGGATCCAGACGCATGGCATTCGCGCTGTCCAAAGAATCGTTGAACACCGAGCAGGCCGGGGCCTGGTTCGACCGTCTGCAGAGCCTGCAGATCACCCGCCGGCTGGGCCTGATGGCCATGATCGCCGTTGCCGTGGCGGCGGGCCTGTTCGTGTTCTTCTGGTCGCAGAAGGCACCGATGGTGCCGCTGTACACCGGCCTGGATGACAAGGCCACGGCCCAGGCCACCGACCTGCTGCGGGCGGCGCAGATCCCTTTCAAGCTCGATGCGGCCACCGGCGCCATCACCGTGCCGGAAGCCAACGTGCACGATGCGCGCCTGAAGCTGGCCGGCTCCGGCCTGACCGACAGCGGGCGGCTCGGCTTCGAGCTGATGGAGCGCGACCCCGGTTTCGGCGTCAGCCAGTTCGTGGAGAACGCCCGCTACCAGCACGCGCTGGAAACCGAGCTGGTCCGCACCATCACCAGCCTGCGCCCGGTGCGTGACGCCCGCGTGCACCTGGCCATTCCCAAGCCCAGCGCGTTCACCCGCCAGCGCGACGTGGCCAGCGCCTCGGTGGTGCTGGAACTGCGTGGCGGCCAGCAGCTGGAACGCAACCAGGTTGACGCCATCGTGCACATGGTGGCCTCCAGCATCCCGGACCTGGCCCCGGAACGGGTGACCGTGGTCGACCAGAGCGGCCGCATGCTCACCATCGCCGACCCCAACAGCGATGCCGCGCTCAACGCCGCCCAGTTCGACCAGGTGCGCCGCCTGGAGAACTCCTACAACCAGCGCATCCGTGAGCTGCTGGAGCCGATGACCGGTGCCGGCCGGGTCAACCCGGAAGTCAGCGTGGACATGGACTTCTCGGTCACCGAGGAAGCCCGTGAGCTGTACAACGGTGAGCCGCAGAAGGTGCGCAGCGAACAGATCAGCGAGAACACCAGCAACGTGGCCGGCCCGCAGGGCGTGCCCGGCGCGGCCAGCAACACCCCGCCCGGCCCCGCCGCCGCGCCGGCGCCCACCGCCGCCGCACCGACCGAAACCTCCAAGAACGCCACCCGCAACTACGAGCTGGACCGCACCCTGCAGCACACCCGCCAGCCGGCGGGCCGGGTCAACCGCGTGTCCGTCGCCGTGCTGGTCGACCACGTGCCGCGCGCCGGCAGCAACGGCAAGACGGTCGACCAGCCGCTCAGTGCGGCCGAGTTGACCCGCGTGGAGGCACTGGTGAAGCAGGCGGTCGGCTTCAGCGCCGAACGCGGCGACACCGTGTCGGTGATGAATGCCCCGTTCGTGCGCGAGGCCCTGCCGGTGGAAGAACCCAAGCTGTGGGAGAACCCGCAGCTGCGCGACTGGCTGCGCATGGGCCTGGGCGCGATCGTGGTGCTGGCACTGCTGTTCGGCGTGCTGCGCCCGGCCCTGCGCCAGATCTCCAGTCCCCCCAAGGCGCTGGCCAGGGACGAGGACCCGCTGCGCGCCGACGTGCAAGTGATGGACGATGACCTGCGCATGCCCGATGCCCTCGGCAACGACCGTCTGCAGCTCGACGGCTCCGCGCCGCTGGCGCTGCCGGTGGATGCCTACGAGGAACGCCTGCGCATGGCGCGCGAGGCGGTCCGCTCCGACTCCAAGCGCGTC
Organism: Stenotrophomonas capsici; assembly: GCF_034961085.1. NCBI lineage: Bacteria > Pseudomonadati > Pseudomonadota > Gammaproteobacteria > Lysobacterales > Lysobacteraceae > Stenotrophomonas > Stenotrophomonas capsici. The sequence goes on along the minus strand of NZ_JAYFUH010000248.1, from coordinate 33,796 downwards.
GCCCAGGTGGTGAAGGGATGGGTGGCCAATGACTGACACCCTGCAGATGTCCGGCGTGCAGCGCGCCGCCGTGCTGTTGCTCTCGCTGGGCGAGGCCGACGCGGCCGAGGTGCTGCGCCACATGGAGCCGAAGGAGGTGCAGAAGATCGGCATCGCCATGGCAACCCTCAGCGACGTCACCCGCGAGCAGGTGCAGCAGGTGATGGACGACTTCGGCGCCGAGCTGGGCAACAAAACCTCGCTGTCGGTGGGCTCGGACGACTACATCCGCAACATGCTGGTGCAGGCGCTGGGCAGCGACAAGGCCAGCAGCCTGATCGACCGCATCCTGCTCGGCCGCAACACCACCGGTCTGGATGCGCTGAAGTGGATGGACCCGCGCGCGGTGGCCGACCTGGTGCGCAACGAACACCCGCAGATCATCGCCATCGTCATGGCCCACCTGGAGAACGACCAGGCCGCCGATGCGCTCAAGCTGCTGCCCGAGCGCACCCGCGTGGACGTGCTGCTGCGCATCGCCACGCTGGACGGCATCCCGCCCAATGCGTTGAACGAATTGAACGAGATCATGGAGCGCCAGTTCGCCGGCAACCAGAACCTGAAGTCGTCCAGCATCGGCGGCGTGCAGTGCGCGGCCGACATCCTCAACTTCATGGACAGCGGCCAGGACCAGGTGATCCTGACCGAAATCGCGCGCGTGGACGCCCCGCTGGGCAGCCGCATCCAGGACCTGATGTTCGTGTTCGACGACCTGGTCGACCTGGACGACCGCGAGATGCAGCTGGTGCTGCGCGAGGTCAGCGGCGAGCGCTTGGGCCTGGCCCTGCGCGGCGCCGACATCAAGGTGCGCGACAAGATCACCCGCAACATGTCCCAACGTGCGGCCGAGATCCTGCTCGAGGACATGGAGGCACGCGGCCCGGTGCGCCTGTCCGACGTGGAAGGCGCGCAGCGCGAGATCCTGGCCATCGTCAAGCGCATGGCCGATGAAGGCACCGTCACCATCGGCGGCAGCGCGGAGGCCATGCTGTGAGCAACGTCGTGCGCTGGCACGCCCCGGACCTCACCCGCGGCTCGGCGCCCCTGCAGCCGGCGCCCATGGGCGTGCCGGACGAGATCGAGACCATCACCGCGCACGAGCCGGCACCGCCACCGCTGCAGTTGCCGACCCTGGAGGAAGTGCAGGCCATTCGCGATGCCGCGCAGGATGAAGGCTTCCAGCAGGGTCACGGCGAAGGCTACGCCCAGGGACAGGCCGAAGTGCGGCGCCTGATCGCCCAGATCGAAGGCATCCTGGACAACTTCAGCCGGCCGCTGGTGCGGCTGGAAAACGAGGTGGTCGGCGCGCTCGGCGAACTGTCGGTGCGCATCGCCGGGGCGCTGATCGGCCGGGCCTATGAAGCCGACCCGTCCTTGCTGGCGGCGCTGGTCAACGAAGCACTGGAGACCGTCAGCGGCGCCCAGCGCGAGGTCGAGGTGCGCCTGCACCCGGACGACATCGCCGCCATCAGCGCCCTGCTGGCGCTGCCCGAGGGCCAGCGCCTGGCCCCGGATACCAGCCTCAGCCGCGGCGACCTGCGCGTGCACGCCGAGTCGGTGCGCATCGACGGCACCCTCGACGCGCGCCTGCGCGCGGCGCTGGGCACCGTGCTGCGCCGCGCCGGAGCCACCCCATGAGCCTGTCCCCTGCCCCGGCCGAATGGGCGGCCGCACGCAACCTGCGCCTGGCCGCGCGCCTGGATGGCATCACATTGGATGGCACCGGCGGTGCCGGCCATGGCCTGGTGCGCGAAGGCATCCTGCGCCGGGCCATCGGCCTGACCCTGGAAGCGGTCGGCTGCGAGGCGCCGATGGGCGCCAGCTGCAAGGTCGAGGTCATCGACGGCGGTTGGGTCGACGCCGAAGTGGTCGGCTTCTCCGGTGACCGCACCTACCTGATGCCCAGTGCCGAACTGCACGGCCTGCTGCCCAATGCGCGCGTGGTGCCCTCTTACAAGCGAGGGGGCGTGGAGGTGGGCGAAGGCCTGCTTGGCCGCGTTATCGACAGCGATGGCGTGCCGCTGGATGGCAAGGGCCCGATCCGGGCCGAAGGCAACGTCGGCATGGCCGGCGTGGCGATCAACCCGCTGGCGCGCGAACCCATCATCCAGCCGCTGGACGTGGGCGTGCGCGCGATCAATGCACTGCTGCCGATCGGCCGCGGCCAGCGCGTCGGCCTGTTCGCCGGCTCCGGCGTCGGCAAGTCGACGCTGCTGGGCATGATGACCCGCTATACCGCCGCCGACGTGATCGTGGTCGGCCTGATCGGCGAGCGCGGCCGCGAAGTCCGCGATTTCGTCGAAACCACGCTGGGCGAGGAAGGCCTGCGCCGCGCCGTGGTGGTGGCCAGTCCCGCCGACCGGCCGCCGCTGGCCCGCCTGCATGGCGCCTACCGTGCCACCGCCATCGCCGAGTGGTTCCGCGACCAGGGTTTGAACGTGTTGCTGCTGATGGATTCGCTGACCCGCTTCGCCCAGGCACAGCGCGAGATCGGCCTGTCGGTGGGTGAACCCCCGACCACCCGTGGCTACCCGCCATCGGTGTTCGCCAAGCTGCCGGCGCTGGTCGAACGCGCCGGCAACGGTGCCAAGGGCCGCGGCTCGATCACTGCCTTCTACACCGTGCTGACCGAAGGCGACGACCCGCAGGACCCGATCGCCGATGCCGCCCGCGCCATCCTCGACGGCCACATCCTGCTGTCGCGGCGGGTCGCCGACAGCGGCCTGTACCCAGCCATCGACGTGGAGTCCTCGGTCAGCCGCGTGGTGCAGGACATTGCCGACGATGTCTGGCGCGCGCGCATCCGCAAGCTCAAGCGCCTGGTCTCGGCCTATTCGGCCAACCGCGACCTGATCGCCATTGGTGCGTACCAGCGCGGCAATGACCCGGTCACCGACGAGGCCTTGGACCGCTGGCCGGAAATCATGGAATTCCTCGGCCAGGACGTGCACGCCTCGGCCGACCTGTCCCACAGCCTCAATGCCCTGCAACAACTGGTAGATAGCGAGAAGCCCGCATGAGCCCGTCCCGTCGCCTGGACCCGTTGCTGCGCCGCGCGCAGGACAAGGAAGATGAAGTCGCCAAGGCCCTGGCCGAGCGCCAGCAGGCCCTGGACATGCACCAGAGCCGCCTGGCCGAGCTGCGCCAGTACGCCGACGAGTACGCCTCGGCGCAGCTGGCCACCACCAGCGCCGCGCAGCTGCTCAACCGCCGCGCCTTCCTCGACCGCCTGGACAACGCGGTGCAGGCGCAGAGCCGCACCGTGGACAGCAACCGCGAGCGCGTGGACGCCGAGCGCGCCCGCCTGCTGCTGGCCAGCCGCGACAAGCAGGTGCTGGAGCAGCTGGCGGCCAGCTACCGCGCGCAGGAAAAGCAGGCAGAGAACCGCCGCGACCAGCGCGAGATGGACGATCTCGGCGCCCGTCGCGCCCGCGAAGCCAGGAACGGCGATGACGGGAGCGGCGCATGAACGTGCTCGGCACTGCCTCACTGGTCAGCAGCGACACTGCCAGCAGCACGGGCACCGGCAGCAGCCGCGCCAGTGGCGGCAGCGACGGCGGCAAGCCGTCCCGCTTTGATGCATTGCTGCAGGACAAGCCCGCCCCCGCGCAGGCATCGAACAGCGGCGTCGCTGCCGAGGACGGCAACACCAGTACGGCCCCCGCCAAAGGCAACGACGATACAGCCACCGAGGCAGAAAGCCCTGCGGCTGAGGCCAGCCGGGCGACCGACACACCCGCCACGCCCGACAAGGAGGCCCCGGTGGAAGACGCGCCCTGGCCGCCACTAGGACTGACCGCCCTGCTGGCCGCGCCGCTTGAACCGGCCCCCGTCCCGGCGCCGGTCCAGCCCCCCGCTCCGGCGCCGGCCAATGCTGCACCGACCGCGACCCTGCCCGTCACCGCCGCCAGCATCGCGGCGACGCCTGCAGCGGAGAGTGCCGAGCTCACCGCCACGCAGGAACAGGTCGAGCAGACCCTCATCGGCGACAAGACCGGCGGCGACAAGGGCATCGACGTCGACATCAACGTCGATCCCAAGTCCACCGCCTTCAACCAGCTGCTGCAACTGCAGAACGGCCCGGACCTGCGCACCAGCGCTGTCCGGCTGGAGGCGCCCACGCCCACCCCCGACCTGCAGGGCGACGACTTCGACGACGCCATCGGCGCCCGCGTCAGTTGGCTGGCGGAGCAGAAGATCGGCCACGCGCAGATCCGCATCACGCCGCACGACCTGGGCCAGGTGGACGTGAAGCTGCAGCTGGACGGCGACCGCGTCCATGCCAGCTTCACCAGCGCCCATTCGGAAGTGCGCCAGGCGCTGGAGAACAGCCTGCCGCGCCTGCGCGAGATGCTCGGCGAGCAGGGCCTGCAACTGGCCCATGCCGACGTCGGCCAGCAATCCCCGCAGCAGGAAGGCCAACACGGGAGCGGTGATGATCTCGGACATGCCCAGGACAGCACGGACCTGCCCGCCGCCCGGCCGCAGACCCTGCGCCTGCGCGGCCTGCTCGACGCCTACGCGTAAAGCCCGCGCCTGAAGCCGCCCCGGCTTCGCGGCCGAGGCTGCCCCTACGGAGGGGGCACCTTCCGGCGCACAGCCGACGACGCGTCAAGGTCCTGACGCCCGCGCTACGGCACGCCGCTTGCATGTATGGACTCAGCATTCCTGAGGAGTTCAACGTGGCGGCTGCTGCAGACAAAACCCGTAAACCCGAAACCGCCAAGGACGCCCCCGGCAAGTCCAAGCGTCCGCTGCTGATCACCGCACTCATCGCCGTGATCGCCGCCGGTGCCGCCGGCGGCGGCGTCTGGTACTACACCCGGGACAACGCGCCTGCCAGCACGCCGAAGGTGGAAACCCCGGCCCTGCCCGCCCCGGCCCAGTACTTCGCGCTGGACCCGGCCTTCGTGGTCAACCTCAACAGTTCCATCGACGGCCCGCGCTACCTGCAGGTCGAGGTGCAGCTGATGACCCGCGACCCGTTGGCCCTGCAGGCGCTGCAGACCCACGCCCCGGCCATCCGCGCCAAGCTGCTGATGCTGTTCTCCCAGGTCGAGCCGGCGCAGATCGCCGACCGTGCCGGCAAGGAGAAGCTGCAGGCCGCCGCGCTGGTCGAGGTGCAGAAGCTGATGAAGGCCGAGACCGGCAAGAACAGCGTCGACGAACTGCTGTTCACCAGCTTCGTCACCCAATAAGGCGCCGCCATGAGCATCAACGACCTGCTGTCCCAGGACGAGATCGATGCCCTGCTGCACGGCGTCGACTCGGGCAGCGTCAACACCGTGGACCCCGGTCCGGCGCCGGGCGAGGCCCGCTCCTATGACTTCGCCAGCCAGGACCGCATCATCCGCGGCCGCATGCCGACCCTGGAGATGGTCAACGAGCGCTTCGCCCGTCTGTGGCGGATCGGCCTGTTCAACCTGATCCGGCGCTCGGCCGAGCTGTCGGTGCGTGGCATCGAGCTGATCAAGTTCGGCGACTACCTGCATTCGCTGTACGTGCCCAGCAACCTCAACCTGATCCGCTTCAAGCCGCTGCGCGGCACCGGGCTGATCGTGTTCGAGCCGACCCTGGTGTTCGCCATCGTCGACAATTTCTTCGGTGGCGATGGCCGCTACCCCACCCGCATCGAGGGCCGCGAGTTCACCGCCACCGAGATGCGCGTGATCCAGCTGATGCTCAAGCAGACCTTCGCCGACATGCGCGAGGCCTGGGGTCCGGTGATGAACGTCGACTTCGACTACATCAACTCCGAGATCAACCCGCACTTCGCCAACATCGTCAGCCCGCGCGAGTACGTGGTGGTCAGCCGCTTCCACGTGGAGCTGGACAGCGGCGGCGGCGACATCCACATCACCCTGCCGTACTCGATGCTGGAGCCGATCCGCGAACTGCTCGACGCCGGCATCCAGAGCGACCGCAACGACCGCGACGAGAGCTGGGCGGTGATGGTGCGCGAGCAACTCGATACCGCCGAGGTGGAGCTGTCCAGCGTACTGGCCAGCCGCCGCATGAGCCTGCGCGAACTGACCAAGTTGAAGATCGGCGACATCCTGCCCATCGACATGCCCAAGCAGGTGCCGCTGTGCGTGGAAGGCATCCCGGTGTTCACCGGTGAGTTCGGCGTGGCCAACGACCGCAACGCGATCAAGATCATCGCCACCCATCCCCCGGGCAAGCGACCCAACGTTCCAGTGATCCAGGAAACATCCAATGAATGACATCGAATCCAACGCGACCGGCAACACCGCCACCCCGGCGCAGTTCGCCAACCTGCAGGCCGACGGCGGCAACGGCACCGACCTGGACCTGGACGTGATCCTGGATGTTCCGGTCACGCTGTCGCTGGAAGTGGGCCGCGCGCGCCTGCCGATCCGCAACCTGCTGCAGCTCAACCAGGGTTCGGTGGTGGAGCTGGAGCGTGGCGCCGGCGAATCGCTGGACGTGTTCGTCAACGGCACCCTGATCGCGCATGGCGAGGTCGTGGTCATCAACGACCGCTTCGGCGTGCGCCTGACCGACGTGGTCAGCCCCAGCGAGCGGATCCGGAGACTGCGTTGATCGCATTGCTCGCCGCCGTCGCACCGGCCGCCGGCAAGCTGGCCACGCCGGTCGGCCAGCATGCCGCGACCACGCCCAGCCTGTTTGGCGCGGTGTTCATGCTGTTGATGGTGCTCGGCCTGATCGTCGGCCTGGGCTGGCTGCTCAAGCGCCTGCCCGGCGGCCAGTTCCGTCCGGCCGAAGGCCTGAAGGTGGTCGCCAGCCTCAACGTGGGCGCCAAGGAGCGCGTGGTGGTGGTCGACGTCAACGGCCAGCAGCTGCTGCTGGGCGTGAGCCCCGGCGGCATCAGCACCCTGCATGCCTTGCCCGAGCCGTTGCCGCAGGCACCGGCACCGACGCTGCCCAACCTCAAACAACTCCCGAATTTCGCCCAGCTGCTGTCACAGAAGCTGCGCAAGGACTCCTGATCATGCCGGTCCACCGCTTCAACTCCCGCACCTGCTGGCAACTGTTCGCGCTGCTGGCGATGCTGGCACTGCCGCTGTTCGCCTGGGCAGCGCCCGCCGCGCCGCAGCTGCCGTCGCTTCCGGACGTGAACGTCGGCAAGGTCGGCGGCGCGCCGGTCAGCCTGCCGCTGCAGACGCTGCTGCTGATGACGGCGATCACCCTGCTGCCGTCGATGCTGCTGGTGCTGACCGCCTTCACCCGCATCATCATCGTGCTGGGCCTGCTGCGCCAGGCGCTGGGCACCGGGCAGACGCCGTCCAACCAGATCCTGCTCGGCCTGTCGCTGTTCCTGACCGCGATGATCATGATGCCGGTCTGGGACAAAGCATGGTCCACCGGCATGGCGCCGTACCTGGATGGCCAGATCGACTTCCAGACCGCCTGGACGCTGACCACCGAGCCGCTGCGCGCCTTCATGCTGGCGCAGATCCGCGAAACCGACCTGATGACCTTCGCCGGTCTGGCCGGTCATGGCGCCTATGCGAGCCCGGATGCGATCCCGTTCCCGGTGCTGGTCGCCTCGTTCGTGACCAGTGAGCTGAAGACCGCCTTCGAGATCGGCTTCCTGATCTTCATCCCGTTCGTGATCATCGACCTGGTGGTGTCCAGCGTGTTGATGTCGATGGGCATGATGATGCTCTCGCCGATGCTGGTGTCGGCACCGTTCAAGATCCTGCTGTTCGTGCTGGTGGACGGCTGGGTGCTGGTGGTCGGCACGCTTGCCGCGAGCTTCAACGCCGTTTGAGCCACCGCTCATGGAGTCATTGCACGAAGCCGCGATCACCTCGCGGCTTCGTTGTTTCCGGCCCAGCAACCGACGGCGGCTTCTTGGGTTTGAGTTTGGCTTCGGCCGTTGCCGTTGCCGTTGCCGTGGATTTTGACGTGCCGGGTTCCCTTCCGTAGCGACGGAGCTGACGGACAAGACCCCGCAGGGGCGACGTGCATGGATGCACGTCGTTTTTCGACGGGACAGGGACGTCCCGTCGAAAAATCCCGACAGCGTAGTGGACCTGGAGCGCGCAGCGCGGAAGGCGCGTAGACAGGGTGTGCTTTCTTTGCGCCAGGTTTCTTTGCACAAGCAAAGAAAGGTGGCTCGCGCCCCTTTAGGGGCACGAAAGCCTTTGCTCCTGTCATTGCTGTATTTATGAAAGCGAAAGGGGCCAAAACCAAAGTCAGATCGAGAGCTTTCACTCCCCTTCGGGGAGCGAGTTACTTTTTTTTGCTTGTGCAAAGAAAAGCTAACCAAAAGAAAGCACACCCTGCCTCCGCGCCCACGATGCTGCGCATCGCGGGTCCACTCCGCCGGCAGGATTTTTCGACGAGACGTCCCTGTCTCGTCGAAAAACGCCGCACATCCTTGTGCGGCGCCCCGTTCGGGGTCTTGTCTGCCAGCTCCGTCGCTACGGAAGGGAACCCGGCACGTCAAAATCCACTGCAACAGCAACAGCAAGAGCAAATGCAAGGCAACACCCTAAGCACCAGCAACGTCGGAAACCTGGCACCCAGCCGCTGACCTTCGTCTGGCACCAACCTTGCATCCATCCCCGCATGAGTCCCGAACTTGCCCTGACCGAACTGCGTGGTGGCCTGGTCGCCACCCTCTGGATCGCTGGCCCGCTGCTGCTCACCGTGCTGGTGGTCGGCGTCGTGGTCGGCATCATCCAGGCCGCCACCCAACTCAACGAACCCACCATCGCCTTCGTCGCCAAGGCCGGTGCGCTCACCGCGGCGCTGTTCGCGCTGGGCAGCCTCCTGCTCGGCCATCTGGTCGAGTTCACCATCCTGCTGTTCCAGCGCATCCCCCACCTCATCGGGTAGCGCTGCATGGATTCGGCAACCGGGACGATGATCGACGGCCAGCAGGCCTTCGCCATCATCGGCAACACGCTCTGGATCATGCTGCGCATCGGCGCCATGCTGATGGCCATGCCCATGGTCGGCAGCCGCGCGGTGCCGGCACGGGTCCGCGTCCTGCTGGGCATCGCCCTGTCGGTGGCGCTGGCACCGATACTGCCGCCGGTACCGCTGTTCTACGGCTTCGACTCGGTCACCCTACTGACCATCGCCCGCGAGCTGGCGGTCGGCATCTGCATGGGCTTCCTGCTGCGGCTGATCTTCGAGGCCGGCGCCATGGCCGGCGAAATGATCGCGCAGAGCACCGGCCTGGCCTTCGCGCAGATGACCGACCCCCTGCGCGGCGGCAGCTCCGGCGTCATCGGCCAATGGTTCTACCTGCTGTTCGGCCTGCTGTTCTTCACCACCAACGGCCACCTGGCGGTGGTCTCGCTGCTGGTGGACAGCTACAAGGCGCTGCCCATCGGCACCGCCCTGCCCGATCCACACGCGATGGCCGCACTGGCGCCAACGCTGGCGGTGCAGATCTTCCGTGGTGCGTTGTCGCTGGCCCTGCCGCTGACCGTGGCCATGCTGGCCATCAACCTGGCATTCGGCGTGCTGGCCCGTGCCGCGCCGGCCCTGAACCCGATGCAGCTCGGCCTGCCGGTGGCCTTGCTGCTGGGCCTGTTCCTGCTGACCCTGCTGGCCGGGGAGATGGGCCCGCCGGTGCAACGCCTGTTCGATTCGGCCTTCGAAGCGGCCCGGCAAGTGACAATGTGACGGACTGCGCAGCTCCTGCTTCTGCCACATGCTTGGCCGGAACGCCCCCTTGCCGCCTGTCGGGGACCCGTGGATAGTCTTGGCCGAAGCATGGCCGGGGGATGGAGCGTCCATGCGGTTTGCCGCGGCGGCATGCCGACGGCCTGATCAACTAGGGAGGGGTTTGATGCTCGCAGGCAGCTACAACCCGTTGTTCGTGGTGCTGTCCATCCTTGTCGCCATCCTGGCCTCATTCACGGCCCTGGACATGGCCTCGCGGGTATCGGCATCCCAACCCCGCCGCACCGCGGCGCGCTGGCTGATCGCCGGCGGCGTGGCGATGGGCGCCGGCATCTGGTCGATGCACTTCGTCGGCATGCTCGCCTTCCGCCTGCCGATCCCGCTGGGCTACGACCTGTGGCTGACCCTGCAATCCCTGCTGGTGGCCATCGCCGCATCGCTGTTCGCGTTGTGGCTGGTATCGCAACCGACCCTGCCGCACCTGCGTCTGGCGCTGGGGGCGCTGCTGATGGGCCTGGGCATCGCCTGGATGCACTACGTGGGCATGGCCGCCCTGCGCATGCAGCCGGATATCCAGTACGACCGCCTCTGGTTCGTGCTTTCCATCGTCATCGCCGTGGTGGCCTCGTGGAGCGCGCTGTACATCGCCTTCCGCCTGCGCACCGCCGAGCAGGCCCTGCCTCCGCGGCTGATCGCCTCGGTGATCATGGGCCTGGCCATCGTCGGCATGCACTACACCGGCATGGCGGCGGCCAACTTCCCCGCCGGCTCGGTCTGCGGCGCGGCCCGCAGCGGAGGCGTACCCACCGAGTGGCTGGCGGCCTGCGTGGTGCTGCTCACCGTCGGCGTGATGGCGATCGTGTTGATCTTCTCGCTGCTGGAGCAGCGTATGCAGTCGCGCCTGCTGCACCTGCGCAACTCGATGCTGGTGGCGTCGCTGGACGATGCCCGCAAGGAGCTGTTCCACGCCAGCCAGCACGACTCGCTGACCCGTTTGCCCAACCGCCAGCTGGCCCATGACCGCATCGAGCAGCTGCTGGAAGCCGGCCAGGCCTGCGCGGTGATGTCCATCGACCTGGATGGCTTCCGCCACATCAATGGCGCCTACGGCCCCCAGGCCGGCGATGCCGCGCTGGTGGACGTGGCCGAACGCCTGCGCCAGCTGTTCCCTAACGAGGAGCTGGTGGGCAGGCTCGGCGGCGACCAGTTCGTGATCGCCATGCCGGTCACCGACGGCAAGGACATCGAAGCCCAGGCCGAGCGCATCATCCTGGCGGTCAACTCGGTGCGGGTCGGCGGCCGTGACATGCGCATCACCGGCAGCCTCGGCATCGCCCTGTCCCCCGAGCACGGCCAGTCCGCCCCGCCACTGGTCAACATGGCCGAGATCGCCATGCGCTACGCCAAGCAGGCCGGGCGCAACGGGCACACATTGTTCGCCGAATGGATGAACGACAACGCCGAGCAGGACCGGCGCCTGCTCGAGGACCTGCGCAAGGCCATCGGCGGCCCGCAGCTGTCCCTGCACTACCAGCCGCGCGTGCATGCCGAAACTGGCCGGATCAGCGGCGCGGAGGCATTGATCCGCTGGCGCCACCCCGAACACGGCTACGTCCCGAGCGAACGCATCATCCGCCTGACCGAGCTCAACGGGCTGATGGAAACGCTCGGCAACTGGGTGCTCAACGAGGCCTGCCGGCAGATGCGCAGCTGGCATGACGCCGGCAACACCGAGTGGAGCATCTCGGTGAACCTGTCCGGGCGCCAGCTCGGCTCGCCGCAGCTGCTCGATGAGGTCCGCAACGCGCTGGAGCTGCACGAGCTGCCGCCCTCGCGCCTGATCCTGGAGGTCAGCGAGAGCGCGGTAATGCGCGACGCCGACAACGCCATCAACGTGCTGCGCAGCGTCGCGGCGCTGGGCGTGGGCATCTCCATCGATGATTTCGGCACCGGCTTCTCCAGCCTGCTGCACCTCAAGCGGGTCCCGGCCACCGAGATCAAGATCGACCGCGCCTTCGTGGTGGCGCTGGAGGAGAGCGACGAGGACGTGGTGATCGTCTCGGCCATCGTTGCGCTGGGCCACGCACTGAACCTGTCGGTGGTGGCCGAGGGCATCGAAACCCCTGGCCAGCGATCCTACGTCGAGCGGCTGGGCTGCGACCACCTGCAGGGCTACCTGCTCGGCCGCCCGGTCAGCGCCGAGAACTTCATGCGCCTGCATGGCGGCGATTCGCGGCAGGCGGCGCTGGACGCCCGCCTGTCCGCCTACCAGAACCACCAGGCCTGACAGCGGCACCGGCGGCCAACGGCCGCCGGCTTCCCCACCGCCACCGACGGGCCATGTCTTCAAGGGCAGTGAGACCGAGCGGAACGGCTCTTGCACGGCACGGGATGAATCCTTCATCCAGACCGCGCAATGTCCGAGAACGAACAGGCCGGGGAAAAGACCGAACTCCCGACTGAAAAGCGCCTGCGCGAGGCCCGCGAGAACGGCAACATCCCGCGTTCGCGCGAACTGGCCACGGCCGCCGTGTTCACCGCGGCCGTGCTCGGCCTGCATGCCAGCGCCGGTTCCATGGCGGCCTCGGCACGGCAATGGATGAAGGCGGCCCTGGCACCCGAGCCGGCCCTGCTCCACTCCACCGACGCCCTGTTCGGGCATGCCGGCTGGATGTTGCTGCGGCTGATGCTGGCGTTCTGGCCGCTGCTGCTGGTCTGCCTCCTGGCCAGCTTCATCGGCCCGGTGCTGATGGGCGGCCTGCGCTTCTCCAACAAGGCGCTGATGCCCGACCTCAACCGGCTCAACCCGCTCACCGGCTTCAAGCGCCTGTACGGCGCCGAGGCGGTGGCCGAGCTGGTCAAGTCGGTGCTGCGCGTGCTGTTCGTCGGTACCGCCGGCGGCCTGTGCATCTGGCACGGCATCGACCTGCTGCGCGGGCTGCTGCACCAGCCGCTGGAGAGTGCCACCGGCAACGGCCTGGGCTTCACCATGAAGCTGCTGCTGGCCACCGCCGGCGCCATGGCCCTGCTGGCGGCCATCGATGCGCCGTACCAGAAATGGAACTGGCTGCGGAAGCTCAAGATGACCCGCGAGGAGCTCAAGCGCGAGCTCAAGGAAAGCGAGGGCAGCCCGGAGGTCAAGGGCCGCATCCGGCAGATGCAGATGCAGCTCTCCCAGCGACGGATGATGGAAGCGGTGCCCAGCGCCGACGTGGTGGTGGTCAACCCCACCCACTACGCCGTGGCCCTGAAGTACGAGGGCGGCCGCATGAACGCCCCCACCGTGGTCGCCCGCGGCGTGGACGAGCTGGCCCTGCGCATCCGCCAGGTGGCCGACGGCAACCGCGTCACCATCGTCTCGGCCCCGCCTTTGGCACGCGCCTTGTATCGGGAAAGCCAACTCGGTAAGGAAATCCCCGTGAGACTGTATTCGGCCGTCGCCCAGGTCCTCTCTTACGTCTACCAGCTGCGCCAGTGGAACACCGGCCCGATGCCGCAGCTGCCGCCGCTCGACGTGGATGAATTTGGTCCGGAGGGCCGCCCATGAGCGCGCAGCTGACCACCTCGCCGGGCCGCCGCCTGCTGGACATGCTCCGCCACGGCCTGGGCGCGCCGCTGATCGTGCTGGCGCTGCTGGCCATGGTGGTGGTGCCGTTGGCCGCGCCGGTGCTGGACGCGCTGTTCACCTTCAACATCGCCATCTCGCTGATGGTGCTGCTGGCCGTGGTGTACGTGAAGCGCCCGCTGGACTTCACCATCTTCCCGATCGTGCTGCTGGTCACCACGATGCTGCGGCTGGCGCTGAACGTTGCCTCCACCCGCGTGATCCTGCTCAACGGCCAGAACGGCCATGAAGCCGCCGGCAAGGTGATCGCCGCGTTCGGCGAGTTCGTGATCGGCGGCAACTACGCGGTCGGCATCGTGGTGTTCGCGATCCTGACCATCATCAACTTCGTGGTCATCACCAAGGGTGCCGGACGCGTGTCGGAAGTGACCGCGCGCTTCACGCTGGACGCCATGCCCGGCAAGCAGATGGCCATCGACGCCGACCTCAACGCCGGTTTGCTGACGCGCGAGGAAGCCAAGCTGCGCCGCGAGGAGGTCCGCGAGGAAGCCGACTTCTACGGTGCGATGGACGGTGCCAGCAAGTTCATCCGCGGCGACGCCATCGCCGGCATCCTGATCCTGTTCATCAACCTGCTCGGTGGCCTGGCGGTCGGCGTGCTGCAGCATGGCATGCCGGTCGGCGACGCCGCCGCCACCTACACCCTGCTGTCCATCGGTGACGGCCTGGTGGCGCAGTTGCCGGCGCTGCTGGTGTCCAGCGCGGTGGCGATGCTGGTCACCCGCGCCTCGCGTTCGCAGGACATGGCGCAGGCAATGACCGGCCAGGTGTTTGGCCAGTACCGCGCCCTGGCCATCACCGCAGGCATTCTCGGCCTGGTCGGCCTGGTGCCGGGCATGCCCAACCTGGCTTTCCTGACCCTGGCTTCGGTGCTGGGCTTCGTGGCCTGGAAGCTGTGGAAGCGCGAGATCGCCAACGCCGGCAAGGAGAAGTCCGCCGCCGCGGACGGCGGCGACGGCGCGCTGGCCGGGTTGTCGGCCACCCAGCCCTCGCCCACCGCCGAGCTGAGCTGGGACGAACTGCGCCCGGTCGACCCGCTCGGCCTGGAAGTCGGCTACCGGCTGATCCCGCTGGTCGACAAGGCCCAGGGCGGCGAGCTGATGGCACGTATCAAGGGTGTGCGTCGCAAGCTCACCCAGGACCTGGGCTTCCTGATTCCCCCGGTGCATATCCGCGACAACCTGGAGCTGCCGGCCACCGCGTATCGCCTGCTGATCCACGGCGTGCCGGTCAGTACCGCCGACATCCACCCCGACCGCGAGCTGGCGCTGGACCCCGGTAGCGCGATGGGCAAGCTGGAGGGCATCGCCGGCAAGGATCCCGCCTTCGGCCTGGACGCCACCTGGATCCAGCCACACCAGCGCGCCCACGCCGAATCGCTGGGCTACACCGTGGTCGACCCGGCCACCGTGGTGGCCACCCACCTCTCGCACCTGATCCGCGAACACGCACCCGAACTGCTGGGCCACGAGGAAGTGCAGCAGCTGCTGGCGACCCTGGCCAAGAGCGCGCCCAAGCTGGCCGAGGACCTCTCGCCCAAAGCGCTGCCGTTGTCCACGATCGCGCGCGTGCTGCAGAACCTGCTGGTCGAGCGGGTGCCGATCCGCCAGCTGCGCAAGATCGCCGAGGCGCTGGTGGAAACCGCGCCGGTCACCCAGGACCCGACCGCGCTCACCGCGGCGGTGCGCAACGCGCTGGGCCGTTTCATCGTGCAGGAGATCGCCGGGATGTCGCCGGAGCTGCCGGTGTTCACCCTCAACCCGCAACTGGAACGGGTCTTGCAGGAGTCCACCCAAGGCAATGGTGCCGCACTGGAACCCGGTCTCGCCGAACGCCTCCACCAGAGTCTTGCCGATTGCGTCGGCAAGCAGGAGGCCCGCAACGAGCCCGCGGTCGTGCTGGTACCGGCGCCGGTCCGCGCCGCGCTGGCGCGCCTGGTCCGCCACAGCGTTCCCTCGCTGTCGGTCCTGGCCTACAGCGAGGTGCCGGAGGACAAGCGCCTGAAGCTGGTCGGCACGATCAGCTGACGCCGCCCGGAAGCCGGCTCCCCGAAAGGGCCGGCGACGGAAAACAGACACCCAACCGACCGAAACACCCGCGCACGAAGGAGCCCGCAACGCCATGCACGACATCGCCAACGCCACTCCTTCGCGGCAGCCCCACTCCCGGTACCAGAACATGAAGATCAAACGTTTCGTCGCCGCCGACATGCGCACCGCCATGAACCTGGTGCGCAAGGAGCATGGGCCGGACGCGGTCATCCTTTCCAACCGCCGCATCGAGGAAGGTGTCGAGATCGTGGCGGCCGCCCATTACGACGAAGCCGTGGTGCAGCAGGCGCTGGAAGCCAGCCGCCCGGCCCCGCCGGCCCCGAGCAAGCCGCGCAGTGCCGCTGAAGCGATCATGGCCGCGGTCACCCGTCGCCGTACCCCGGAGCCGGAACCGGTCGCCGTCACCACGTCCGCGGTCGCCACCCTGGCCCGCTCGGCCGTGGGTGCCACCGGCCGTTCGATCGACAACAGCGTGGAACTGGCGCCGGGCAGCCGCTTCGCTTCGTTGCTCAAGCAGCCGGCCGCCGAAGCCCCGGTCATCCCCGCCGCCATCGTCCCGGCGGCGGCCATGCCCGCCGCATTCGCCTCGATCGCACCGGCACCGGCGGCCGTGGCGACGCAGCACTTCGCCACCCTGCTGGCTGACGAACCGCCGGTGGTGCCGGCTTTCCGTCCTGCCGGCAGCGTCGCCGCCAAGGTCCCGGCAGCCAGCCAGGAGCCGCCCCAGGCCGCGACGGTCGACGCGGTGCCGCCGGTGCAGCGCGCCCAGTTCCAGATCGATCCGCCGCAGCCGGAGCCGAGCCCGGCACCGGCAGTGGCCGAACTGCCGGCTGCAGCGCCCGTGACTGCCACCCCGGTGGTCGCCGTAACCGCACCGGTTGCCGCGGCCACGACCGAAGCTGTCGTGCCCGTTGCGCCGGCCGTACCGGCCGTGACTGCAGCACCGGCGGCACCGGTCGCCATCCCGGTCACCCCCGAGACCGCCGCGGCGCTGAGCGTGGTGGCCTCCCGCCGCGACGACGAACAACTCATCCAGCTGCGCCAGGAAATGGCCGGCATGCGCCAGATGATCGAGCGCGAGATGCACCGCTTCACCGACGAGCGCCTGCGCGGCAGCGCGGTGCGTGCCAATGCGCTGGACCTGATGGACGAGTACGGCTTCGACGCCGGCCTGGCCCGCGACGTGGTCATGCAGATCCCGGCCGACACCGACCCCAGCCGTGCCCGCGGGCTGATGCTGGGCCTGATCTCGCGCAAGCTGCCGATCGCCCCGGTCGACCCGATCGAGACTGGTGGCGTGATCGCCCTGGTTGGCCCGACCGGCGCCGGCAAGACCACCACCATCGCCAAGCTGGCCTCGCGCTTCGCCGAGGCCCATGCCCCGCGTGACGTGGCGCTGGTCACCACCGACACCCAGCGCATCGGCGCGCGCGAGCAGCTGTATGGCTTCGGCCGCCAGCTCGGCATCGCCGTGCACGAGGCCAACAGCGGTACCGACCTGAACCAGCTGCTGCAGAAGCTGGCCGACTACAAGCTGGTGCTGATCGACACCGCCGGGCTGGGCCAGCGCGACCGCGCCCTCACCGCCCAGCTGCAGTGGCTGCGCGCCGCCGGCCAGATCCGCACCCTGCTGGTGCTGCCGGCCAACACCTCCTTCCAGGACATGGATGAGGTGGTGCGCCGCTTCAGCGCCGCCAACCCGCAGGGCGTGGTGCTGACCAAGCTGGACGAGACCGGCCGCTTCGGCTCGGCCCTGTCCATCGCCGTGGACCACTGCCTGCCGGTGACCTGGGTCACCGACGGCCAGGACGTGCCGGAGGACCTGCACCGGGCCTCGGCGGCCAATCTCGTACTTCGCCTTGAAGATTTGCGCCGCGCGGCCGATATGCCCTGCAACCCGGAGTTCAACAATGCAGTCGCGTGAGTACGCCAAGCTGACCCACACCTTCCCGCTCGCGGCCACCCGGCGCGAGCCCGCTGGACCGGTGCGCACCATCGCCGTGACCGGCGGCAAGGGCGGCGTCGGCAAGACCAATGTCTCGGCCAACCTGGCCGTGGCACTGGCCGGCATGGGCAAGCGCACCCTGCTGCTGGACGCCGACCTGGGCCTGGCCAACATCGACGTGGTGCTGGGCCTGCAGCCCAAGCACACCCTGGCCGACCTGGTCGCCGGGCGCTGCACGCTGGAGGAAGTGATCATCGAAGGCCCGAACGGGGTGCTGGTGGTGCCGGCGGCGTCCGGCCGCCGCCACATGGCCGAACTGGCGCCGGCCGAGCATGTGGGCCTGGTCAACGCGTTCTCCGAGCTGGAACGCGACCTGGATGTGATGATCATCGATACCGCCGCCGGCATCACCGACAGCGTGCTGACCTTCTGCCAGGCCGCGCAGGACACCGTGGTGGTGGTCTGCGACGAGCCGGCCTCCATCACCGACGCCTACGCGCTGATCAAGGTGCTCTCGCGCGAGCGCGGCGTGGACCGCATCCAGGTCGTGGCCAACATGGCCCGTGATCCCAACGAAGGCCGCGCCCTGTACGAGAAGCTGGTGCGCGTCTGCGAGAAGTTCCTGATCGATGTCTCGCTCAACTACCTGGGCTGCGTGCCGCAGGACGACTGGCTGCGCGTGTCGGTGCAGCGCCAGCAGCCAGTGGTGAAGCTGTACCCGTCGGCACCGGCCGCCCTGGCCATCCAGGAGATCGCCCGCCGCACCGCGCGCTGGCAGGCCCCCACCACCCCGCGCGGCGGCGTCGAGTTCTTCCTGGAACGCATCATCCAGCAGAAGGTGAGCGCATGAACGCAACGGCCCATTACCGTGAAGTCCAGCGCAATGCGGCCAACGAGTGCATTGCCCAGCACGCCGACTTGGTGCGCCGCATCGCCCACCACCTGGCCGCGCGCCTGCCCGCCAGCGTGGAGGTCGACGACCTGATCCAGGCCGGCATGATGGGCCTGATCGAGGCCTCGCGCAGCTATGACGCCGAACAGGGCGCCTCGTTCGAGACCTATGCCTCGATCCGCATCCGCGGCTCGATGATCGACGAGATCCGGCGTGGCGACTGGGTGCCGCGCTCGGTGCACCGTCGCGCCCGCGATGCCGCGGCCACCATCCGTCGCCTCGAGCAGGCCAGCGGCCGTGCCGCCAGCGCCACCGAGGTGGCCGAGGCGATGGAAATGCCGCTGCCCGAGTACATGCGGCTGGTCGAGGATGCCTCGCGTGGCCAGGTGCTGAGCCTGGAGTCGCGCATCGAGGACCAGGGCGAGCTGGACACCCCGGCCACCGGCGGCCCCACCCCGCAGCAGATGCTCGAACGCAGCCAGTTCGGCGCCGAGCTGGGCAGGGCCATCAGCCAGCTGCCCGAGCGCGAACAGCTGGTGCTCTCGCTCTACTACGAGCAGGAACTGAACCTGAAAGAGATCGGCGCGGTGCTCGGTGTCAGCGAGTCGCGCGTCTGCCAGATCCATGGCCAGGCCACGCTGCGCCTGCGTGGTCGGCTGAAGATTTTCGAGTCGGCCGACGCCGGCTTCGAGGAACCATGAAGAGGAATTCCTTTTGAACAAGAACATGCGCATCCTGATCGTCGACGATTTCTCGACCATGCGTCGTATCGTCAAGAACCTGCTCGGCGACCTGGGCTTCACCAACACCGCTGAAGCCGAGGACGGGCATGCCGCGCTGGCCATGCTGCAGAGCCAGCCGTTCGATTTCGTGGTCACCGACTGGAACATGCCGGTGATGACCGGCATCGAGCTGCTCAAGGCCATCCGCGCCGATGCCAAGCTCAAGACCCTGCCGGTGCTGATGGTCACCGCCGAAGCCAAGCGCGAGCAGATCATCGAAGCCGCCCAGGCCGGCGTGAACGGCTACATCATCAAGCCGTTCACCGCGCAGACCCTGGAAGAGAAGCTGGGCAAGATCTTCGAACGACTGACGGCGAGCGCCTGATGGACCTGCCTGTCAAGACGCTGAGCGACAAATCGGCCCTGATCCAGCGCCTGCAGGATGCGCTGGCCGCGCTGGAAAACGGTGATGAAACCCGTTGGCGCCAGGAAATCGACGCCCTGGCCGCGCTGCGCGCGCAGCCGATGGTGGCCGGGCTGGGCCGGTTGGCCCGCGAGCTGGGCCAGGCACTGGGCGAGCTGCCCAGCGTGCCCAGCGAAGCCGGCGAGCTGGACGATGCCTGCGCGCGCCTGGACCACGTGGTGGAGATGACCGAGAAGGCCACCCACCGCACCCTGGACCTGGCCGAGGAATGCCGCGAGCTGACCGAACGCCTGCGCGCCGAAGGCCTCAACGCCGACCAGGACCAGCTGCTGGACCGCATCCGCCACAACCTCACCGAAGTGGCGCTGACCCAGAGCTACCAGGACCTGACCGGTCAGATCATCCGCCGCGTGGTGGGCATCGTCCGCCGCGTGCACGAGGGCTTTGGTGCGCTGGGCCTGCCCCCGGCCGAGGAAGACGTGCGCAACGCCGGCCTGGCTGGTCCGGCGGTCAATGGCCTGGACCGCCATGCGGTCAGCCAGCATGACGCCGACGACCTGCTGTCGGACCTGGGGCTGTAAGCCATGAGTGCCTTCGCCGACGACATCGCCGCCGATTTCATCATCGAAGCCCAGGAGATCCTCGATCGCCTGGGCGAGCAGCTGGTGACGCTGGAGCAGGCACCGGAAGACGCCGACCAGCTCAACGCGGTGTTCCGCGGCTTCCACACGCTCAAGGGCGGCGCCGGCTTCCTGTCGATCACGCCGATGGTGGAGCTGTGCCATGCCGCCGAGGAAACCCTGGGCATGGCCCGCTCGGGCAAGGCGCAACTGCTGGCCCATCACTTCGATGCCGCCCAGCAGTCGCTGGACTGGCTGCAGTCCATGCTCGACGCGGTGTCCTCCGGCACCGAGCCGGGCCACGCGCCGGCGGCATTGATCGCGCAGTTCGACGTCGGTACCGCGCCGGTACCGGCACCGGTCGCGGTACCAGTCGCGCCGGCCGGTGACCTGATCACCGAGGACGAGTTCGAGGCCCTGCTCGACAGCCTGCACGGCAAGAGCGCGCCGTCGGCGGTGGCCGCCAAACCCGCCGATGACCTGATCACCGAAGACGAATTCGAGGCGTTGCTCGACACGCTGCACGGCAGTGCCGCGCCCGGCACGTCCGCCGCTCCGGCAGTGGCAGTGGCACCGGCAGCGCCCCGCCCGGCGCCTGCCCCGGCCGCGCGCCCCACCGCCGCGGCCAAGCCGGCGGCCGCACCGGCCAAGGCCAGCGAGCCCGAGCACACCGTGCGCGTGGACACCAAGCGCCTGGATGCCATCGTCAACCTGATCGGCGAACTGGTGCTCTCGCGCAACCGCCTGAAGACCCTGCGCAGCCGGCTCAAGGACGAGGAACTCGACCGCGCCGTCTCCACCCTGGACATCGCCACCGCGCGTCTGCAGTCGGCGGTGATGCGCACCCGCATGCAGCCGGTCGGCAAGGTGTTCTCGCGCTTCCCGAAGGTGGCGCGCGACGTCGCGCGCTCGCTGCAGAAGGAAGTGGACCTGGAGCTGATCGGCGCCGACACCGAGCTGGACCGCAACCTGGTCGAAGCCCTGGCCGACCCGCTGGTGCACCTGGTCCGCAACGCCATCGACCACGGCGTGGAGATGCCTGACCTGCGCGAGGCGCAGGGCAAGCCGCGGATGGGCCGGGTGCGGCTGTCCGCCCAGCAGGAAGGCGACTACGTCAGCATCGAGGTGCAGGACGACGGCGCTGGCATCGACCCCGAACGCCTGCGCGCCAAGGCCCGCGAGAAGGGCTTGATCGACCCGGAGGCCGCCGCCCGCCTGACCAGCGAGGAATGCCTGCACCTGGTGTTCCTGCCCGGTTTCTCCACCAAGCAGCAGGTCACCGACATCTCCGGCCGTGGCGTCGGCATGGACGTGGTGCAGTCGCGCATCCGCGAGCTCAGCGGCCAGATCCAGATCCAGTCCGAACTGGGCCGTGGCAGCCGCTTCCTGATCCGCGTGCCGCTGACCCTGGCGATCCTGCCGACCCTGCTGGTACAGGCCGGTGAGGATGTCTACGCCCTGCCACTGGCCCGCGTGATGGAAGTGCTGCACGCCCCGGCCACCTCGCTGGGCTGGTTCGACGGTCGCGCGGTGCTGGACCGCAAGACCCACACGCTGGCGCTGGTGGACCTGCGCCAGTGGCTGGGGGTGACGCCGACCCTGTCGCCGCTGCTGACCATCGTGGTGCTGCAGGTCGGCGAAGCCCGCTTCGGCCTGGTCGTGGACCAGGTCCGCGGCCGCGAGGAAGTGGTGATCAAGCCCCTGCCGCGCGCCCTGCGCGGCCTGCGTGGCTACGCCGGCGCCACCCTGATCGGCGACGGCCGCATGGCGCTGATCCTGGACGTGGATGGGCTGCGCGGTGGGCAGGACTGACAGCTGCCGCCAACGCTGCACTCCCCTCTCCCGCCTGCGGGAGAGGGTGCCCGCAGGGCGGGTGAGGGCCGCTTTGCGCTGCACCAGGTGACGCTTCCCCCACCCCAACCCCTCCCCCGCACGCGGGAGAGGGGCTAAAGCAAAAGCCTCCCCCGCACGCCGGAAAGGAGCGAACGCAGCACCCCAGATTCAAGACTGTCTTCACAAGGCCGATATCCAACACCATGGACCGACTCAGCATCATTGGACTCTTCCTCGCCCTCGCTTCGCTGGTGGGCGGCAGCATCCTCAAGGGTGCGGGCCTGTCGTCGCTGTGGTCGCCGGCCGCGTTCGTGATCGTGATCGTCGGCACCATCGCTGCGATCCTGCTGCATACCTCTCCGGCGGTGTTCAAGCACGCCTTCAGGATCGTACGCTGGGTGATCCGCCCGCCGGCCAGTGACCGCCGCGCGCTGGTCCAGCAGATCGTGGACTGGAGCAACATCGCCCGCCGCCAGGGCCTGCTGGGCCTGGAGCCGCAGGTGGAGCAGCAGGACGACCCGTTCATCCGCAAGGGCCTGCAGCTGGTGGTCGACGGCGTGGAGCCGGACACCATCCGCCACATGATGGAAATCGAGCTCGGCAGTCAGGAGCAACAGGACCTGGCGGCGACCAAGGTGTTCGAAGGCATGGGCATCTACGCCCCGACGCTGGGCATCATCGGTGCCGTGCTGGGCCTGATCGCGGTGATGAAGAACCTGGCCGACCCGAGCAAGCTCGGCCATGGCATCGCCGCGGCGTTCACCGCCACCATCTACGGCATCGCCTCGGCCAACCTGCTGTTCCTGCCGGTCTCGGCCAAGCTCAAGAGCGTGATCGCCTCCAGCACGCGCGAGCGCGAGATGGTCATCGAGGGCCTGATCGCCATCGCCCAGGGCGAGAACCCGCGCAACATCGAAAACAGCCTGGCCGGGTTCGTGAACTGAGCCATGGCACGTCGCAAGCACCACGAAGAGCACGCCAACCATGAGGCATGGGCCATCCCCTATGCCGACCTGATGACGCTGCTGCTCGCCTTCTTCGTGGTGATGTACGCCATCTCCTCGCTCAACGAGGGCAAGTACCGGGTGATGGCCGACTCCCTGTCCACCGCTTTCGGCGGTGCACCGCGCACCATCAGCCAGGTGCAGGTGGGCAACATGCAGATCCAGGGCGGCGGCCACGACACCCCGTCTGTGATCCGCTCGCCGAGCATGACCGGCGGCGCCATGGCCGACCCCACCCAGCTGCCGTCGATGGCATCGCACATGCGCATGCCGGTCTCCACGCGCAACCAGGAACAGCTGCAGCGCGCCGAGCGCCAGTTGAACCAGATCGCCGACCGGCTCAGTTCCGCGCTGGCGCCGCTGGTCAAGCAGGGCGTGATCACGGTGCGCCGCACCGAGCTGTGGCTGGAAGTGGAGATCAACAGCGACATCCTGTTCGCCACCGGTTCGGCCTCGCTCGATGCCGGCGCCCGCGACACCCTGGGCAAGCTGGCCGACGTGCTGCTCGATGCCCCCAACGGCGTGCGCGTGGAAGGCCACACCGACAACGTGCCGATCGCCACCACGCAGTTCCCGTCCAACTGGGAGCTGTCCGCCGGTCGCGCGGCCAGCGTCGTGCACCTGTTCGCCGACCATGGCGTGCAGCCGGCACGGCTGGCGATGGTGGGCTATGGCCAGTTCCGTCCGCGCGAAAGCAACGACCTGCCGGAAGGCCGCAACCGCAACCGGCGGGTGATGGTCATCATCCTGGCCGACTCGGCCGCAGCGGCCGACCTGCCCGGCGCGGGTACCACCACCGCCGGCACCAACGGCACCGACGCCCCCCGTGGCGACAGCTCCCCCGCTGCCGCCGCCTCGGTGCCCGCTGTCATCGAAGGAGTTCACTGATGCGTATCTGGGCCATTGCCAACCAGAAAGGTGGCGTCGGCAAGACCACCACCACCCTGTCACTGGGGCGCGGCCTGGCCGCGCGCGGGCACAAGGTGCTGCTGATCGACCTGGATCCGCATTCCTCCCTCACCCGCGCCTTCGGCGTGCCGATCGAACCGGTGCCGCAGGGCGTGCAGGAACTGTTCGCCACACCGCCGCACGACATCGCCGCGCTGGCACGTGCCAGCGATATCCCGGGCCTGGACTACCTGTGCGCGCAGGCGTCATTGGCCACGCTGGAACGCCGCAGCGCCAACCAGCCCGGCCTCGGCCTGGCGCTGCAGCAGGCCTTGGCCCGCCACGGCGACCGCCATGACTACATCCTGCTCGACTGCGCGCCCACGCTGGGCCTGCTGATGATCAACGCGCTGGCCGCGGCCGACCGCTTGGTCATCCCCACCCAGGCCGAGCCGCTGGCGCTGCACGGCCTGGACGGCATGGTCCGCACCGGCGAGATGGTTGAGCGCTCCCGCAAACGACCACTGCCCATCTCGGTGCTGCCGACCCTGTTCGACCGCCGCACCCGCGCCGGCAACGAGTCGGTGCGCGCGATGCAGGACCGTCACGGCGAGCGCGTCTGGGAAGATGCCATTCCGCTGGATACCCGCATCAGCCAGGTCGCCGGCCTGGTCCAGCCGATCCAGGGCGACGACTACCCCGGCCGCGGCCATGCCGCGTATCGCCGCGCGCTGGACTGGCTGTTGGCCGAAGAGGCACGCGTGCGGCCAGCGCAGGAGGCGGCATGAGTACCGTCGGCGCACTGGACGACTACCTGGACGAACTGCTCGGCGGCGGCATGCCGACGGCGGCGCCCCCCACTGCGCCGGCCGCGCCGGTCGAAATACCGGGTGACAGCGCCGAGCTGGAAGCCGCCTTCGAAGCCGCGATGGCCGAGGTCCAGGCACAGGCCGATGCCGTGCCCGTAGGCGCCCCCGTCGCCGCTGCGTCCACCGTTCCCGGTGACAGCGCCGAACTGGAAGCCGCCTTCGAGGCTGCGCTGGCCGACGTCCAGGCACAGGCCAGTGCCTCGCCTGCAGACGTCCCTGCCGCCGCACCGCGCACCATTCCCGGTGACAGCGCCGAACTGGAAGCCGCCTTCGAGGCTGCGCTGGCCGCCGCCGCGGCTTCACGCGCGAGCGCCATGGCTGAACCCACCTGGGCCGACGTGCCTGCTGAGCCGGTCGCCGCCGCGCCGACGCCGGAGCCCACCTGGGACGACCTGCCGGACGAGGTCATCTACGAAACCGACGCGGCCGAAAGCGCCCGGCTTGCCCATGCCGACAGCCCCAGCCTGCAGGCCGCCTTCGACGTGGCCGCAGGCGTGGCCCCTGCACCGCCACCGCCGGCCCGCACCGCGCGACCGGCCCCTGCGCCCGCCCCTGCCGCACCCGCCCCCGCGCCGAACACCTGGCAGGAACTGCAGGCGCAAGCCGCACGGCCACCGCAGCAACGCCGCGCCAGCGAGCGCACCTCGCGCTGGCTGCGCCTGCGTTGCGGTGCGCAGGCCTATGCGCTGGAGCTGTTGAAGGTGCAGGAAGTGGTCCTGCCGGTGCCCTTGCTGGCGTTGCGCGGTGCCGCGCCGTCGATGCTGGGCATCATGAACCTGCGCGGCCAGGTGGTCCCGGTATTGGACCTGTGCCGGCACCTTGGCGTCCCGGTCACCGAAGACTCCGCGCAGACCCGCATCGTGGTGCTGGAGGAGAACGGCGAAACACTGGGCCTGCGCGTCTCCGCCGTGGAGGACGTGGCCAACCTGACCGACTCGCAGATCGAACCCCCGGACACCGCGCGCATCTGCCAGATCTCCAACGAGCTGTTCAAGGGTATTGCCCGCATCGGCAGCCAGCCGATGATCCTGCTCGATGCCACCCGCCTGCTCCAGTAGGCGCGCGTTCCGGCGCGAAGCGGGAACCACGTCCCTACCGAGGGTGCATGCAAGCCCCGGATGCATCGGTTTCGCGCCGGAAGGTGCTCCTGTCGGGAAAACCACGCAATCCATCACATTCCGCACTGCACCCGGTCACCTGCCCTAAAGAACCCCCGGGCAATGCCGCTACCCCTCCCAGTAACGTTTGTCCCGGAGCAACGATGAGCACTGTGGCGCTGTCGCAGGACCTCGGAATCGAATCCACCAGCGAGCTGAAACAGCAACTGGCCGCGCATCTCGGCCAGGGCGGTGAACTGCGTGTCGACGCCAGCGAGGTGGCCCGCGTGCACACCGCGGCCATGCAGGTGCTGTGCGCCTTCGTCGTGGCCCGCCAGCAAGCCGGGCACGGCACCGTGTTCGACAACGCTACCGATACCTTCCGTGACGCCGCGCGCCTGCTCGGTGTCCTCCGGACCTTCGGTCTGGAAGCAACCCCTGACACAACGAAATCTGTGGAGAACGCTGCATGAGCGCACGAATCCTGGTGGTGGACGACTCGGCGTCGATGCGCCAGATGGTCTCTTTCGCCCTCACCTCGGCCGGCTTTTCGGTGGAAGAAGCCGAAGACGGCGCCGTCGCCCTCGGCCGTGCCAAGGGCCAGCGCTTCAACGCGGTGGTCACCGACGTGAACATGCCGAACATGGACGGCATCGCGCTGATCCGCGAGCTGCGCCAGCTGCCGGACTACAAGTTCACCCCGCTGCTGATGCTCACCACCGAATCGGCCGCGGACAAGAAGTCCGAAGGCAAGGCCGCCGGCGCCACCGGCTGGCTGGTCAAGCCGTTCAATCCCGAACAGCTGGTCGCCACCGTCCAGAAAGTCCTGGGCTGATACGCCCCGCCTGCACCCCTCACGGATACCGCGCCAATGAGCATGGACCTGCAACGTTTCCACGCCACCTTCTTCGAGGAAAGCCGCGAAGGGCTGGATGCGATGGAAGCCGGGCTGCTGGCGCTGGAAGACGGCCAACGCGACCCGGAGGTCATCAACTCGGTGTTCCGCGCCGCCCATTCGATCAAGGGCGGCGCCGGTACCTTCGGCTTCGATGCCATCGCCGGCCTCACCCACGTGCTGGAAACGCTGCTCGATGAGCTGCGCGCCGGCAAGCGTGCGCTGGAAGGCAGTGCGGTCGATGCGATGCTGGCCTCGGTGGACGTGCTGCGTGCGCTGCTGCGCGAGGTCGAGCACGGCCAGGCCGCCGACCCGGCCGCGGTCAAGGCGGTGACCGATCGGCTGCAGGCGGTACTGGCCGGAACGGCGCCGGTCGCCGTCGCAGCCGCGAAGCAGGAAGAAACCCCTGACGCCTGGCAGATCGGCTTCGTGCCGGCGCCGTCGCTGTTCATGAGCGGCAACGACCCGCTGCGCATCATCCGCGAGCTGGAGACGCTGGGCTCGCTGCACGTCGAACCGCGCATGCAGCGCCTGCCGGCATTCGAGCAGCTTGATCCGCTGGAAGCCTACCTGGCCTGGGACCTGGGCCTGGTTGGCAAGGTCCCGCGCAGCCGCATCGAAGACACCTTTGCCTGGGTCGTGGACGACTGCGAGCTGGACATCCGTCCGGCCGCGCCGCCCAGCCTGGCCAGCGAGGCGCCCGCAGCGGCCGCCACTCCCGCCGCCGTCGATGCCGGCAAGCCCGCCGCGGCCGGCGGCACGCATGAGGCGGAGACCTCCATCCGCGTCAGCGTCGACAAGGTCGATGCACTGATCAACCTGGTCGGCGAACTGGTCATCACCCAGGCCATGCTCAAGCAGGTCTCCGGCGGGTTGGACCCGGTCCATGCCGAACGCCTGTTCGCCGGCCTGGACCTGCTCGAGCGCAACACCCGCGACCTGCAGGAAGCCGTCATCGGCGTGCGCATGCTGCCGGTGGATGCGGTATTCCGGCGTTTCCCGCGCCTGGTCCGCGACCTGTCCAGCCGCCTTGGCAAGCAGGTGCGCCTGCGCACCGTCGGCGAAGGCACCGAACTGGACAAGGGCCTGATCGAGAAGATCGCCGACCCGCTGGTCCATCTGGTCCGCAACTCGATCGACCACGGCCTGGAGATGCCCGACGTCCGCCGCGATGCCGGCAAGGACGAAACCGGCACCATCACCCTGGCCGCGTCGCACCAGGGGGGCCATATCGTCATCGAGGTCAGCGACGATGGGCGCGGGCTGAACCGCGACAAGATCCTGGCCAAGGCGCTCGAGCGCGGGCTGAGCGTGCCGGACAATCCGACCGACGCGCAGGTCTGGGACCTGATCTTCCAGCCGGGCTTCTCCACCGCCGACGCGGTCACCGACCTGTCCGGGCGAGGCGTGGGCATGGACGTGGTCCGCCGCAACATCCAGGCGCTGGGCGGCGAAGTGCAGCTGGAAAGCCGCACCGGCCACGGCACCCGCGTGCTGATCCGGCTGCCGCTGACCCTGGCCATCCTCGATGGCATGACCGTCTCGGTGGCCGGCGAAACCCTGATCCTGCCGTTGGCCTACGTGCTCGAGGCACTGCAGCCGCAGGCCGACGACATCCGCACCATGGCTGGCGAAGGCCGCGTGCTGCGGGTGCGCGGCGAGTACCTGCCGATCCTGTCGCTGGGCCAGTACTACGGCTACCGCGATGACCGCCATGCCGACCCGTTGGTGGTGGTGGTCGAAGGCGACGGCCAGAAGATCGCGCTGGAAGTGGATGAACTGCTCGGCCAGCAGCAGGTGGTGGTCAAGAACATCGAGAACAACTACCGCCGCATCGGCGGGGTTTCCGGCGCCACCATCCTCGGCGATGGCCGCGTCGCGCTGATCGTCGACATCGGTGGGCTGGTGCGCTCGCTCCGGATCCCACAGGCCGCCTGATCCCGGCCCCGCGCCCACATCGCGCACCGGTTGGCGGGATGCCGACCGGCCGCTGACCGGCCGTCCATGACGGCACCCGGCGCCTTCCCCGCCTGCCATCGCGCAGGCGGGAATGGCGTCCCTGCCCCTTCCCCCCCCCTTTCCACCCCCTCTCCACAGGCGAACACCGCGATCGCACCCGATGCCACCGGGCGCTCCGCCCTGCGACGGTCGACGGGCCCGATGCGGCCAGTGTCATTCCCCACCGCATTCACCTGAACACCGTCAGCAAGCGTTCGTCGGCGGCTGTCAAGAACCCCACGGCAGTGCCGATACCGCAGCACATCGTGGTGCCAGCACCACACGGGCGCTTCGCCGCCCGCCTATTTCCCCGTTACCTGCGCAGGCGCGAAGGGCCTGCGCGTAGCACGCAATGCCAAACGGAGGCATCTGCAATGAAATGGTTCCAGAACCTGTCGATCACGCGGAAGCTGTTGCTGGCGTTCTGCACCACCGGTCTGCTGACCCTGCTGTTGGGCCTGTTCTCGGTGTGGCGCATGGATGTCGCCCAGCAGCAGATCCGCCAGGTCAACGAGAACTGGATGCCCGCCGTGCAGCATCTGGGCGAGATGCGCGCGCAGCTCGGTGAGTTCCGCACGTTCGAGCAGGCGCAGCTGGCCTACCAGGGCAACCCCGAGCAGCTGGCCGATTACGACAAGCGCATGGCCGATACGCGCGCGGTGATCGAGGCCGAGGAAAAGGCCTACGACGACATCGACACCGACTACACCGCCGAGGAAAAGGCGATGTACGACCAGCTCAAGGACTACCGGGCCGCGTACTTCGAGGCGCATGAACGCATCGCCGCGGCGATCGCCGCCGATGACTTCGCCACCGCCTCGGCCATCTCCAGCTCCGACTCGCGCAAGATGCGCCGCGCGCTGTTCGACCAGCTCAAGAAGCTCTCCCAGTACAACCAGGAACAGCTGGCCAGGGAGACCGCGATGTCGCGCGAAGCGCACACGCGCTCGCTGCTGGCCGTGTTCGGCATGCTGGCGGCGGCACTGGCGCTGGCCGCGCTGCTGGGCTGGGCCATCATCCGCGCGATCATGGCGCCACTGGGCGAAGCCGTGCGCGTGGCCGATGATGTTTCCGCCGGCAAGCTCGACCGCCGCATCGACGCCTCGCGCCGCGACGAAGTGGGCATGCTGCTGTCCTCGATGCAGCGCATGCAGGCGCAGCTGCAGTCAGTGATGGCCGCGCAGGGCGAGATGGCCCGCCAGCATGACGCCGGCTCGCTCAGCTACCGCATGGACGAGAGCGCCTTCCCCGGCGACTACGGGCAGATGGTACGCGCCACCAACGGCCTGGTCGCCGGCAACGTGGCCACCATTGGCGACACCCTGGACATCCTCAAGCGCTACTCCGTCGGCGACATGAGCGTGGACATCGAGCGCCTGCCCGGCGAGAAGGCGGTGATCACCGAGACCGTGGACACCATCAAGGCCAACCTGTCGGCCATCAACACCGAGATCCGGCAGCTGGCCACCGCGGCCGCGGCCGGTGACTTCACCCAGCGCGGCGACGTGGACGGCTACCAGCACGACTTCCGTGACATGGTCGCCGGCCTGAACCACCTGATGGAAACCGCCGACGGCAACCTGGCCAAGGTCTCGCAGGTGCTGCAGGCATTGGCCCAGGGCGACCTCACCGTGCGCATGGACGGCCAGTTCAACGGCGTGTTCGCACAGATGCGTGACGACGCCAACGCCACCGTCGACCAGTTGACCGCCATCGTCGGCCGCATCCAGAACGCGGCCTCCAGCATCAACCTGGCCTCCAGCGAGATCGCCACCGGCAACAACGACCTGTCGCGCCGTACCGAGCAGCAGGCCGCCAACCTGGAGGAAACCGCTGCCTCGATGGAGGAACTGACCTCCACCGTGCGCCAGAACGCCGAATCGGCCCGCCAGGCCAACCAGTTGGCCATCGGCGCGCACGGCGTGGCCAGCCAGGGCGGCAACGTGGTCGCCCAGGTGGTCAACACCATGGGCGCCATCGAGGCTTCGTCCAGGAAGATCGCCGAGATCATCTCGGTCATCGACGGCATCGCCTTCCAGACCAACATCCTGGCGCTCAACGCCGCGGTGGAAGCGGCGCGTGCCGGCGAACAGGGCCGCGGCTTCGCCGTGGTCGCCTCGGAAGTACGGACCCTGGCCCAGCGCTCGGCCGGCGCGGCCAAGGAGATCAAGGGCCTGATCGAGGACTCGGTGGACAAGGTCGGCGAAGGCTCGGTGCTGGTGCACCAGGCCGGCACCACGATGGGCGAGATCGTGGCCTCGGTGCAACGCGTGACCGACATCATGGCCGAGATCTCCGCCGCCTCGCAGGAGCAGAGCGCCGGCATCGAGCAGGTCAACCAGACCGTGATGCAGATGGACGAGACCACCCAGCAGAACGCCGCGCTGGTGGAGGAAGCCACCGCCGCGGCCCGGGCGATGGAAGAACAGGCACTGCTGCTCAACGAAGCGGTGGCCGCCTTCCACATCGCGTCCAAGGCGGGCACCGCCAGCGTCGCCAGCCCGCCGCGTAGCCGCCCGACCAGCCCGGCACCGGCCAGCCCGCGCATCGCCCGCGCGCCGGTGGCACGCCGGATCGAACCGATGGTCGCCAATGGCGAGGACTGGCAGGAGTTCTGATGTCCCCGCGCCGCCGCCCGTCCCATGGGCGGCGGCAGGCACCGCCAGCCGCTGCCGTTTCCCTCAAGCAACACCCAGGCAAGCCGATTTACTGATCAATCCCCTCCTTCCACCCGGCCGGTAGTCGCCAATGTCCACTTCCCGACGTTCCTTTACCCGCAGCATCGCCATGCGCCTGATGCTCGGAACCGCTTTGGTTGCAACGTTCGCCTTCGGCCTCACCGCGATGATCATCTACCTGCGCAGCAGCGACGCGCTGATGTCGGTCTCGCGTGCCAACCTGGAGAACATGGCCAACCTGGAAGCGCAGCGCATCTCGGCCGAGATGGGGCTGGGCTTCGAATCCAACGACACGCTGGCCAGCAGCTTTCTGAGCCTGCGCCAGTCCGGCGCGCTGACCCGCCAGAATGCCTCCAGCGTCCTGCAGCGGAAGCTGCTGGCCAACCCGCAGTGGATCGGCGTCGGCACGTTGTGGGAACCGGACGCCTTCGACGGCAAGGACGCCGAGTTCGTCGATACCGACGGCCACGATGCCAGCGGCCGCTTCATGAGCTACTGGGCCTGGCAGGACGACACGCCCGTGCAGGAGGCCCTGCGCGGCTACGACGTGCCCGGCGATGGCGACTGGTACCTGCAGCCACGTGCCTCGAAGAAGCCGGCCGTGCTGGAACCGTACAGCTACGAGATCGGTGGCCGTCGCATCCTGATGACCACGCTGGCCACGCCGATCGTGGAAGGCGACCATTTCCTCGGCGTGATGACCGTGGACTTCGCCCTGCAGTCGCTGCAGGAGCGCCTGAGCACGATGCACCCGATGGAACAGGGCTACGTGCGGCTGCTGTCGCCGGGCGGCACCATCATCGCCGACCGCGACCCGGCCAAGGTCGGCAGCAAGGTCGATGATGCCGCGACCAAGGCGATGCTCGCCGGCACCGCCAAGGGTCAGGTCGTGTTCGGGCAAAGCCGCGATGCCGCGCTGGGCGAGGACGTGGTGGAAACCTATGTCCCGCTGAAGATCGGCAATGCCGGCCAGAACTTCGCCTTCGGCGTGGTGGTACCGCGCTCGCTGCTGATGCAGCAGGCCCGCGTGCTGCTGTGGACCATCATCGGCGTCGGCGTGGCGGCGGCACTGCTGCTGTGCCTGGCGCTGTACGTGCTGCTGCGCAGGCTGGTGTTCCAGCCCCTGGGGCAGGCCGTGAACGTGTCCGACCAGATCGCCGCAGGCAAGCTGGACAATGTCCTGCGCGCCCAGCGCGATGACGAACTCGGCATGCTGCTGTCCTCGATGCAGCGCATGCAGGCGCAGCTGCAGTCGGTGATGGCCGCGCAGGGCGAGATGGCCCGCCAGCATGACGCCGGCTCGCTCAGCTACCGCATGGACGAGAGCGCCTTCCCCGGCGACTACGGGCAGATGGTACGCGCCACCAACGGCCTGGTCGCCGGCAACGTGGCCACGATCAGCGACACCCTGGACATCCTCAAGCGCTACTCCGTCGGCGACATGAGCGTGGACATCGAGCGCCTGCCCGGCGAGAAGGCGGTGATCACCGAGACCGTGGACACCATCAAGGCCAACCTGTCGGCCATCAACACCGAGATCCGGCAGCTGGCCACCGCGGCCGCGGCCGGTGACTTCACCCAGCGCGGCGACGTGGACGGCTACCAGCACGACTTCCGTGACATGGTCGCCGGCCTGAACCACCTGATGGAAACCGCCGACGGCAACCTGGCCAAGGTCTCGCAGGTGCTGCAGGCACTGGCCCAGGGTGACCTCACCGTGCGCATGGACGGCCAGTTCAACGGCGTGTTCGCACAGATGCGCGACGACGCCAACGCCACCGTCGACCAGTTGACCGCCATCGTCGGCCGCATCCAGAACGCGGCCTCCAGCATCAACCTGGCCTCCAGCGAGATCGCCACCGGCAACAACGACCTGTCGCGCCGTACCGAGCAGCAGGCCGCCAACCTGGAGGAGACCGCCGCCTCGATGGAGGAACTGACCTCCACCGTGCGCCAGAACGCCGAATCGGCCCGCCAGGCCAACCAGCTGGCCATCGGTGCCGCCTCGGTGGCCTCGCAGGGTGGCGAGGTGGTCGCCCAGGTGGTCAACACCATGGGCGCCATCGAGGCTTCGTCCAGGAAGATCGCCGAGATCATCTCGGTCATCGACGGCATCGCCTTCCAGACCAACATCCTGGCCTTGAACGCCGCAGTCGAAGCGGCGCGTGCCGGCGAGCAGGGCCGCGGCTTCGCCGTGGTCGCCTCGGAAGTGCGGACCCTGGCCCAGCGCTCGGCCGGCGCGGCCAAGGAGATCAAGGGCCTGATCGAGGACTCGGTGGACAAGGTCGGCGAAGGCTCGGTGCTGGTGCACCAGGCCGGCACCACGATGGGCGAGATCGTGGCCTCGGTGCAACGCGTGACCGACATCATGGCCGAGATCTCCGCCGCCTCGCAGGAGCAGAGCGCCGGCATCGAGCAGGTCAACCAGACCGTGATGCAGATGGACGAGACCACCCAGCAGAACGCCGCGCTGGTGGAGGAAGCCACCGCCGCGGCCCGGGCGATGGAAGAACAGGCACTGCTGCTCAACGAAGCGGTGGCCGCCTTCCACATCGCGTCCAAGGCGGGCACCGCCAGCGTCGCCAGCCC
>NZ_JAYFUH010000247.1:0-2900 GCF_034961085.1 Stenotrophomonas capsici | reverse complement strand
CTGGTACACAGGCTCGCGCAGGCGACGGCGCACGGGCAGTCACCGCAGTCACCCGCGGACCCTGCCGGAAGTCACTTTCTGCATCCACCCCCTTGCCGCCGGCGTTGCGCGCCACCAGCATGCCGGCATGGAAATCGGCCCTCTGCCGCGCTGGCGCGGACTCCTCCACCCCCTCAACCTCGCCGGCCTGCTCACCTGGCTGGCGGTGGCCTTCACCCTGCGCTACGGCGAGGCCGCGCAGCTGCCGTGGCGCTGGGGCTGCGCGGCGGTGTTCCTTGCAGCCTTCCTGGTCGCCACCGCGCTGCCGCACCGGACCTGGCAGCGCAAGGTGTTGCTGCTGGTTGAAGCGGTGAGCGCGCTGGCGCTGATCCGGCTGGCCCACTACAGCGGCGTGGCGCCGGCCCTGCTGGTGATGCTGGCCGCGCAG
Organism: Stenotrophomonas capsici; assembly: GCF_034961085.1. NCBI lineage: Bacteria > Pseudomonadati > Pseudomonadota > Gammaproteobacteria > Lysobacterales > Lysobacteraceae > Stenotrophomonas > Stenotrophomonas capsici. The sequence continues at coordinate 2,473 of NZ_JAYFUH010000247.1, read as the reverse complement.
ATCGCCGCCACCTGGCCGCTGCGCATCACGCTGCTGCTCATCGCCGCGGTGAACGTGGGCATGTACCTGGTCCTGCGCGACGTGCACGCGCATGCCGGCGTGGTGGTGCTGATCTTCGCCGGCTTCCAGGCCTTCGCCATGCTGACCACCCACTACGCGCACAGCGCCGAGCAGGCACGCGACCGCCTGGCGCTGGTCAACGCCGACCTGCTCGCCACCCGTGCCCTGCTCGCGGAAAGCTCGCGCGATGCCGAACGGCTGCGGCTCTCGCGCGAACTGCACGATGTGGCCGGCCACAAGCTCACCGCGTTGCGCCTGCAGCTGCGCGCGCTGGCCGGGCGCAGCGACGCGCCGGCCGAACTGGCCCTGTGCGAGCAGCTTTCGGCCGAACTGCTGGGGGACATCCGGGCGGTGGTGCATTCCCTGCGCGACGGCGGCCAGCTCGACATCGCCACCGCGCTGCATGCGCTGGCCGCACCGCTGCCGCGGCCCCGCCTGCACCTGGCGATGGACGAGGCGGTGCAGGTGGGCACCACCGCCAAGGCCGAAACCCTGCTGCGCTGCGTGCAGGAAGCGCTGACCAACAGCGCCCGCCATGGCGAGGCACAGGTCCTGCAGGTGACACTGCACCAACACGAAGGGAGATTGCTGCTGGACATGCACGACGATGGCAGGCTGCGCGGCCAACTGCGCGAAGGCAACGGACTGACCGGCATGCGCGAGCGCGTGGCGGAGCAGCACGGCACGCTGGAACTGCAACGCACCGCCACCGGTGCACTGCACATCCACGTGGAGCTGCCGGCATGAGCACCCGCCCCCGCATCGCCCTGGTCGACGACCAGGCGCTGATCCGCGCCGGCCTGCGCGCCTTGCTGCAGCAGCAGGGCGTGGAGATCGTGTTCGAGGCCGACAGCGGCCAGGCCCTGCTGGAGCAGCTGCCGCACCAACCGGTGCAGCTGATCGTCTCGGACATCCGCATGCCCGGCATGGACGGCATCCAGGCACTGCAGGCACTGCGCGAGCGCGGCGACGTCACGCCCTGCCTGTTCCTGACCACCTTCGATGAAAGCGACCTGCTGCTGCGCGCCACCGACGCCGGCGCACAGGGCTTCCTGCTCAAGGACGCCGCGCCGGAGGACCTGCGCCAGGCCATCGACCGCATCATCGCCGGCACCACCCTGCTGCAGCCGGTCAGCACCGACCCGGTGCGGCAGCGCTACCGCTATCACGCCGATGACGCGCCGAAGGAGCTGTTCAGCCAGAAGGAAGTGGCGGTACTGCGGTTGATGGCCGGCGGCTACAGCAACCGCGAGATCGCCGGCAGCCTGTTCCTGGCCGAGGGCACGGTGAAGAACTACGTATCGACCATCCTGGACAAGCTCGATACCCGCGACCGTACGCGGGCAGTGCTGAAAGCCATCACGCTGCGGATCATCTGAGGCGCACGCATGACCGCCCCCTCCCTTGCGTAGCAGGGGAGGGCTGGGGAGGGGTGCCTTTCACGACAGACCCAATCACCGCGTCAACCGCGCGCCCTCTTCCAGCCCTGCACCGTTGCTCCGCAAAGAAAGGGAGAAAGCAACAGCAGCAGCCGCACCTAGCCGGCGCTGCGTACTTCCACCGTCACGTGCACGATCTCCTCATGGATCGACAGCGCGCGGTGGAACACGTCCGCACCGACACCCGGCGCGGTCACCACTTCCATCGCGCAGGAAAAGCGCCCACGACCCACCTGCCAGACATGCAGGTCGCTGATGCGCGCCGGTACGTCACCCTGCTCCACCGCTTCGCGGATCTCGGCCACCACCGGTGCATCCATCTCCGCATCCAACAGTACGCGGCCGGTCTGGCGGATCAGTCCCCAGGCCCAGGCCGATACCAGCACCGCGCCGACGATGCCCATCAGCGGGTCCAGCCAGGACGCGTTGAAGTACAGCCCGCCCAGCAGGGCGACGATCGCCAGCACCGAGGTGGCCGCATCGGCCAGCACGTGCAGGTAGGCCGAGCGCTGGTTCAGGTCATGATGGTGGTGGTGATGGTCGTGTCCGTGATGGTGACTGTGGTCGTGGTCATGACCGTGCCCATGATGATGGTGCGCGTGCTGGTCGCGCAGCCACCACGCGCACAGCAGGTTCACCGCCAGGCCCACCACCGCGATCGCGATGGCCTGCTGGTAGTGGATGGGGCTGGGCTTGAGCATCCGCGCGATCGACTCGAACGCCATGATCCCGGCCACGCCCAGCAGCAGGATCGCACTGGTGTAGCCGGCCAGGATCTCGATCTTCCAGGTACCGAAGGCGAAGCGCGGGTCGTCCCGGTACCGCCGCGCGCAGGCATAGGCGAACGCGGCCAGCCCCAATGCCAAGGCATGCGAGCTCATGTGCCAACCGTCGGCCAGTACCGCCATCGAGTTGAACCACCAGCCACCGGCGATCTCCACCACCATCATCACGACGGTCAGGGCCATGGCCCG
>NZ_JAYFUH010000246.1:0-3763 GCF_034961085.1 Stenotrophomonas capsici | reverse complement strand
GAGGTCAGCGCGGACGGCCGCAGCTTCTACTTCCTGTGCAACCAGAAGTGGCCCGGCGACTACGAAGTCTGCAACGTCGACGTCAACGGCGGTGCGGTGCGTGAAGTGACCGCGCTCGACGGCGTGGAGGACTTCAGCCTGTCGCCGGACGGCCAGCAGCTGCTGGTGCGCTACTCGGCCCCGTACCTGCCGGCGCAGATCGCCGTGCAGCCGGCCGCCGGCGGTGAAGCCCGCAAGCTCACCGACACCCGCAGCGCCGAGTTCAAGGCACGCCAATGGATCCAGCCGCAGATGGTGCAGGTGCCCTCGCGGCACGGCGCCGCACCGGTGTGGGCCAAGTACTACGGCCCGGAAACGCTGGAGCCGGGCAAGCAGTACCCCATCGCCATGTTCGTGCATGGCGCCGGCTACCTGCAGAACGTGCACGCGCGTTACTCCAACTACTTCCGCGAGCAGATGTTCCACAACCTGCTGGTGCAGAAGGGCTACATCGTGCTGGACATGGACTACCGCGGCAGCGCCGGCTACGGCCGCGACTGGCGCACGGCCATCTACCGCAACATGGGCCACCCGGAACTGGAGGACTACCTGGACGGCCTGGACTGGCTGGTCACCACCAAGCAGGGGGACCGCGCCCATGCCGGCATCTACGGCGGCTCCTACGGCGGCTTCATGACCTACATGGCGCTGTTCCGCTCGCCGGGCACGTTCAAGGCCGGCGCCGCGCTGCGCCCGGTCGGCGACTGGAACCAGTACAACCACGCCTACACCAGCAACATCCTCAACACCCCGGACATCGACCCGGAGGCCTACCGCATCTCCTCGCCCATCGAGTACGCCGAAGGTCTGCAGGACACCCTGCTGATCGCCCACGGCATGATGGACGACAACGTGTTCTTCCAGGACTCGGTCAACATGACCCAGAAGCTGATCGAGCTGCACAAGGACAACTGGTCGATCGCGCCCTACCCGCTGGAACGCCACGGCTACACCCGCGCCGACTCCTGGCTGGACCAGTACAAGCGCATCCTGAAGCTGTTCGAGCAGGAGCTGAAGTAAGCACCACGCCAAGGGCGCCGCAAGGCGCCCTTGGCGTTCTACCCCCGGCCAATCCCCGATCCCCGACCGTCCATGTCCCTCATCCAGATCGTCACCGCCATCCTCCTCGACGCCGAACAGCGCGTGCTGGTGGTCCGCAAGCACGGCTCGGACACCTTCATCCAGCCCGGCGGCAAGCGCGAGCCCGGCGAAACCTCGCTGCAGACCCTGCAACGCGAGCTGTTCGAGGAACTGGGCGTGCAGCTCGACGTCGACAGCGCGCAGCCGGTGGGCGTGTTCGAGGAGGACGCGGTCAACGAGCCCGGCCGCCGCGTGCAGGGTGAGGCGTTCCTGGTCCGCGTCAGCGGCCAACCGCAGGTGAAGGCCGAAATCGCGGAGCTGGCGTGGGTTCCGCTGCAACCGCCGCATGGCGTGACGCTGGCCCCGCTCAGCGCGCGACACCAGCTCCCGGCTGCACATGCGTGGCTGGTCAAGGCTGGGCATACCGGCACATAACGGCGATAGTGGCGCCACTTTCCAAGCGCCGCCGACCGTGAGCCCACCCGACCTGCCCACCGCCACACCCCGCCGTTCCAGTGCCGACCGCTTCATCGACCTCACCGCCAAGCTGTCACTGGCGCTCGGAGCGCTGGGCATCGTCTGGTGCCTGTTCCAACTGCTGATGGTGGCCCTGCTCGGGCGCCTGGACATCGTCGCGCTGATGCAGCGCGACGGCCTGGTCGTCCCGGACTGGATCCAGTGGACCGACGCGCATGCCTTCAGCCTGAGCGTGGCGCTGCTGCTGTTCTGCATCGCCTTCGTCGTGGTGTGCTGGGCCATGCTCAAGCGCCATGAATGGGGCCGCATCGGCTTCATCGTGTTCCTGCTGCTGGTCGCGCTGGGCAACTTCGCCTTCATCCCGGTGATGGACAGCATGTTCAACAGCATGCTGACGATCTTCCCTGCCGACTTCCTCAGCTCGCCGCAGGGCGCCGAGATGCGCGCGCAGATGGCCTTCAGCCGCTGGAGCCTGCTGATCACCCTGCTGGTGAGTTCGCTGGCGATCGCGGCATTGCATGGTTGGCTGGCGATCAAGCTGCAGCGGCGCGACGTCCGCGACCTGTTCCACTGAGTTCTCCGGAGTTCCCATGTCGCACTCGTTCCGGACGCGCCTGCTGGCCCTGCTTGCCGCGCTGCTGCTTCCCACCCTGCCGGCGATGGCGGCCACGCCACTGGCCTGCGGCACCTACCAGGCCGTCGATGGCGGTGCCCGCTTCATCGTGGAGAGCACCCACCAGGCCGTGCGCATCTACGACGGCCAGCCACCGACCCGCTACCTGATCCGCCAGCAGGACCAGACCCTGCATGCGGCCGACCTGTCCAACGGCTTCAGCGCCGACTACACGCTCAGCGCCGATGGCAAGCGCATCGGCGGCCTGCTCGGCGACTACGTGCTGGAAAGCACGGCGCGCTGCAACGCCTCCCCCACCGCGCCGGCCAACAGCTGCCGCGCCGACATCGACGGCTGCATGGACAGCGCCTACAGCGCCACCCCGGTGCAGTTGAAGCAATGGTGCCAGGAGGACCTGCCGTTCGCCTGCGAACGCCTGCTGTCCAGCTACGTCGAGCAGGCGCGTACCGGCCAGCCGTCGAACCTGCCCGAGCCGGACCTGGCCGAACCAGCGGTCTGCAGGGAAGGCACGCCGGCCTTCGACGAAGCCGCCTGCCGTGCCGCCGCGCGCGAGGTGCTGGGCCTGGCGCTGGCCAAGGCCATGGCCGGCACGCTGGCCGGTGGGCCGGCGCCCGCGCTGCCCGCCGTGCAGCTGGACGAGGTGCTGCAGCTGTGCCGACGCCACCCCGACGCCGGTTTCTGCGGCAAGGTGGCCGACGCGCATCTGGATGCCGGCCGGTACCCGGGTGCCCGCGAGGCGCTGCAGCAGGCCTGCGCCGCTGGCGGCGAGGAACGCACCTGCCGGCGCGCCCAGGTGCTGGCCGCGGTGGATGTCGCCGACCTGGCCGCGGTAGCGGCAACGGCCCTGCCGTGCGGCGACTATGCCGCCAGCAGCGGCCTGATGGATGCCCTGTCCTTCGCTGACCAGGGCCTGGTATCGATGTCCGGCAACAGCGTGCTGCGTGCCCGCCTGGAAGGCGGTGCGGTGCGGATACGCCACGACAAGGGCGGCGACTTCGTGCTGCAGCCCCTGGCCAGCGGCCAGCTGCTGGGCGTGGACGAATGGAACCGCTACGCGCTGTACCAGCGCACCGGCGGCGCCACCCACTGCAGTGCCCCGGTCGCGTACGCCGAAACCCCGCTGCAGCAGGATTGCCCGGCCGGTACCGATCCACAGGCCTGCTGCGCCGCCGGCAAGCTGCAGGGCTGCAACACGCTGGGCCATCGCAAGGCGCTGGCTGGCGACTGGGCCGGTGCCGCCCCGTACTACCAGACGCTGTGCCGGGCCGGCGTCCGCGCCGGGTGCGAGAACCTGCGCAGCGTCTACGAGCACACCGGCGATGAGGACATCCCCGGCAAGCTGCTGGCCCTCTGCAAACAGGACGGCACCGGCAGGCACGTGGCCTGTGACCTGTACGAAACCACCGATTGGGCCATGCTTGGCATGGGCGCGCGGCGGATGCAGGCCGTCGAGCCCGCCGCGGCGGATGACGCACCGGCACAGGCCGGCAACCGCACGTCCCATCGCAAGTAAACTCCGCCCGCCAGCCCGTC
>NZ_JAYFUH010000245.1:0-8282 GCF_034961085.1 Stenotrophomonas capsici | reverse complement strand
GCCAAGGCCTTGCCGCCCCCCAACTGGCGGGCCAGCCGGTAGTTATGGCGCAACGCCTCCAGGTCGATCAGTGCCTGTGCCGGGCGCATCAGTGCTGTCCCTTGCCGTAGCGGAAGATGTCCAGGCCTTCGCTGCTGATCTGCGGCGTCCTGCCGCTCATCAGGTCGGCCAGGTAACGGCCCGAGCCGGCGGCCATGGTCCAACCCAGCGTGCCGTGGCCGGTGTTGAGGAACAGGTTGCGGTACGGCGTGGCGCCGATCACCGGGGTGCCGTCCGGCGTGGCCGGGCGCAGGCCGGTCCAGAACGTGGCCTTGGACAGGTCGCCACCCTGCGGGTACAGGTCGTTGACCACCTTCTCCAGCGTGGCGCGGCGACGCGCCTCCAGCGACAGGTCGAAGCCGGCCACCTCGGCCATGCCGCCGACGCGGATGCGGTCCTCGAAGCGGGTGATGGCGATCTTGTAGCTCTCGTCCAGGATGGTCGAGTTCGGTGCCATCGCCGCATCGGTGATGGGCAGGGTCAGCGAATAACCCTTCAGCGGGTAGACCGGCAGGCGCATCCCCAGCGGCGCCAGCAGCTGCGGCGAGTAACTGCCCAGCGCCAGCACGTACTGGTCGGCGGTTTCCAGCGCGCCGTTGACGCGCACACCGGTGATGCGGTCGCCGTCGCCCTGGATCGCGCTGATGTCCTGGTCGAAGCGGAACTCCACGCCCGCATCGGCGGCCAGCGCCGCCAGCTTGCGGGTAAACAGCTGGCAGTCGCCGGTCTGGTCCTCGGGCAGGCGCAGCGCGCCGACCAGCAGGTCGGTCTTGCTGGCCAGCGCCGGTTCCACGCGGGCGATGCCCTGGCGGTCCAGCACCTCGTACGGCACGCCGTACTGGCGCAGCACCTCGATGTCCTGGGCGGCGGCGTCGAGCTGCTGCTGGGTGCGGAACAGCTGGGTGGTGCCGAGCTGGCGGCCTTCATAGTCGATGCCAGTGGCCGCGCGCAGTTCGTTGATGCAGTCGCGGCTGTAGTCGGACACCCGCACCATGCGCGCCTTGTTCACCGCGTAACGGGCCGCGGTGCAGTTCCGCAGCATCTGCCACAGCCAGCGGTACTGGTTCAGGTCGGCGGTGGGGCGGATCGCCAGCGGCGCGTGTTCCTCGAACAGCCACTTGATGGCCTTGAACGGCACGCCCGGGGCAGCCCAGGGCGAGGTGTAGCCAAAGGACAGCTGACCGGCGTTGGCAAAGCTGGTCTCCAGCGCCGGGCCCGGCTGCCGGTCGACCACGGTGACGTCATAGCCGGCCTGCCGCAGATACCAGGCACTGGTCGTGCCGATCACACCGCTGCCAAGCACCAGAACTCGCATTGCCCTCTCCTGACCCGATCATTTCCTGCCCGGGAGTGGGCAGGCACTGGAAACGGCGCAGTATATTCAGGTCCCTCCAGAACTTTTCCCTGTATTGATTGGCAGATGCAGGGTAATTTCTTGTTTCGTTCATCAAAAGCAGAATCCCGATGGCCACCCGCAGCCGCGAACTGGACAAGATCGACCGCAGGATCCTGCGCATCCTGCAGCAGGAAGGCCGTATTTCCTTCACCGAACTGGGCGAACGGGTGGGGCTGTCGACCACGCCCTGCACCGACCGGGTGCGCCGCCTGGAACGCGAAGGGGTGATCACCGGGTACTACGCCCGGCTCGATCCACAGTTCGTGAAGGCCAGCCTGCTGGTGTTCGTGGAGATCAGCCTGGCCTACAAGTCCGGCGACATCTTCGAGGAGTTCCGCCGCGCCGCGCTCAAGCTGCCCAACGTGCTGGAGTGCCACCTGGTATCGGGCGACTTCGACTACCTGCTCAAGGCCCGCATCAACGAAATGGCCTCCTACCGCAAGCTGCTGGGCAGCACCCTGCTGACCATGCCGCATGTGCGCGAATCCAAGAGCTACATCGTGATGGAAGAGGTGAAGGAGACCTTGTCGCTGCCGATTGATGAGTGAGTGGCCGACGGCAGGAGTCCCCCTCGCCTACGCCTTCGGCGCAAGGGCGGCGCAGTCAGGCGCGCTGCAGGGAGCCGGGAGCGCCGTGCGTCCGCCCGCTCCCTTTCGTGCCGCAAAAGGAGGGCTGGGGAGAGGCGCTTTCACGCATGGAAAACACACGTCACCTCTGCGGCTTGGCTCCGGCCGGCGGCGGCACGATGCGCTGGCCGACGCCGCTCGGCTCGGTGGTGTGGTATCGCCCCGTCCGCGGGTCGAAGACCCGGTTCGGCCCGGCCTGGCGCATGCCTTCGACCCGCTGGCCCTTGCTGTCGTAGATCGGGCGCATCGGCGGTGGCGGGGTCACCGGCTTGATCGGCGGCTTGGTCGGTCGTGGCGGCGGTGGCACCCGCGGTTGCGGGTCCTCGCGCTGCGCGTCGTCGCGGGTAGGCGGCGGCACGCTCGACGGGCGGGTGGCCGTCGGTGAGGTCGGCGGTGGCGAACCCGGCAGGCTCACCGGCCGCGTGGCGGTCGGCGAGGCCGGGGCCTGCAACTGGGCCAGCGCCGTCTCCGGCAGGAGCAATGCGACAAGCAATACCGTGGTCGTGCGGAACATCACCCGTCCCTGTCTGTATCCGGCTCGAAGCATGCACCTATTCGACTTGCGTGGCGATGAACCGGCCACCACCATGGTTCCCTGCCCCACGGATTCCTCGCCATGACCGCCTTCGACCTGACACCCCCCAGCACTGCACAACGTGATGCCCTCATCGCTGGCCTGAGCGAGGAGGAAAAGCGCGTACTGCTGCAGCACGGCACCGAGGCGCCGTTCTGCGGCGTGTTCCTGGACAACAAGCGCGAGGGCGTCTACTGCTGCCGGCTGTGCGCGCTGCCGTTGTTCCGCTCCAGCACCAAGTTCGACTCCGGCACCGGCTGGCCCAGCTTCTTCGCCCCGTTCGACCCGGCCCATGTCGGCGAGATCCGCGATACCAGCCACGGCATGGTGCGCACCGAGATCGTCTGCGCCCGCTGCGGCAGCCACCTGGGCCATGTGTTCCCGGACGGCCCGCCGCCGACCTTCGAGCGGCACTGCCTGAACTCGGTGTCGCTGGGCTTCGTCGACCAGGGCCAGCCCTACCCCGACCCGCTGCAGCGCGGCGGCGCCGAGGCCGAACCGGCGCGCTGAGCCGTCGCGCCGAGCGATGCCAGGGGCATGGCTGCGTCTGGCCGTCTGCACGCACGCCCTGCGTCGCGGCCAAGGCCGCGCCTACAGAATCCGGCGAGCGTGCCGACAACGGGATATCCCCTTCCCCGTGCCCGCACCATGCTCATCCTCGTTGGCCTGCTCATCGTCATCATCAGCGTGCTCGGCGGCTACGTCGGCGCGCATGGCCGTCTGGGCGCGCTGTGGCAGCCTTACGAGCTGGTCATCATCGGCGGCGCGGCGCTGGGCGCGTTCCTGGTCGGCACGCCGGTCAAGACCGTCAAGCAGACGCTCAAGGCCGTGGTCGGCGTCTTCAAGGGGCCGCAGTACAAGCGCCAGGACTACCTGGACGTGCTCAGCCTGCTGTACGAACTGCTCAACAAGGCCCGCCGCGAAGGCTTCATGGCGCTGGAGGACCACGTCGAGCGACCGCAGGAAAGCCCGGTGTTCGCCAACTACCCCAAGGTGCTGGCCGACCACCACCTGATGGACTTCATCACCGACTGCCTGCGCCTGATGATCGGCTCCAACATTGAGCCGCACGAGCTCGAGCCACTGCTGGAACTGGAGCTGGAAAAACACCACCACGAGGCCATCGAGCCGGCGCACGTGCTCAACAAGGTGGCCGATGGCCTGCCCGGCTTCGGCATCGTCGCCGCGGTGCTGGGCATCGTGATCACCATGGGTTCGATCGGCGGTGACATCAAGGAAGTCGGCGCCCACGTGGCCGGCGCGCTGGTCGGCACCTTCCTCGGCATCCTGCTCGGCTACGGCTTCATCGGCCCGCTGGCGGCGGCGGTGGAAGCACGCGCCGAACAGGACGCGCGCATCTACGAGTCGGTCAAGACCGCACTGCTGGCCTGCCTGCGCGGCTACAACCCGAAGATCGCGCTGGAGTTCGCGCGCAAGACCGTGCCCTCGGCACTGCGCCCGGGCTTCAGCGAGTTCGAGCAGCACCTGAAGTCGGTCAAGTAAGGCAGCCACGATGAGCGATACCAAGCCCACAGTGATCGTGCGCCGGGTCAAGAAGGTCCAGGGCGGCGGCCATCACGGTGGCTCCTGGAAGGTGGCCTACGCCGACTTCGTCACCGCGATGATGGCCTTCTTCCTGGTGATGTGGCTGATGGGCAGCACCAGCAAGCCCGAGCGTGCGGCCATTTCCGAGTACTTCCGCAACCCCAGCCCGTTGAGCGGCACCAGCAGCACGCCGGCCCCGGGCATGGCCGGGCCGGGCGGTGCGAGCACGTCGATGATCAAGCTCGGCGGTGCCACCGACATCTCGCGCGGCAACAGCAACGACCCGTTCCAGAACAAGCAGGAAGCGGTGCCGACGCCGGTGGCTGAACGCGAGCGCGAGCGCCAGCGGCTGGAGGCGCTGAAGCAGGACCTGCAGGAAGCGATCAGCAAGAGCCAGGCGCTGGAACCGTTCAAGGACCAGTTGCTGCTGGACATCACCCCCGAGGGCCTGCGCATCCAGATCGTGGACCAGCAGAACCGGCCGATGTTCGACCTCGGCAGCGCGCGGCTGATGCCCTACACGCGGTCGATCCTGCTGGAGTTGTCGCACTTCATCAACCAGGTGCCCAACCGCATCAGCATCACCGGCCACACCGACACCACCGCGTATTCGACGCAGCTGGGTTATGGCAACTGGGAACTGAGCGCCGACCGTGCCAATGCCGCGCGCCGCATCCTGATCGAAGGCGGCATGGACGAGGCCAAGGTCGCCCGCGTGGTCGGCCTGTCCTCTTCGGTACTGTTCGACAAGGCCAACCCGCAGAACCCGATCAACCGTCGCATCAGCATCGTGGTGATGACCAAGGAAGCCGAGGCCGCCGCCCTGAACGAGACCGAGTCGCTGCCGGTGCCTGCGCCCGGTGCGGCGCCGGTGGCAGTGGTAACGCCGCCTGCGGTGGAGTAAGGAGGCCGGGGGCATCCCGGGCCTGCGGGAGGGCATTCCACGCGGTTCCGGCCGATCCCCGCGCACCCCATTTCTGCCCCCTTTTGCACAACGAAGGCGAGCACGAGGGAGGCCCAAAGGGCGCCCATCAAGGCAGGAACGGGCCCGGGCGCCTACAATGGCCGCTGTTTTCCCTATTACCGAGCCCCATGTCCAAGCAGTCCAAAGCCAAGCGCGACAAGCGCAAGAAGCTGGCCCCGCGCCGCCCGTTCGCCCGCCTGAACGCCCAGCAGCAGATCCAGAACCACGCGGTGCTGGTCAATGAAGAAGGCCAGGTCGTGGCGGCCATCGGCCTGCAGCGCAACGAGTGGCTGCTGGCCATCGGCGGCCAGACCATGGGCAATGCCGACAACCCGGTGCCGATGCTGGCCATGCTCAAGCACCTGGCCAACGTGCAGGAGAAGGAAGGCCGCAAGGTCACGCTGGAATACTCCGCGCAGCTGCAGCAGATGATCGACGACCTGGCCGCTGACGAAGGCAAGACCGCCGACGATTACCTGGCCGGCCTGGTCGCCGAGTTCGAAGGCGTCGAGGGCGAAGAGGTCACCGACGTGGCCGAAGCCGTCGCGGTTGCCGAAGACGCCGACGCACCGGCGGCCGACGCCGACGAGCAGCCCAAGGCCTGAGCCCCGGGCCGATCGTGACGGTCTATATCGACGATGCGGTACATCCCTGGCGCGGCGAGCGCTGGGCGCATCTGATGGCCGACACCCTGCCCGAGCTGCATGCGCTGGCGCAGCAGCTCGGGATTCCCCGCCGCGCCTTCCAGAACCTGCCCAGCGGCGTGCACTACGACGTGCCCGCGCCGCTGCGCGAGCAGGCCATCGCCCTGGGCGCGCAGCCGATTTCCCGCCACACCGACCGCACGCGGATGCGCCAGGTGATCGCCAACGCCCGGGCGCTGTACCAACCGTAGGCACGGCGAGTGCCGGAATCGGTCAGAACGGGTCGCTGCCCGGGCGTACTTCCACGCCCAGCAGCGAACACAGCGCCATCATCGCCTCGTCGTCGCGGCTGAGCGCGATCCAGCCGGCATAGGCATCGCCACCGGTGTTCCAGTTCCAGACCGAATAGCCGTGCTCACGCAGGCGGTCGTAGGCGATGCTCATCAGCGCCGGGACATCCAGGTCCTCGGCGAAATCCTCGTCGTCCAGGTCGCCGCCCCAGTCGATGCCCAGGTTCCAGCGCGCCGCCAGCTCCTGCAGCGCCGCGACGAAGGAGTCGGTGTCCTTCCAGTCCACGTAGAAGCCGGCGCGCCAGTCTATGGCGTCCTTCAGGTCCCACAGCCAGCTTTCATCGGACGGATCGTCCTCGGCGCCGGCACGGGCTTCGCGCCAGGCATCGAACTGCTGCAGCGCCGCGTCCTCGTCACCGGGGTTGATCAGCCACAGCAGGTTCCAGACCCGCGCCGGATGGTCATCCTCGTCGAAGGTGGGTTGCAGTTCGTCGGCGTCTTCGTAATCGGCGCTGTTGTCGGGCATTGCGGTCTTCCACGGCGTGTTTGCCGCGCATTCTGCCGCCACGCGCCCGGCGGCGGAAGCCGTCCGCGCGCCCAGCGGTTATCCTGTGGCACGGAAGATGGCCACGGTGGCCGTCAATGAATCAGTGCCATGAGCGATACCCCTCCCGATCACCTAGCGGTCAACCCGCGCAGCCCGTTCCATGATGCCGCCGCCCTCGAGCGCGGTGTCGGCGTCCGCTTCAACGGCATCGAGCGCGATGACGTGGAGGAGTATTCGGTCAGTGAAGGCTGGATCCGCGTGCAGGCCGGCAAGGCCCGCGACCGTCGCGGCAACCCGATGACGCTGAAGATCAAGGGCGCGGTGGAACCGTACTTCCTTGAACTGAAGAACGCCTGATACCGGGACCACCGGTTCGGCAGGACACGCAAGGGCCGCCCACGCGGCCCTTCTGCATTCCCCGGCAGGAGCGGCCTCGGCCGCGAAGCCGATGCCGTCTGCAATTGTGCAGGCTCTGCGTGCGCGCAACGACTCCCCAGCTTTGCGCCTGAAGGCGCTCCTGCCGGGTCATTCGCGTTGGCGGCTTTCCAGCAGGTCGAGGTTGCGGATCAGCTTGCGCGAGATCTCATCGGAGATCTGCCCGCGCCGGGTCAACCGGAACAGTTCCTCGCGCTCGGCGTTGAGGCCGGCCGAGCGCAGGCTGCGGTAGGCCTGCTCCATGCGCTTGATCTTGTCGGGGTCCTCGTCCGGGCTGATGCCCTTGTCCAGGTTGCGCTGGTACAACAGGCTGACCCGCGCCGCCGCGTCGTTGAGCAGCTGCACGTTGCCGGTGGGCTGGCCCTCGGCCAGTTCCTGGCGGGCCCGCTCCACCGCCACCAGCGCGGCCTTGGACGAGGACTTGCGGGCCAGGTCCTCCTCGCGCCGCGAGGTATCGTCTTTGGGCAGCTCCAGCCCGCGCAGCAGGCGCGGCAACAGCAGGCTGGCGGCGATCAACGACACCAGGATCACCGCCGCGGCCAGGAAGATCACCAGGTCACGGGCGGGGAAGGGCGCGCCGCTGGGGATCATCAATGGCAGCGTCAGCACGCCGGCCAGGGTGATCGCACCGCGCACGCCGGCCACCGACATCGCCAGCACCACGCGCAGCGGCGTGCTGGTGCCCTTCTCGCCGCGCATGCGCGCGCGCAGCAGGTTCCAGCGCAATGACAGCCACACGAAGGCCAGGCGCATCGCGATCAGGATGGCGTTGATCGCCAGCACGTAGACCAGCAGCCACCACGGGCTCTGGTGGCCGGTGACCGACATGGTCTCCACCGCGCGCTCGACGATGCCCGGCAACTGCTCGCCCAGCAGCACGAACATGATGCCGTTGAAGGTGAACTGCACCATGTTCCAGACCGCGCTGCGCTGCACGCGCATGCTGCCGCTGATGCGGCCGGTCAGCTCGACGTAGCTCATGGTGATGCCGGCCGCGACCGCGGCCAGGATGCCGGAGGCGCTGAGCTCTTCGGCCAGCAGGTAGGCGGCGAACGGGATCAGCAGGTTGACCAGCAGGGCCGCGCCAGGCTCCTCGCCGAAGCCACGCCACAGCCAGCGCTGGAAGGTGGATACGCTCCAGGTCACCGCCACGCCGATCGCCAGGCCGGCGAAGGCCACCCACAGGAAGGTCAGCGAGGCCTGCGCCAGCGAGAAGGTACCG
>NZ_JAYFUH010000244.1:0-1523 GCF_034961085.1 Stenotrophomonas capsici | reverse complement strand
CAGGGCGACCCGGTACCGAACTTCCAGGACAAGGTGAGCCTGGTCGATGACGGCGCGCACGGACGCGCCATCCAATGGCAGGACGACGGCGTGCTGTCCTGGAACGCGCCGGGCAACATCCAGGCCGCGCGCGGCACCTTGTCGTTCTTCTGGCGCGCGCGCTACGCGGTGGGTGAGGCGCCGTTCGTGATCTTCCGCGTCGGCTACGCCGACCACAGCAGCTGGGACATGGCCTGGCTGCGCATCGACTGGAACGGGCAGGGCTTCGACGCCTTCGTCACCGACGCCAACCTGGCGCGTACCCGCGTCTCGTTCAAGCTCGACCACATCCCCCGTCCCGAGCAGTGGCAGCACATCGCCTTCGGCTGGGACGAGGACCACGGCGTGCGGCTGTTCGTGGATGGCCGCGAAGTGGCGCGCGCCGAAACCACCGGTGACTATGACGCGGCGCTGGACCAGTTCGGCCTGGCCGGGCGGGTGATGGCGCCCTACCAGGTACAGAGTCGCTACAACTTCCTGCGCGGCAGCGACGTCGACGAGATCCGCGTCTACGACCGCCTGCTCGATGCCACCGCCGTCGCTGCATTGGCCCGCAATGCCGAGCCGCGCATCGCCGGGGAGGGGACCGGCTCGCAACGCGCGTGGTGGCACCGCCACGGCTGGGATGGCGCGCCGCCGCCGTTGCTGTCCACGCCGGTGACCACGGTCCGCAAGGTCGAGTTCGCCGACGTCAAGGACAAGCAGCAGTGGATGTGGAAGGGCACCGACGGCATCGCCGAGACCACCTGGCCCGGCGTCTACAACCGCTCGCGCCTGCCCGGACGCAATGACTATTTCCAGCTGCCGGACTGGAACACCTACGTCGAAGGCGGGCAGCGGCTGGACCTGACCGTGCCCGAAGGCGAACGCATCAACCGCGTGGAGATCCGCGGCGCGGCGTTCGGCACGCTGGCCGGCACCGCCGGCACCCTGTTCACCCGGCCCAAGGGCGTGGTGCGCAGCGTGGACGGTTTCGCCGAGCAGCGCGGCGGGGTGCTGCACTTCAGCAACGTGGCGCAGGAGACGCCGATCCAGGAACTCTGGGGCTACCACGTCAGCGACGCAGCCGAGCCGGAAGGCACGGTCAAGCAGCGCTACCTGATCGACAGCAGCGTGCTGCCGGACTACACCAACATCGCCACCCTGCGCGACTACATCGACGGCCGCTTCGCCGCCGATGAGCGCAGCACGGTGATGGCGCTGCCCAAAGGGGCGGGCGCACGCAAGCGTGGCGCCGACACGTTGCCATCCGCGTCGGCACCGATCGTGCACGTGCTGATCCCCTCCGGGGTGGGCGATGCGCCGGCGGCGCAGCCGCTGATCCGCAGCTGGGCCTACAGCTGGGAGAACATGCACGATGGCCTGGATGGCGTGGCCATCGACATCCCCGCGCTCGACCTGCCGGCCACGCATGACGGCCCGGACGGGAAGGTCATCCCGCTGAACATCCGCATCAAGGACCCGATCTGGCCGGCGCGCGACAT
>NZ_JAYFUH010000243.1:0-1333 GCF_034961085.1 Stenotrophomonas capsici | reverse complement strand
CTTCATGGGCCGCCTGGGTGCTTCATGGGAAGGGAAAGCAGAGCATGCGCGCGGTGATGGGCGCGTGTCATGCGAATCCGGGTGCGCGCATGACCGCCGCGATGCTGCTGCGATCACTGCGCAGGCGCGTCGCATTCAGTTGCGGGAAGCGGCCGATGATGCGGCTGGCTTCGTCCCAGTGGTCTTCCAGCGATGCATCGTCGATGGGCGCGAACACCGCCGGCGCGTCGCCGAAGCGGAACTCGATGCCACGCGCGGGGGCGAACCGGCGCGTGATGATGGTGGGCACCCGGCCATGCCGGAGGTGCCAGACCAGCTCGTCGATCACCGTGTTCCAGGCTTCGTTCTCAAGCTCGTTGATCCATTCCATGCACACCGCCGCCCGAACAGCGCCGTGCCCCGGGGGAGCCGACGTGAGTGAAGGGTCAGGCGAGCCATGGCCAACCACCGAATTCCAAGCCGAAGCCGCCCGGTCTGTGTTGCGCAAAGCGAGCCGATCATGCCACACCCGGTAGTGCCGGGCCACGCTCGGCGCCACCCCATCGGTGGCCATCCCTGCGTCACCGCAGCGGCTCCCCCTTCAGCCAGCAGACCACGAGCAACAGCAGGATAATGCCCCCCGTCGCTCCCATGAACGGGCCTGGGGCCCGGGTCGGCGGCACCACGAAGAACAGTGCAGCCAACGAGGCGAAGGTGATGCCGTACGCCAGCCAGCCTTGCCATCTCAGTGGCCATCCCCAGCCATGTTGCTTGGCCTCGAACCAGTACCGTTCATTGCGCATGTCGTTTCCGATCTCCAAGAGTAGGGCGATCAACCGGGGCTATTGTTGCCCGCGTTGTTTCAGGAAGTGCAGCGGCTTCCACTACCAGACCAGTAGCATGCCGTCGGGCCAGTCCCCGGACCAGCCGCACGGGAAATGCCCGGCGCGATACACCTGGAGCAGCTGGAGGAAGAACGTCGGGCGCCCGGAGCAGTCCCGATACGCGTGTTCCATCACGGCGGCCAGGACATCCCAGGAGACGGCGTCCGTGAACGCCTTGCCAAGCCCCTGTTGCTCTGCGAACGGGCGCCAGATCAGATCGCACACCGGCGCATCGATGCGCGACTTCGCAGCGGCGGCGATGTGGTTCCATTGCTGGTACGCATCACGATGACGCGTATGCAGGAACTCCGTCAGCCGGTTCCTGGCCTCGAGGGTGACGTCCTCCCACGCTTGGTCACTGCACAGGCTGAGGGCCTGTGACCAGCCCGAGACCTGCGCGACGGGAAAGGGCAGTGACTGCGGGAGTGGCTGCCCGCAGGACTGGAACCAACGGATGTCTTCGAGTTCCC
>NZ_JAYFUH010000242.1:3143-10880 GCF_034961085.1 Stenotrophomonas capsici | reverse complement strand
GGTTTCCACCTGCAGCTCCCGCCGCAACCGCTGGCACCGGTGAAGATCGCCCGCATCGACGGCCGCGATGACTGAAACCCTGCGTACCCGCGCGGTCGCGGTCGCCTTGGCGATCGGTGTGGTGCTGACCCTGCTCACCGGCTTCGGTGGCGTGGCCGCGGCACTTTGCGGCGTGCTGGCACAGCCGGCTTACGCGCTGGCGGTGTCCTGGTGGCGGCGCAGCCGCACCGTGGCGCCGTCGCTGGCCCTGTTCAAGCGTGAACTGCCCGGCCTGCTCGGCCTGTGGGCCGGTGGCGCGGCGATGGTCGCGGTGCTGGTGTCCTGGCCGCTGGCGGCGCTGCATGACAGCGGCAGCCTGGCCGCGGTGCTGGCGCTGAGCGTGGCGGTCAGCGTGGCGGT
Organism: Stenotrophomonas capsici; assembly: GCF_034961085.1. Taxonomy (NCBI): domain Bacteria; kingdom Pseudomonadati; phylum Pseudomonadota; class Gammaproteobacteria; order Lysobacterales; family Lysobacteraceae; genus Stenotrophomonas; species Stenotrophomonas capsici. The sequence goes on along the minus strand of NZ_JAYFUH010000242.1, from coordinate 10,481 downwards.
GCTGGCGCTGTGGCGCACCTGGCCGTTGTGGCACGCGATGGAGCGCGAGGACAGCTCGCTGCGCACGCAGTGGAACGCCCTGGCCGGGCGCGGCCTGGATTCCTGGCAGGGGCTGGGCGCGGCGACGATCCTGGTGGTGCTGTGCGCGGCCATCGTCGCACTGGCCTGGCCGGGCCTGCTGCCGACCTCCCTGCGTTGGCCGCTGGCCATCGCCAGCGCGGTGCTGGCACCGCTGCTGCACCACCTGCTGCAGGCCATGCAGGTCGCATCGCCGGCCGCCGTGGCCGAGGCACGGGTGGAACGGCGCACCGACGTCGAGCTGTTCGCCGAGGCCGCCGCCACGCCGGCACCGCTGGAACCGATCGCCCAGGACGAGCTGGTCCCGCAGCTGTTCGATGCCGCCCGTGGCGGCCGCGTCGACCGCGCGCTGCAGCTGCTGGATGCCGGTGCCGACCCGCACGCCGAGCCGCCGGCCGAGTCGCGCGACCAGCGCAGCCTGGTGGTGCTGGCCGCGGTACTGCCGGACCTGCGCCTGCTGCGTGCGCTGATCAGCCGCGGCGTCGGCGTCAACCAGAGCCATCGTGGCATGACCCCGCTGCTGGCAGCGACCCGCGACAGCTGGCACGGCCGTCCCGAGGCGGTGATGACGCTGTTGGCCAACGGCGCCGACCCGCGCGCCACCGATGCCGAGGGCAACACCCCGCTGCACCATGCCGCGCGCAGCTCGGACCCGGGCGTAGCCGCGCTGCTGCGCGATGCCGCCGCCGAGATCGACGCGCTGAACAACGATGGCCACAGCCCGCTGGCGGTGGCCTGCCAGTCAGGCAACTGGCGCCTGGCCAAGTTCCTGCTGGAGCGCGGTGCCAAGGTCGAGCCGGTCGATGGCGTGCCGGTGCTGGTCGCCGCCGCGGCCACCGATGACGACGACCCGGCCGGCGTGCAGCTGCTGCTCAAGCACAAGGCGCGGCTGGACGCGCGCGACCGCCAGCGCCGCAGTGCGCTGCACGAGTCGGCGCTGGCCGGCCATGTCGATATCGTCGAAACCCTGCTCAACGCCGGCGCCAACGTCGAGCCGCGTGATGCCAACGGCCGCACGCCCTGGCTGGACGCGGCCTCGCAGGGCCATGCCGGGGTACTGGAACGCCTGCTCGCCCACCAGCCCGACGTCAATGCGGTCGATGGCGACGGCAGCAACGCGGTGCTGTTGGCCTGTCGCGCCGAACACGTGTCCGCGGCGCTGGTCCGGCGCCTGCTGGACCTGGGCATTGCCGCCGACGTGGCCGGCAATGATGGACGCCGTGCCATCGACCATGCCGCCGCCGCCGGCCGCTGGAGCATCGTCTCGCTGCTGGACCCCAGCTACCCGTTGCCGGCCGCGGTCAGCGATGCCGCCGCCTCCGGCGACGCCAGCCAGGGCGAGGTGTCGCCGGTGCTCAACGACCGCGCGCCGTTGGCGCTGCTGCGCGAGGCGTTGGTGTTCGGCAACGTCGACGGCATGGCGCCGCTGGCCAAGCTGTGTTCGGCCGACGAACTGGGCGGCCTGCTGCATGACCCGGAGCTGGTGCTGCAACCGCGCGTGGTGGATTGGCTGCTGGGTGCCGGTGCGCGCCCGGACGTGCTCGACGCCAGCGGCGACACGCCGATGTTCGCGTTGCTTTCGCGCGGCGTGGACGCGGTGCCGACCCTGCAGGTGCTGCTCAGGCACGGGGTCTCGCCGGCCGGTCGCGGTGGCCTGACCCGCCTGCTCGCGGCCTGCGTGCAGCATGACCACGCCTCGCGTGGCACCGAACAATTCGCCGTGGAACTGCTGGAGCGCGGTGCCGACCCGTTCGGCGCGTCGCCGGCCGGTGACCCGGCGCTGTCCCTGGCCGTGCGCCTGGGCTGGCTGAAGCTGCAGCTGTGGCTGCTGGCCAACGGCGTGGACCGCGAAGCCCGTGACAGCCACGGCATGACCGCCCTGCACCTGGCCACCGCGCTGGCACGCGAGGCCTCGCTGAAGCAGCTGCTGCTGCAGGGTGCCTCGCCGGATGCGCGTGCCGCCGATGGCCAGACCCCGCTGGGCGTGGCGCTGTCCAGCGGCCGCCGTGACCTGGCCGACTGGCTGGACTGGCGCGGCTGGGCCTTGCCGCTGCGCGCGCTGCGCGAGGCCGACGTGCCGGCCGCGGCGATGGCCGGCGATGCCGATGCCGTGCGCCGCCTGATCAACCTGGGGTTCGCGGTCGACGCCGTCGATGCGCAGGGCTGCACCGGCCTGCTGCGCGCGGCCGGCGGTGGCCACGCGGCGGTGGTCGACCTGCTGCTGGCACGCGGGGCCGACCCGCAGCATGCCGCGGCCAGTGGTGCGACGCCGCTGTCGGCGGCGGTGAGCATGCGCCAGACCGCCATCGTCACTGCGCTGCTGGCGGCCGGTGCCAAGCTGGAACATCGCCTGCCCGGTGGCGTGACGGTGCTGATGCTGGCCGCCGCGCTGGGCCTGCCGGACATCGTCGCGCGGCTGCTGACCGCCGGTGCCGACGTGCATGCCGGCGACGACCAGCAGTTGGCGCCGCTGCACTGCGCGGCGCTGTATGGCTTCACCTCGCGCGACCGCACCCGCCTGCTGGCCCTGCTGGACACGCTGCTGCTGGCCGGCGCCGAGCCGGACCAGGCCTCGGCTGGCACGGTCACGCCGCTGCTGCTGCTGTTGGGTGCGCGCGCCGAACCGGGTACTGCCTGCGACGAGCACGTGGTGCTGGCCGCGGTCGAGCGCCTGCTCGACGAGGACGTGGCGCTGGACGTGCGCGACCCGCGCGGCTTCGGCCCGCTGCACCTGGCCGCGCTGCATGGCCTGCCGCTGCTGGTGCAGCGCCTGCTGCGTGCCGGCGCGGATCCGGACATGCGCGATGCGATCAACCGCAGCCCGCGCGACATCGCGATCATGCGCGGTTTCGTCGACGTGGCCGGTGAGTTCGAGCCGGCGGTGCCGGGCGTCTCGTCGATGGCGCGGTTCCTGCGCGATCGCGGCTGAGGCGCGTGGTGTCCTGCAACGAAAAGCCCGGCGTGATGCCGGGCTTTTTGTTTGCGCGGTGAAGCGCGGACCCCTCCCCAACCCTCCCCTGCTGCGCAAGGGAGGGCAGAAGCGGGCGTGCCGCGATCTGACCGTTCAGGCAGAACCGCCCCCTCCCTTTGCCGCAGGCAAGGGAAGGGCCGGGGAGGGGTAAGGCCGTCGGTCGTTACTCGCCGTTGCCTTCGCGCTTGACCTCCGCTTCCTCCACGTCCGCCTCGAACAGGTGCATCAGGTCGGCACGCGCATCGCGCGAGGTCTGCATCACCGCGGCCTCGTCGTCGTAGACCAGGTGCTGGGCCTTGAGCAGTTGCTCGTCGTGTTCGCGGAAGCGCTGCACGTGCGCCTGGGCCACATGCGCCGGAATGCCCAGCGCGGTCAGCACGCGCTCGCTGGCTTCCAGGCTGGAGCCGAACACTTCGCGGAACGGTTCGGCCGACATGTCCATCAGCTTCCACGCATGCTGGCGGTTGCGCGCGCGGGCCAGGATCTTGGCATCGGGGTACAGGCGCCGCACCAGCCGCACCGCGCGCAGGTTGGTGTCCGGGTCGTCCATGGCCATCACGAACACGCGGATGTGCTCGGCACCGGCCGAGCGCAGCAGGTCCGGCCGGGTCGGGTCGCCGTAGTACAGCTGGCTGCCGAAGCGGCGCATGTCTTCCACCGTGTCCGGGTCGGCCTCCAGCGCCACGTAGGGAATGCGCTGGGCGGTGAGCAGGCGCGCCACGATCTGGCCGAAGCGGCCCATGCCGGCGATCATCACCTGCGGACGCTGTGCGCCGGCCTCCTTGAGCGTTTCGTCCGGGGCCCGCTCGGGCGCGGCATGCGCCGGCTTGAGCTGCAGCACACGCTGCAGGGCCAGCAACAGCAGCGGCGTGATCGCCATCGACAGGCTGACGATGGCCACCAGCCGGTCATGGTTGATGCGCCCCAGCAGCAGGGCGCGCTCGGCTTCGTTGAACACCACGAAGGCGAATTCACCGCCCAGCCACAGCACGCTGCCCAGCAGCAGGGCGCTGCGCAGCGACATGCGCGCGGCCAGGCCCAGCCCCACCAGGATCGAGAACTTCACCGCCAGCAGGATGGCCACGCCGGCGGCGATCACCTCCGGTTCGGCGGCGACCCGCTTCAGGTCGATGCCCATGCCCACGGCGATGAAGAACAGGCCCAGCAGCAGGCCCTTGAACGGCTCGATCTGCGCTTCGATCTCGTGGCGGAACTCCGAGTCGGCCAGCAGCACGCCGGCGACGAAGGCGCCCAGGCTGGCGCTCAGGCCGGCTTCGGTCATCAGCCACGCGGTGCCCAGCACCACCAGCAGGGCCGTAGCGGTGAACACCTCGGGCATACGCGTGCGCGCCACCACCGCGAACAACCGCCGCAGCACCGGCCGGCCCAGCACGATCACCGCCGCCAGCACGCCCAGCGCGATGGCCGCGTCCTGCCAGGTGAGGGTTTCGTTCTTGACCCCGCCCAGCAGCGGGATCGCCGCCAGCAACGGGATCGCGATCAGGTCCTGGAACAGCAGGATGGCGAAGCCGAAGCGGCCATAATCACTGTTCAGCGCCTTGTGCTCGGACAACAGCTGCAGGCCCACCGCGGTGGAGGACAGCGCCAGCGCGGTGCCGACCACCAGCGCGCTCTTCCAGTGGAAGTGGTACATCAGCAACAGGCCGCCGAGCACGCTGGCGCTGAGCAGCACCTGCACCGTGCCGCCGCCGAACACCGGCTTGCGCATCACCATCAGGCGCGAGGGCGAGAGCTCCAGGCCGATCAGGAACAGCAGCATCACCACGCCGATCTCGGCGGCGTTGAGGATGCGGTCGGCGTCCTGCACGAAGCCCAGCACGTGCGGGCCCAGCACCACGCCGGCCGCAAGGTAGCCCAGCACGGCACCGAGTCCGAACTTCTTGAAGATGGGCACCGCCACCACTGCGGCCAGCAGCAGTACCAGCGCGAGTTCGAGACCGCCGCCATGCATGAAGTGGAGCTCCTTGAGGTAAGACCGGGCCGGCCGCCCGAGTGGGCCGGCCGCTGCGTTCATTATGGGGGCTGCCCCGTCAACGAAAAGGAATGCGCGCGCAATGCACTGTCGCCGGTACCCGCGCGCGGGGTTGACCCGGGCGGCCAACAGGCACAGACTCGCGCCGCTGCGGCAGGCCCGCAGCACCTTCCCGGAGTCCAACCCATGTCCAGCGACAGTCGAAGTCGATCTCGATCGACGCCAGCGGTGACGAACGCCTGAGTGGGGTGATTCGCCGTTGCTGGCGTTGCGTGATCGCAATGCATACAGGCGAATCCACATGAACCAGAAGCAGCTCCTGCGCCCGGTGGCCGACGCGGCCACCCTGAGTGCACCCCTTGCCGACTTCAACACCGCCGATGCGGTGGAATACCTCAACACCCTGGGCCTGCCGCAGGCGGCCGACACCCTGGCCGCATTGCCGGTGCCACGTGCGGTCAAGCTGCTGGAGGCCCCCGAGCTGCAGCATGCCGGCGAGCTGATCGCCGCGCTGCCGCCGGCCCGCGCCGCGGCCCTGCTGGGGCTGATGGCCGACGACCGCGCCACCGACATCGTCCACGAGCTGGACGCCGCCGAGCGTGCACGGCTGATTCCGCTGCTGGCGCCGGAGGCGCGGCAGTCGATCCAGTTGCTGCTGAGCTACCCGCCGAACACCGCCGGCGCCTTGATGACGACCGAGTTCGTCGGCGTGCCGGCCGACTGGAGCGTGGCCCAGACCCTGCAGCACATCCGACAGGTCGAGCGCAGCCGCGAGACCGTGTACGCGATCTACGTGCTGGACCCGCTCACCCGCCAGTTGCGGCAGGTGGTGACCATGCGCCGGTTGATCACCGGTGCGCCGGAGGATTCGATCCTGGACGTGGCCCAGGTCAACCCGCCGGTCACGGTGGGCCCGCTGCTGGACCAGGAGGAAGTCGCGCAGCTGATCCGCCGGCACGACCTGCTGGCGATCCCGGTGGTCGATGCGCAGCTGCAGATGCTGGGCATCGTCACCGTCGACGACATCCTGGATGCGTTGATCGACGAGTCCACCGAGGACGTGCACAAGTTCGGCGGCGTGGAGGCGCTGGACAAGCCGTACATGCAGATCGGCTTCTTCGAGATGCTGCGCAAGCGCGCCGGCTGGCTGAGCGTGCTGTTCCTCGGCGAGATGCTGACCGCCAGCGCCATGCAGCACTACGAGGATGAACTGGCGCGTGCGGTGGTGCTGACCCTGTTCATCCCGCTGATCATGAGTTCCGGCGGCAATTCCGGCTCGCAGGCGACCTCGTTGCTGATCCGTTCGCTGGCCCTGCGCGAGCTGCGCCTGCGCGACTGGTGGAGGGTGGCGCTGCGCGAGCTGCCGACCGGTATGGTGCTGGGCGGCATCCTCGGGGTGCTGGCGATCGTGCGCATCACCGTCTGGCAGCTGGCCGGCCTGCATGACTACGGCGCGCACTGGGTGCTGCTGGCGGTGACCATCGGCGCCGCGCTGGTGGGCATCGTCACCTTTGGTTCGCTGTCCGGCTCGATGCTGCCGTTCGTGCTCAAGCGGCTGGGCTTCGACCCGGCCAGCGCCTCGGCGCCGTTCGTGGCCACGCTGGTGGACGTGACCGGCCTGGTCATCTATTTCAGCATCGCGGCGATGATCCTCGGCGGCACGCTGCTGTAGCCGGTAGTGCCGGGCCGTGCCCGGCAGGGCTTCACGCCAGAGCGCAGCAGGGCTGTGCTCTGGCGCTCATCGGCACTTGATCCAAAGCAAGCCAGACCACCTCCGGGCCGTGTACCTTTGCCCGGTACCCGCAACAGGCACCGTGATGAGCACCTACCACCTGCAGACCGTGTTCCGTCCCCGTTCGGTGGCCGTCGTCGGTGGCAGTCCGCGCGAGCGCTCGGCCGGGCGCGCGGTCATCCGCAACCTCAAGGCGGCGGCCTTCGCCGGGCAGATCGGCTGGGTGAATCCGCGCCATGCCGAGATCGATGGCATGCGCACGGTCAAGCGGCTCAAGGACCTGCCCTGGATCCCGGACCTGGTGGTGATCACCGCGCCGGCCAGCATCGTGCCGCAGGTGGTGGCGCAGGCCGCCGAACGCGGCGTGGCCGCGGCCATCATCCTCACCGCCGGGCTCGGCCAGGGCCCGGGCTCCTTGGCCGCGCAGGTCGAGGCCGCGGCACGGCCCAAGGGCATGCGCGTGCTCGGCCCGCACTGCCTGGGCGTGATTGCCCCGCATGCGCGGCTCAATGCCAGCATCGCCGCGCATACACCGCAGGCCGGCGACCTGGCGCTGATCTCCGA
>NZ_JAYFUH010000242.1:0-3123 GCF_034961085.1 Stenotrophomonas capsici | reverse complement strand
AGGACCTGCCCTGGATCCCGGACCTGGTGGTGATCACCGCGCCGGCCAGCATCGTGCCGCAGGTGGTGGCGCAGGCCGCCGAACGCGGCGTGGCCGCGGCCATCATCCTCACCGCCGGGCTCGGCCCGGGCCCGGGCTCCTTGGCCGCGCAGGTCGAGGCCGCGGCACGGCCCAAGGGCATGCGCGTGCTCGGCCCGCACTGCCTGGGCGTGATTGCCCCGCATGCGCGGCTCAATGCCAGCATCGCCGCGCATACACCGCAGGCCGGCGACCTGGCGCTGATCTCCGAATCCAGCGCGATCGCCGCCGCGCTGGTGGAATGGGGCGTGGCGCGTTCGATCGGCTTTTCGGCGGTGGTGTCGCTGGGCGATGCGCTGGACGTCGATTTCGGTGACCTGCTCGATTACTTCGCCACCGACTACCGCACCCGCGCCATCCTGCTCTACGTCGACCAGATCAGCGACGCGCGCAAGTTCATGTCGGCCGCGCGTGCGGCCGCGCGCGCCAAGCCGGTGGTGGTGGTCAAGTCGGGCCGCCAGCCCAAGGCCAGCAACGAGGAGAACAGCACCCACTCGCAGGCGCTGGCCGCCTCCGACGCGGTCTATGGCGCAGCCTTCAATCGCGCCGGGCTGCTACGCGTGAATGCGCTGGACGAACTGTTCACCGCGGCCGAGACGCTGGGCCGGCTGGGGACGTTCCCCGGCAGCCGCCTGGCCATCCTGAGCAATGGTGGCGGCGTCGGCCGGTTGGCGGTGGACCAGCTGCAGGCCTTGGGCGGGGCGTTGGCGGAGCTGTCGCCGGCCACCATCGCGCAGCTGGACAAGGTGCTGCCCGAAGGCTGGTCGCGCGACAACCCGGTCGACATCGTGGTCGATGCCGACGGCGAGCGTTATGCCTCGGCGATCGAGGCGCTGCTGTCCGACGATGCCAACGACGCGGTGCTGGTGATCAACGTGCCCACGGCCTTCACGTCCTCGGCCGACGCCGCGCAGGCATTGACCAAGACGCTGGGGCTGCGCTCGCGGCAGTTGCGCGACAAGCCGGTGTTCGCGGTGTGGCTGGGCAACGACGAGAACGCCACCGTCACCCTCAACACCGCGCGCGTGCCGACCTATCCCAGCGAGGCCGAGGCCGTGCGCGGCTTCCAGCACCTGGTGAAGTACCGGCAGGCGCAGGCGGCGCTGATGGAAACCCCGCCCAGCCTGCCGGCCGACCTGGTGGTCGATGCCGCCGCCGCGCGCCGGTTGGTCGACGTGGCGCTGGCCAACGGCCAGCAATGGCTGGACCCGGTGGCCACCCATGCCTTGCTGCAGGCCTACGGCATTCCCTCGCTGGAAGTGATGGTCGCGCGCGACGCGCACGAGGCGATGGACTTGGCCCAGCCGATGCTGGAGAAGGGCATGAGCGTGGCGGTGAAGATTCTCTCGCCCGACATCCCGCACAAGAGCGAAGTCGATGGCGTGCGGCTGAACCTGAGCACGCTGCCGGCGGTGCAGGCCGCGGCCACCGCCATCCTCGCGCGTGCGCGCGAACTGCGCCCGCAGGCGCGCATCGACGGGGTGATGGTGCAGCCGTGCCTGACCCGGCCCAAGGCGCGCGAGCTGATCGCCGGTATCGCCGATGACCCGGTGTTCGGCCCGGTGGTGGTGTTCGGTCGCGGGGGTACCGCGGTGGAAGTCATCGACGACAAGACCCTGGCACTGCCGCCGCTGGACCTGCGCCTGGCCCACGAAGTGATCGGCCGCACCCGCGTCTCGCGCATCCTCAAGGCCTACGGCGACGTGCCGGCCGCCGACGAGCGCGCGGTGGCGCTGGTGCTGGTCAAGCTGGCGCAGCTGGCCGCCGACATCCCCGAGGTGCGCACGCTGGACCTCAACCCGCTGCTGGCCGACCGCAACGGTGTGATCGCGCTCGATGCGCGCATCGCCATCACCCCGGTCAAGCGCCTGCACAAGGGCCGCGGCCATCCGCGCTTCGCGATCTTCCCGTATCCGACCGAGTGGGAGCGCACCATCGCGTTGTCCGATGGCGGCAAGGCCTTCATCCGTCCGGTGCGGCCGGAGGACGACGCGCTGTTCCGCGCGTTCTTCGCGCGGGTGACCGACGACGACCTGCGGCTGCGCTTCTTCCAGTCGGTGAAGCATTTCAGCCATGAGTTCATCGCCCGGCTGACCCAGCTGGACTACGCGCGTTCGATCGCGCTGGTCGCCATCGACCCGAAGAACGGCGACATGCTCGGTGCGGTGCGCCTGCATGCCGATGCCGATTACAACCGCGGCGAGTACGGCATCCTGATCCGCTCGGACCTGAAGGGCCACGGCATCGGCTGGAAGCTGATGCAGATCATGATCGAGTACGCGCGCTGGCAGGGCCTGAACCTGGTCGAGGGCCAGGTGCTGCGCGAGAACACCACCATGCTGGCGATGTGCCAGAGCCTGGGCTTCAAGGTGAAGGCCGACCCGGACGATGCCACCATCATGAACGTCACGCTGCCGGTCAACGAAGGCTGACGCATCGCCGGGAGCACCCTGCCGCTGACGCGCGTTGTCACACGATTGCCCGTGGCCGGTTCACACTAGCGCCATGGAACAACGAACCCCGCTGCTGCTGCTCCCCGGCCTGTTGAACGACGCCACGCTCTGGCGTGCCCAGCTCGATGCCCTGGCCGACATCGCCGACTGCCAGGTCGGTGACCTCACCGGCCATGACGACCTGCGCGCCGTCGCCGAGGACGTGCTGGCCAGGGCGCCGGAGCGCTTCGCGCTGGCCGGCTTCTCGCTGGGCGGCTACATCGCCCAGGAGATCCTGCGCATTGCGCCCGGGCGTGTGCTGCGGCTGGCGTTGCTGGACACCTCGTACAAGGCCGATTCCGCGGAACGCGCGGCCCAGCGCGTGGCGCAGCAGAACAGCGTGCGCCTGCCCGGCACGTTCCACGGCTTCGGCGACAAGCTCATGCGCAGCTACATCGACGCCTCGCGCCTGCAGGACCATGCGCTGGTCAGTACCGTGCGCGAGATGACCTCGCGGCTTGGCGTGGAGGTGTTCCTGCGCCAGAGCCGCATCGCGCGCGTGGATGGCAGCGCCGAGCTGCGCGCCTGGCAGGGCCCGGCGCTGATCGTGTGC
>NZ_JAYFUH010000241.1:0-6391 GCF_034961085.1 Stenotrophomonas capsici | reverse complement strand
GGGGAAGCACACGCAATGCGCCCCCTCCCCTGCACTTGCCTCTTCTTCGATCCAACCCGCTAAAGTCAGCGCATGATGGAACCTCCCGCGCTCCCCGAAGCCTCGCTTCACCCCCTTGAAACCAACACCGGCTGGCAGCCGTTGCCACGGCGTGGCGCGGTGTTCGCCGCTGTCGGCAGCGCCATCGGCATGGCCATCCCACTGACGCTGGCCGCCGGCATCGTGCCGTTGGCCTTCCATTACGCGCACTGGCTGCTCGCCGGTTGCGCCGGCCTGCTGGTCGGGCTGGCGTGGGGCGCCTGGTTCGGCTGGCGGCGGCACCGACTGACGTTCTGGCGGCTGGATGAGCAGGCACTGGGCGTACGCCGCGGCCACCTGTGGCAGAGCGAAAGCCATGTGCCCATCTCGCGCGTGCAGCACCTGGACCTGGGCCGCGGCCCCCTGCAGCGCATGGCGGGGTTGGCGACGCTGACCGTGCACACCGCCGGCACGCGCATGAACACCGTCGCCATCGCCGGGCTCGCACTGGCCGATGCCGAACGCCTGCGTGACCGCCTGGCGCGCCAGCTCGACCACGACGACGCCCTGTGAACCTGCCTTCCGCCGACAACGCCGAACGCCGGCTGCACCCCTGGTCGTGGTTGTTCGTGCTGCTGCGCCAGATCCAGCAGATGCTGCTGCCGCTGGTCGCGGTACTGATCTTCGGTGGCCGGCGTGGCGATGAAGCGTGGTGGTTCCAGCTGATCCCGCTGGTGGTGATCGCCGCGCTGGTGGCCAGCTCGGTGCTGCAGTACCTGACCTACCGCTACCGCATCGGCGCCGACACGCTGGTCATCCGCAGCGGCGTGTTCGAACGCACCCGCCGCGAGATCCCGTTCGCCCGCATCCACAACGTCGCCGTACACCAGAACCTGCTGCACCGCCTGTTCGGCGTGGCCGAACTGCGGCTGGAATCGGCCGCCGGCGACAAGCCCGAAGCCGAGATGCGCGTGCTCAGGCTCGACCAGGCACTGGAACTGGAACGCCTGATCCGCCAGCGCGGCCACGCACCGGTCGCCACCGATGCGCCGGTGCCGGAAGCCGACCTGTTGCTGGCCCTGCCGCCCATGGAACTGGTGCGGCTGGGGCTGGTGTCGAACAAGGCGCTGGTCGTGGTCGCCGCGGCGGTGGGCGCCCTGTACCAGATGTTCCCGCGCGAGATGGCGGCTGACTTCATCGAGCAGCAGGGGCGCCAGGCCCTGGGCTATGCCAGCCAGCTGCATTTCAGCAGCACCGCGATGGCGATCAGCGCCGTGGCCGGGCTGCTGACCCTGCTGCTGTTGATGTGGCTGCTGTCGATCGGTCTGGCCTTCATGCAGTACCACGGCTTCCGCCTGACCGAAGCCGACCGCCGCCTTACCGTCGAACGCGGCCTGCTCACCCGCGTGCGCAGCAGCGTGGCGCGCCGGCGCATCCAGGCCTGGACGCTGCGCGAAGGAGCGCTGCATCGCCTGTTCGGGCGCCGCCAGCTGCGCGTGGACATCGCCAGCGGTGGCGGCAACGAGGACAAGGACGGCCGCGCCCTGAAGGAACTGGCGCCGCTGGCCACGCCGGCCACCTGCGACGCCCTGCTGCAGCACCTGCTCCCGCAGCTGCAATGGCCGCCGCTGCAATGGCAGGCCGTCTCCACCCGCGGCTGGTGGCGCCTGTGCCTGCCGGCGCTGCTGGCAAGCGGCGCGCTGGCCGCCGTGTTGACCCACGAAACCGGCCCGTGGGGATTGTTGCCGTTGCTGTGGCTGCCATGGTCGGCGTTCAAGGCCCGTCGTCAGGTCACGCGCATGGGCTACAGCATCGATGCCCAGCGCGTGACCGTGCGCGGCGGCTGGTGGAACCGCTGGTGGCGGGTGGCCGAGCTGGACAAGCTGCAGGCGCTGCGGCTGGATCGCTCGCCGCTGGACCGCCGTTTCGGCACCGCGACGCTGACCCTGGACACCGCCGGCGCGTTCGGCGCACCACCGCTGCAGCTGCGTTTCCTGGAGGAACAGCGCGCGCAGGAGCTGATGGCGCAGCTTGGCCAGGAGATGGCGCGGCGCCGGCTGCGCTGGTGAGAGTGAACGCCCCTCTCCCGGCCGGGAGAAGGGCATGGCGGGCCGTCAGGTCCGCGCCGGCCCCCAATAGCCAATACGCTTGCGCAGCTTGAACTTGCGCCACAGGTTCATCGGCTTGGGCTTGCGGTTGCGCGCGCCCTTGGCGACGAACGCATCGATCGCATCCAGGATGCGGTCACTGGACTTGCCATCCCGGTACGGGTGCAACTGGTCGGCGAAGTCGCGCACCGCGGCCATCAGCGCCGGCGGTCGCGACAGCGCGGTACGGATCGCCCCTTCGAACTGCGCCGGGTCGTCGATGTCAATCAGCTGCGGGCCTGGGCGGCGGTTCTTGAACGTGACCACCGGCTTGTAGGTCAGCAGGAACTCGTTGAGCGCCGAGGAGGTGTCCGAGCACATCATGTCCACCTGCGGGAACAGGTCCAGGATGTTGTCGTCGTCGGCGAAGCGCAGGTATGGGCCTTCCAGCGCGCGGTACTTGGCCACCACTTCCGGGTCCATCTTCGGGTGGAAGGTGACGATCCAGCGCCACTCACCGCTCTGCGAGAGACGCTTGATCTCATCGTGCAGGATGCCCGCCGCACTCCATGAGGGCGAGAACGTGGAGTGGTACAGGATCACCGGCGGCGCGCGCACCGGGTCGGGCGCGGCGCGCAGCTGGCTCATGAACGGGTCGATCTTCGGGAAGCCGGTCTCCACCACCGAGAAGTGCCCCTGCTCCTTGGCCAGCGCCGAGAACGCGGCGGTGTCGCGCGGGCCGGTGGTGCAGTACAGGTCGAAGAAGCCACGGATGTAGATGTGGCGCGGCTTGCCGGCGTCGAACCCGTGGAAGGTCTCGACCTTCACGCCGGGGAAGAAGTGCGGCACGGCATTGGACGAGGTGATCACCGCGTACGGGTTCCAGGCGCGTACCTGCGCCACCGTCAGCAGGGTTTCGTCCTCGGCCAGGTCCTCGGCCCCGGGACCATCGAAGAACCACGCTGCCTCATCCCCGCGTGCCCGGATCGCCGCCTGGACCGGCCGGAGGATGGCCAGCGCGTAGCGCTCCGAGCCGTACAGCAGATAGTGGCGTGGCACGTGGAAACTCCTGAATCTCCGGGATCTGGCGCGGATTATCGCATCGCCAGCCGGCAGCGTCGCTGCTAGGCTTTGGCCCCGGCTCCCACCGCGTACCCCTGCATGCCCCAGCCCTCGTCCAGCTCCCCGAGCAGCCGCCCCCGCGTATCGGCCTGCATCATCGCCTTCAACGAGGCGGACCGGATCGGCGATTGCCTGGCCTCGCTGGCGTTCTGCGACGAGATCGTGGTGGTGGATTCGTTCTCCACCGACGCCACCGTGGCGGTGGCCGAAGCGGCCGGGGCACGGGTGCTGCAGCGCGCCTTCGACGGCTTCCGCAGCCAGAAGGACTTCTGCGTCAACCAGGCCCGGCATGACTGGGTTCTGTGCCTGGATGCCGACGAACGCGTCGACCCGGCCCTGCGCGCGGCCATCGAGGCCGAACGCGATGCCGGGTTCCCGCGTGGCCCCGGTTACCGCTTCGCGCGCTGCTCGGAGTACTTCGGCCGTTTCCTGCGCCACGGCACCGCTTACCCGGACCGCGTGCTGCGCCTGTTCGACCGCCGCCACGGCGGCTGGCGCGGCGACCGCGAGATCCACGAGGCGGTCTCGGTCGACGGCCCCGTCGCCCTGCTCAAGGGCGACCTGCTGCACCACCCCTACCGCAGCTTCCTGCAGTTGCTGGACAAGAAGCAGAAATACGCGCGGATGATGGCCGAACACGAATTCAGCCGCGGCAAGCGTGCCAGCCTGGGCAAGCTGATCATCTCCCCCGCCTGGCGCTTCTTCCGCAGCTTCGTGTTCAAGCGGGGTTTCCTGGACGGCTGGCCGGGGCTGATCGAGGCCTTCGTCAGCGCCAACTACGTCCGCCAGAAGACCATCATGCTGTGGCTGCTGCAGAACGGCCAACCGGTGCAGACGCCCCCCGCCAGCCGTTGAACCGCTTCCGGTCACGCGCGCCGGAAACGTTTTCCAGGGATGAACGGCCGCGTTTCCTGCCGCGTACGGCGGCTCGGCCGGATGCAACCGTGACAAAATGATGGGCCGGCCCTGCTCCCGTGGCGGGGCCTGTCTTTTTCCTCTCTGGGATCGTTCCATGCAAAGAATTCTGGTCACCGGCGGCGCCGGCTTCCTGGGCTCGCACCTGTGCGACCGACTGATCCGGGACGGCCACGACGTCCTGTGCGTGGACAACTACTTCACCGGCAGCAAGCGCAACATCGCGCACCTGATCGGCCACCCGTCCTTCGAACTGATGCGCCATGACGTCACCTTCCCGCTGTACGTGGAGGTGGACCGCATCTTCAACCTGGCCTGCCCGGCCTCGCCGGTGCATTACCAGCACGACCCGGTGCAGACCACCAAGACCAGCGTGCACGGGGCGATCAACATGCTCGGCCTGGCCAAACGCGTGAACGCGCGCATCCTGCAGGCCTCCACCAGCGAGGTCTACGGCGACCCGGAAGTGCACCCGCAGCAGGAAGGTTACTGGGGCCGGGTCAACCCGATCGGCATCCGCAGCTGCTACGACGAGGGCAAGCGCTGCGCCGAGACGCTGTTCTTCGACTACCACCGCCAGCACGCGCTGGACATCAAGGTGGTGCGCATCTTCAACACCTACGGCCCGCGCATGCACCCCAATGACGGGCGCGTGGTCAGCAACTTCATCGTGCAGGCGCTGCGCGGCCAGGACATCACCATCTACGGCGATGGCCAGCAGACGCGCAGCTTCTGCTACGTCGATGACCTGCTCGAGGCCATGACCCGGATGATGGACACCGAGGCCGGCTTCACCGGCCCGATCAACATCGGCAACCCCGGCGAGTTCACCATGCTCGAACTGGCCGAGAAGGTGCTGCAGCTGGTCGGCGGCCGCTCGCAGCTGGTGTTCCAGCCGCTGCCTTCGGACGACCCGCGCCAGCGCCAGCCGGACATCACGCTGGCCCGCGAGAAGCTGGGCTGGGAGCCCAAGGTCGCGCTGGAAGACGGCCTGAAGGAAACCATCGCCTACTTCCGCACCCTGCTGGCCGAGGACCGGGCATGACCCGCTTGGCGGTCGTCATCACCAACTACAACTACGCGCGCTTCGTGGTCGAGGCCATCGAAGGCGTGCTCGCCCAGACCCGTCCGGCCGCACAGATCCTGGTCGTGGACGATGGTTCCAGCGATGGCTCGCAGGCGCTGCTGCAGGAGCGCTACGGCGCGCATCCGGCGATCACCCTGCTGTTCGGCCAGAACGGCGGGCAGCTGGCGGCGTTCCAGCGCGGCGTGGCCGCCGCCGACGCGGACGTGATCTGCTTCCTCGACGCCGACGACCGCTGGGAGCCCACCTACCTGGAGCAGATCGGCGCGGTCTACGACCAGCGCAAGGACGTCGGTTTCGTGTTCTCCGACATCGCGCTGTTCGGCAACGAGAACGGCCGCATCGGCTTCGCCGGGCGCGCACTGGACCTGGGCTACACCGCGATCAGCACCTATGCGCTTACCTACTGGTACGGCGCGCCGACCTCGGCGTTGTCGCTGCGCAGCCGTTACGCGCGCCAGTGCATGGACCTGCCGGCGCAGGTCAGCGCCAGCTGGCGCCTGTCGGCCGACAACTGCCTGGTGTTCGGCGCCAGCCTGTTCGGTGCACGCAAGTACTTCCTGCCCACCGGCCAGGTCGGCTACCGCATCCACGGCGACAACGGCTGGTGGGCCAAGCAGGACCGCAACACCGTCTTCCACGGCCTGCTGCAGTCGCGCGGCCTGATCCACCACTACGCCCGCGCCGCCGGCCTGGACGACTCCTGCCTGGAGCTGGCCAAGCTGGAGTACCGCACCAAGCCAGACCCCGACTGGGCCGAGGCACGGCGCTACATCGACCTGTGCTGGCGGGCCCGGCTGCCCTGGTGGAAACGCCTGGAGCGGATCCTGAGCATCGTCCGCAGCCGCAAGCGCGGCAAGGGCTGAACCGGGCTGCGGGAATGAGGCTGAACGCTCGTTCGGGGCGTTCATCAAAGACCCGCTTGGCTTCCCTTACCCTTTGCGTCCCCTCCGCCCGCCCCAGCGCCCCGAGGTGACGGCCCTGCGGCATCGAATCCCTTGCGGACCGGGGATTGCGGCGCACGCCCCGCCCACCACCGTTTGCACATGACGCCCGACCTGAAACCGCCACGCTCCACCATCGACCTGTCCTCCCCCGGGGAGCCAACTGCACCGCGCTGGCGCAACCTGCTGTTCGTGGGACTGCTGGCGGTGATCGCCGGCAT
>NZ_JAYFUH010000240.1:0-12280 GCF_034961085.1 Stenotrophomonas capsici | reverse complement strand
CTTGCGCTTCTCGGCGATCAGGGCGCGCTGGTGGGCGCTCATTTCCGGGTCGTGCAGCAGGCCGATGGCCTTCATGTGGTCTTCGACGATCGAGCCCAGCTCGGCCACCAGCGACGGCATGTACACGCCGCCGGCCTTGAAGTAACCACCCTTCGGGTCGAACACGGCCTTCATCTCGTCGACGATGAAGGTCACGTCGCCGCCCTTGCGGAACACAGCCGACATGATGCGGGTCAGCGCCACGATCCACTGGAAATGCTCCATCGACTTGGAGTTGATGAAGATCTCGAATGGACGGCGCAGTTCGTGCTCGGTGCCCTGGTTGAGCACGATGTCGTTGATGGTCACGTAGAAGGCGTGCTCCACCAGCGGCGACTTGATCTTGTAGGTGCTGCCGATCAGCACTTCCGGGCGCTCGATGCGCTCGTGCATGTGCACGATGTTGTCGGCCGGGGACTCGTCCTGGGGCGCCGCGACCGGGACCGCCTTGGCCGCGGCTTCGCGCGCCTTGTCGTCCGGGGTGATGACGGAATAGCCCTTGATTTTCTTGTCGATCTTGACGGCCATGGTGCGAGTCCTGGTTATGCGTTGCGTACGGATTACGGCGCCTTCCCCGTCCCGGCTGGGACGGGGGGCGCGGTGCGGCGATTACTTGCGGGTGGCCTTCTTGACCGCCTTCTTCACGGCGGTGGCCTTCCTGGCGACGGTCTTCTTGGCCGAAGCGACTTTCTTGTTCGCGGTCTTCTTGGCGACGGCGGCCTTCTTGACCACCTTCTTCTCGACGGCCTTGACCGACTTCTTGACCGCGGCGACCTTCTTGGCGGCCTTCTTCTCGACCTTCTTCACCGCCTTCCTGGCGGCGGCGGTCTTGCCGGTGACGGCCTTGGCAACCTTCTTCTCGGTGGCCTTGACCGACTTCTTCACCGCGGCAGCCTTCTTGCCCACGGCCTTGGCGACCTTCTTCTCGGCAGCCTTGACCGTCTTCTTGGCCGAGGCCACCT
This sequence comes from Stenotrophomonas capsici, assembly GCF_034961085.1. Lineage (NCBI taxonomy): Bacteria > Pseudomonadati > Pseudomonadota > Gammaproteobacteria > Lysobacterales > Lysobacteraceae > Stenotrophomonas > Stenotrophomonas capsici. The sequence continues at coordinate 11,279 of NZ_JAYFUH010000240.1, read as the reverse complement.
TGGTGGCGGCCTTCTTCTCGACCTTGGCGATGGCCTTCTTGGTCGCGGCGCGCTTGCCGGCGCCCTTCTTCTTCAGCTCGGCGGCTTCGGCCTGGGCATTGGCCTTGGCGGTCTCCAGCTTCTTGCGCACCGAGCCGACGGTCTTCTTCACTTCCTTCCTGGCGGCGGCGGCCTTCTTGGCGACGACCTTCTCCGCCTTCTTCACGGCCTTCTTGACCTTGGCCACCTGCTTCTTGGCACCGGCCTCGGCCTTCTGCGCGCCGGCCTTGACCGCGGCGACGGCGTCGCTGGCGGTGGCGGCGATCGAGTCGCCCACGTGGACGGCGGTTTCCTTCACGTTCTCGGCCACCTGCGAAACGGTCGCCGTCACACCATTACCATTGCTCATAGAGCCCTCCTCAGGGCATCGGGTCTGTCATGCGGGCGATGCTATATCGAAGCGAATGCAACGGGGAACAAACGCGCAACAACCCGGTGGCGGCGACCACCGTCTGCCGCCCCGCGCCGGAACACGGGGCGACGGCGAAGGCTCTTAGAACTTGCCGTAATAGCCTTCCTTGAGGGCATCGAACAGGTTGGCGGCGGTATGCATCTCGCCGTCGTACTCGATCTGCTCGTTGCCCTTGACCTCCACCACCTGGCCGTCTTCCAGCTCGAAGCGGTAGGTGGTGTTCTCCAGGTCCGTCTCCTTGACCAGCACGCCCTGGAAGGCGGCCGGGTTGAAGCGGAACGTGGTGCAGCCCTTCAGGCCCTGGGCGTGGGCGTAGCGGTAGATGTCCTTGAACTGCTCGTACGGGTAATCGGTCGGTACGTTGGCGGTCTTGGAGATCGAGCTGTCCACCCACTTCTGGGCGGCGGCCTGCACGTCCACGTGCTCCTTGGGCGATATGTCGTCGGCGCTGATGAAGTACTCCGGCAGCTGCGCGGCGGCGTCATCGCTGAACGGCATGGCCTGCGGGTTGACCAGCGCGCGGTAGGCCAGCAGCTCGAAGGAGAACACGTCCACCTTTTCCTTGGACTTCTTGCCTTCGCGGATCACGTTGCGGCTGTAGTGGTGCGCGAACGAGGGCTCGATGCCGTTGGAAGCGTTGTTGGCCAGCGACAGGCTGATGGTGCCGGTCGGGGCGATGGAGCTGTGGTGGGTGAAGCGCGAACCCACCGTGGCCAGTTCCTCCACCAACGCCGGCGCCACCGTGGCCACGCGCTGCATGTAGCGGCTGTAGCGGGCGTGCAGCACCTTGCCGGCGATCTTCTGGCCGACCTTCCAGCCGTCCTTCTTCATTTCCGGGCGCTGGCGCAGCATCGCGGCGGTGACGTCGAACTGCTCGTCCATGATCGGGGCGGCGCCCTTCTCGCGGGCCAGCTCCAGGCCGGTTTCCCAGCCGGCCACGGCCATGTCGCGGGCAATGGCTTCGGTGAACTCGCACGATTCCGGCGAGCCGTACTTCATCCGCAGCATGGTCATGGTGCTGCCCAGGCCCAGGAAGCCCATGCCGTGGCGGCGCTTGCGCATGATCTCGTTGCGCTGCTGCTCCAGCGGCAGGCCGTTGACCTCGACCACGTTGTCCAGCATGCGGGTGAACACACGCACCACTTCCTTGTACTCGTCCCAGTCGAAGGAGGCCTTGTCGGTGAACGGGTCGCGCACGAACTTGGTCAGGTTGACCGAGCCCAGCAGGCAGGCGCCGTACGGCGGCAGCGGCTGCTCGCCGCACGGGTTGGTGGCGCGGATGTTCTCGCACCACCAGTTGTTGTTCATCTCGTTGACGCGGTCGATCAGGATGAAGCCCGGCTCGGCGTAGTCGTAGGTGGAGACCATGATCATGTCCCACAGGTGGCGGGCGCGGATGTGCCCGTACACCTTGCAGGCCACCAGGCCGTCGTCGCGCACGATGTAGTTCTCGTGGGTCGGCCACTCGCGCCAGACCACGTCGGCGGCGTTCTGGTCGACCTCGGCCTGTTCCTTGATGTTGATCGGGAACACCAGCGGCCAGTCGGCGTCGTTGTTGACCGCGTCCATGAAGCCGTCGGTGATCAGCAGCGACAGGTTGAACTGGCGCAGGCGGCCGTCCTCGCGCTTGGCGCGGATGAAGTCCTTCACGTCCGGGTGCGACACGTCGAAGGTGCCCATCTGCGCGCCGCGACGGCCACCGGCCGAGGACACGGTGAAGCACATCTTGTCGTAGATATCCATGAAGGACATCGGCCCGGAGGTGTAGGCGCCGGCGCCGGCGACGAACGCACCGCGCGGACGCAGGGTGCTGAACTCATAGCCGATGCCGCAGCCGGCCTTCAGGGTCAGGCCGGCCTCGTGGACCTTCTCCAGGATGCCGTCCATCGAGTCGGTGATGGTGCCCGAGACGGTGCAGTTGATGGTGCTGGTGGCCGGCTTGTGTTCCTGCGCACCGGCATTGGAGGTGATGCGGCCGGCCGGGATCGCGCCGCGGCGCAGCGCCCAGGCGAAGCGCTCATACCAGTAGGCGCGCTTCTCGTCGGTGGCTTCGGCGTCGGCCAGGGCACGGGCCACGCGCTTGTAGGTGCCATCGATGTCCGCATCCAGCGCTTCGCCTGCCTTGGTCGTGAGGCGGTACTTCTTCTCCCAGATGTCCTGCGAGGCAGGTTGCAGGGGAATCAGGTCCGACTTGGTTTGATTGCTGACCACTTCCAGACGCACCGTACTCATGATTGTGGAAACTCTCCTGGGGCACCTTGCGGTGCGTTTGTTCTTTACCCCGGCGGGCCGGGCTGCAACGACGACGACGCGCAGGCGCGTGCTTACGCGCCTGCTGGCGGGATGGGATCGAGCCGGGGACTGCCGGTGTTCTGCATCACTGTCGCGGTCATTGCACGCCTTCCGTTGGGGTGCTTGCACCCCGAGCACTAACCCTACTGCTTGGGGACGTTTTTCACACCAACCCAACATCTAGTGGCTGATGGCCCGACCAAGCTTACCCACCGCCGGGGTGTTGTCAAACGAAAAATATGCATCTGGACTATTGCAATCCGTGCAGCCCGCACCGGCCCTGCGATTGCGGCGATGCAGAAAATTTCATTGTTGATTTAGGCGCCTGCGGCCACACTCCTGTTCAGCAATCCGTCCCACCCCGGGCCGCCCTCCGGCGCCCCTGCATGGAACCTCCCGGCTTATGCGACCGATCCCGACCCTGCTGACCCTGGCCCTGGCCGCCGCCTTCGGCGGCTTCACCGCCACCGCCATCAACGCCCACCTGGACAACCGCGCCGACGCGGCCACCCCCGTCGCCAGCGTGGTACCCGCCACCGCCGCCCTGCCGGCCTCGGTCGCCGGCCAACCGGTGCCGTCGCTGGCGCCCATGCTGGAACAGGCCATGCCGGCGGTGGTCAGCGTCAACACCAAGCAGGTGGTGCGGGTGCGCAACCCGTTCTTCGACGACCCGTTCTTCCGCCGCCTGTTCCCGCAGGTGCCGCAGGAGCGCATCAACGAGTCGCTGGGCTCGGGCGTGATCATCGACGCGGCCAAGGGCCTGGTGCTGACCAACCACCACGTCATCGACAACGCCGACGACGTGCGCGTGACCCTGGCCGACGGCCGCACCGTGCAGGCCGAGTTCATCGGCTCGGACCCGGACACCGACATCGCGCTGATCCGCATCCCGGCCGAGAAGCTCACCGCGCTGCCGCTGGGCAACAGCGACCAGCTGCGCGTGGGTGACTTCGTGGTCGCCATCGGCAACCCGTTCGGCTTCAGCCAGACCGTCACCTCGGGCATCGTCTCGGCGGTGGGCCGCAGCGGCATCCGCGGGCTGGGCTACCAGAACTTCATCCAGACCGACGCCTCGATCAACCCGGGCAACTCCGGCGGCGCGCTGGTCAACCTGGCCGGCCAGCTGGTCGGCATCAACACCGCCAGCTTCAACCCGCAGGGCAGCATGGCCGGCAACATCGGCCTGGGCCTGGCCATTCCGTCCAACCTGGCGCGCGACGTGGTCGAGCAGCTGGTCACCAAGGGCGTGGTGGTGCGCGGCACGCTGGGCGTGGAAACCCAGAACCTGACCCCGCAGATTGCCCAGGGTCTGGGCCTGGCCGAAGCCCGCGGTGCGCTGGTCACGCGCGTGCTGGCCGGTTCCGGCGCGGCCGCGGCCGGGCTCAAGGCCGGCGACGTGGTGCTGTCGATCAACGGCCAGCGCGTGGACAACGCGCAGGCGCTACACAACTTCGAAGGCCTCTCAACGGTCGGCCGCACCGTGGACCTGGACATCCGCCGCGACGGCAAGCCGCTGCAGCTCAAGGCCACGCTGAAGGAACAACCGCGCGCGCTCACCGGCGACATGCTCGACCCGCGCCTGTCCGGCGCCACCTTCGCCGACCTGCCCGAGTCGCTGCGCCAGTCCGGCCTCAACGGCGTGCTGGTCAGTGACGTGGCGCGCGGCAGCCGCGCGGCGCAGTCCGGGCTGGCCAGCGGCGATGTGATCGTGGCCGCCAGCAGCGGCGAATTCACCGACCTGGCCAGCTGGCGCGCCAGCTTCAGCCCGCGCCCGCAGCAGCTGGTGCTGAGCGTGCGCCGCGGCAACGGGGGCGGCCAGTTGTTGATGCGATGATGCCGGCGTGAGGCCGGTTTGGCCCGGCGTAACGTTCCTTACACCGCAGTACTGTTATTTGTTGCTATCTGCTGCAACCCGCGCGCCGCACGCCGGCGCACCCGCTGAAACCAGGAGATCACGATGAGCCCCACCAATACCGAGAACATGAAGGAACACCTGGGCGAGGCTGGCGCACACCTGAAGTCCGCCGCCGCCGCCGCCGGTTCGGCCGTCAAGGGCGCCACCGGTGCCGCCGCCGACGAACTGCGCCTTGGCAAGGCCAACATGAAGGCCGAGCTGTCCGACAGCGCGCTGTCCGGCCTGGCCGCCGCCGAACTGGGCGGTGCCGCCGCCAAGGAACAGGTCGATGCACTGATGGACAAGGGCAAGGACCTGATCGACAGCGCCGCCGACCTGATCCGCGAGCGTCCGCTGGCCTCCTTCGGCGTGGCCTTCGCCGCCGGCTGGATCATCGCCAAGCTCGCCCGCAGCAACGACTGACCGGCGTGAGCGAAGCCGCAACACCGCCACCGGAAGAACAGCCCACCCCGGATCCCAAGCCGGGGCTGGAAGAAAGCATCCGCCAGGTCGGCGCCGCCGGCCGGCAGACGCTGGATTCGGCGTCGGACACGCTGCGCTCACTGCGACGGTTGGCCTCGGCCGACCTGGCATTGGCCCGCAGCGCGTTCGGCCGGGCGCTGGCCTGGAGCGGCGTGGCGATCGTTTTCGGCGCCTCGGCGTGGCTGCTGCTGGCGGCCACGCTGGTGGCCCTGCTGCAGTACCTGGGGCTGTCGCTGTTCGTCGCGCTGCTGATACCCACCCTGGCCAGCCTCCTCGTCACCGGCTACGCCATCTGGCGGGTGTCCTACTTCTTCCACCACACCGGCATGCACGCCACCCGCCGCCAGCTTTCGCGCATGGGCCTGTTCGACGAGCCCAGCGACGAGGATCCGGATGCCGACGTGAAGGTACCGGGGGAGAACACGCCATGAAGTTCGAAGCCCTGCAGCGTCGCGTGCGCCGCGCCGAAGCCGTGGTGCAGGTCCGCGGCGAGGAGACCACGCAGCGCTGGGATGCACTCAACCAGGCCTGGCGCAGCGCGTGGACGCCGGGCCGCATCGTCGTGGTCGGCCTGGCCGGCGGCTTCCTGGCCGGCAAGCTGGAACCCGGCGGTGCGTTCAGCGGTGCCCGCTGGCTGCAGATGATCGGCTCGGTCTCCGGGCTGGTCGCTTCGGCGCAGGCATCGGTGGCCTCGTTCGCCGCGGCGGCGGCAGGCATGGCCGCCGCGCAGGCGTCCGATGCCGCCGACGAGGCCGAGCAGGCCGCCGACGAAACCGCCGAACCGGCGGGCGCCGAGCCGGCACCGACCCGCCCGCGCAACGCGGCCCAACCCGGGCCCGCCGAAGCCGCGACGGAACTGTCAGAATCCTGACCCGGGCCCGGCCTCACGCCGCGCCCTTCCGTCTGCCGGAGCGTCGCCTGCATGTCCGAGCCCCTGTCCGAGCCGTCACCGCAACCGGCGGCCCCCGCGCCGCTGCCGCCACGCCCGCGTGCCTCCACCGCCCTGGTGGTACTGGCCACGCTGGCCGTCGGCTACACGCTGTGGGCGGCACAGACGGTGATCCTGCCGGTGCTGCTGGCCGCGTTCCTGGCGTTGGTCGGCAACCCCATCATCCGCCTGCTGCAGAAGCTGCGCCTGCCACGCTTCCTGGCCGCGCTGCTGGTGCTGCTGCTCGGCCTGGCCGGCAGCGTGGCGCTGGCGGTGCAGCTGGCCGGGCCGGCCACCGAGTGGGTACAGCAGGCCCCGCAGCAGATGCGGCAGATCTCGCGCCAGGTACAGGCGCTGGTCAAGCCGGTGCAGCAGGCCAACCAGGCCGCCGAGAGCTTTGCCCGTGCCGCCGGCGGCGAAGGCAATCGCAAGGTGCAAGTGGTCCGCACCCAGCTCGATGACCCGTACAAGGCACTGGTGCGCACCCCCAAGCTGGCCGCCTCGGCGCTGGCGGTGGTGCTGCTGACGCTGTTCTTCATGATCTACGGGCAGAGCCTGCAGCGGCACGTGATCGACCTGCTGCCCAACCGCCAGCAGAAGCGCTTCACCGCCGACATCCTGCGGTCGATGGAGCGGGAGATCTCGCGCTACGTGCTGACCATCACCGTCATCAACATCGCCCTGGGGCTGGTGCTGTCCGGCGTGCTGATGCTGCTGGGCATCGGGCTGTCCGAGGCACTGCTGTGGGGCACGGTGGCGGCGCTGCTCAACTTCGCCCCCTACGTGGGCCCGCTGATCGGTATCGCGCTGATGCTGCTGGTGGGCTTCGTGATGTTCGACGACCCGCTCACCGCCTGCCTGCCGGCGCTGAGCTACCTGGCCCTGCACACCTTGGAGGGGCAGCTGGTCACGCCCATCGTGCTGGGCCGCAGCATGGCGATCTCGCCGTTGATGCTGATCCTGGCGCTGATGCTGTTCGGCTGGCTGTGGGGCATCGTCGGCCTGCTGCTGGCCGTGCCGCTGCTGGTCTGCGTGAAGCTGGTGCTCAGCCGCGTGGACGGCATGCAGGGCTGGGCGCGGCTGCTCGAATAGCCTGAAGCCGTGAGGGCCAGCGCGGCGGGCTTGCCGTAAAATGGCGCGGTGAACTTTCCTGTCCTAGCCATCACCCTCGACCTGGACGACACACTCTGGCCCTTCGCGCCCATCGGCGCGCGCATCGACCAGGTGCTGCACGACTGGATGCTCGAGCACAGCCCCGCCACCGCAGCGATGTATCCGGTGGCGGCCATGCGCGAACTGCGCGAGCGTTCGTTCCGCGACAACCCGCACCTGCACTACGACCTGAGCGCCCTGCGGCGGCTGACCTTGGCCGAAGCGCTGGAGAACAGCGGGGCCAGCCCGGCGCTGCTGGAGCCGGCCTACGAGGCGTTCTACGCGGCGCGCAACCAGGTGACCTTCTACCCCGACGCGCTGGAGGCGCTGCGCCGCATCGCCGCGCGCGTGCCGGTGGCGGCGGTCAGCAACGGCAACGCCGACCTGCAGCGCATCGGCATCGGCGAGTTGTTCGCCTTCCAGCTGGGCTCGCGCGAGTTCGGCGCGGCCAAGCCGGACCCCGGCATCTTCCACGCGGCCTGCCAGAGGCTGGGCGTGGCGCATGCGCAGGTGCTGCACGTGGGCGACCACGCCGAGATGGACGTGGCCGGCGCGATGCGCGCGGGCCTGCGCGGCTGCTGGATCAACCGCGAAGCACACGCATGGACCCATCAGGAACTGCAGCCGGACCTGCAGTTCGACACCCTGACCGGACTGGCCGACTGGCTGGATGCCAACGCATCCACGCCGCGCTGAGCCGACGGCCGCCATCCGATACGAGACAGACATGACCCCGATCAACGGCTTCACTACCGACATCGCCAACGCCCTGCCGCTGTACGTGCTCGACCGCGACGGCTTCGCTGCATGGGCGGCCACCCAGCCGCCCGCCGTGCAGGCCTGGCTGGCCAGCCAGCAGTTCAACGCCGCGGCCAACAGCGTGGCCCTGCTGCCGGGCAGCAACGGCATCGCCGGCGCGGTGCTGGGCGTGGGTGACCGCGCCGATGCCTATGCCTACGCGCATGGCCCGTTCGCACTGCCGGCCGGCACCACCTGGCAGCTGGCCAATGAACTGGATGCGGCCAGCATCACCACCCTGCAGCTCGGCTGGGGCCTGGGCAGCTACCGCTTCGCACGCTACCGCAAGCCGGCGCGCGCGCCGGCACAGCTGGTCGCCAGCCCCGCGCAGGAAGTGCTGGACGTGGTCACCGCCTGCCTGCGCGTGCGTGACTGGGTCAACACGCCCACCGAGGACATGGGCCCGCAGCAGCTGGAAGACGCCGCGCGCGAACTGGCCGACGCCCACGGCGGCACGCTGGAAGTGATCGCCGGCGACGAACTGCTGGAAATGAACTTCCCGACCATCCACGCCGTCGGCCGCGCCTCGCACCGGGCGCCTCGCCTGATCGTGCTGCGCTGGGGCAAGGACGATGCGCCGCACCTGGCGCTGGTCGGCAAGGGCGTGTGCTTCGACACCGGTGGGCTGGACCTGAAGCCGGCCGACGGCATGCGCAACATGAAGAAGGACATGGGCGGCGCCGCGCACGCACTGGCGCTGGCCGGGCTGGTGATGGCGCAGCAGCTGCCGGTGCGGCTGACGCTGGTGGTGCCGGCGGTGGAGAACGCGGTGGGCCCGGATGCCTTCCGTCCTGGCGAGGTGATCACCACGCGCAAGGGCATCACCGTGGAGATCGACAACACCGACGCCGAAGGCCGCCTGATTCTGTGCGACGCGCTGACCTACGCCAGCGAGCAGCAGCCGGAGGCAATCATCGATTTCGCCACGCTCACCGGTGCGGCCCGCATCGCGCTGGGCCCGGACCTGCCGGCGCTGTTCTCCAACAACGACACGCTGGCCAACCAGTGGCTGCAGGCCGGCGACGCCACGCGCGACCCGCTGTGGCGCATGCCGCTGTGGCGCCCCTACCTGCGCTACCTCAACAGCGGCATCGCCGACCTGGCCAATTCCGGCTCGCGCATGGCCGGCTCGGTCACCGCCGCGTTGTACCTGGAGCGCTTCATCAACGACGGCCAGGTGTGGGCGCACCTGGACGTGTATGCCTGGAACGACGGCGAACGCCCGGGCCGTCCGGCCGGCGGCGAAGCCTTGGCCCTGCGCTCGGCCTGGGCGATGCTGAAGGCGCGCTACGCCTGAGCTGGAGCCGGGCATTACCCGGCCTTCGGTTGAGCCCACGGATCCCCGCCTCGGCGGGGATCCGTCGTTTTGGCAAATGTTGGCGAAAAAGTGAATATTCGCCCGACGGATTTTCTGACAGCATCCCTGCGTCGCCCACCCACACGCATCGTGAAGGCAGGAACTCCGTCATGTCGCTTTTCGGCAATACCCGCGCCGCCCGTTCGCCGCTGCCATGGATCGCGCTGATCGCGTTGATCGTCGGCCTGCTGGCACTGGCCTTCGCCTGGCTGGCCGGCTGGATCGGCCGCGACCGCGCCACCGCCCAGGCCTTCACTGACAGCATCGAAGCCACCGGGCCGGCGCATCCGGGCTTCCGCCGTGCGCATGCCAAGGGCATGTGCGTGCAAGGCACCTTCCAGGGCACGCCGGAAGGCGCGGCACTGAGTTCGGCCCGCGTGTTCGCGCAAGCGCAGGTGCCGGTGCTGGGCCGCCTGTCGATCGGCGGTGGTGACCCGCACGGCGCCGACGCCAACGCGCGCGTTCGCAGCATGGCGTTGCAGCTGATCAGCGATGACGGGCAGGAATGGCGCACCGCGATGAACAGCTTCCCGTTCTTCGCCGTGCCCACGCCCGAGGCCTTCCTCGAACAGACCCGCGCCGGCATCCCCGATCCGGCCACCGGCAAACCGGACCCGGCGAAGATGGCCGCGGTGCAGGCGAAGTACCCGTCGGCACGTGCGTTCGGGCAGTGGGCCAGGACCGCGCCGTGGTCCAACAGCTGGGCCAACACCGACTACAACGGGGTCAACAGCTTCCGCTTCATCGCCGCCGACGGCAGCGAGCACTTCGTGCGCTGGAGCATGCGCCCACAGGCACCGTTCGTGGAGATGACGCCGGAACAACGCGCGCAGGCCGGGCTGGATTACCTGGCCGACGAATTCCAGCAACGGCTGGCGCAGGGCCCGGTGCGCTGGGACATGTGGGTGACCCTGGCCGAGGCCGGCGACCCGGTCGATGATCCCTCGCAGGTGTGGCCCGGGCAGCGCCGCCAGGTCAAGGTCGGCACGCTCAGCCTGACCTCGATGCAGGCGCAGGCCGACGGTGCCTGCCGCGACCTCAACTACGACCCGTTGATCCTGCCGCGTGGCATCAAGGGTTCCGATGACCCGATCCTGGCCGCGCGCTCGGCGGTGTATTCGCAGTCATTCAACCGCCGCGAGCGCGAGATCGCCAGCGGCAAGGCAGCCGACGCCACCGGCAAGGAAGGTGCACGATGAGCCGCGATGCAGGCCACTTCAATCTCACCGCCCGCGTCCTGCACTGGCTGATGGCGGCGATGATCCTGACCATGGTGTTCGTCGGCGTGAGCATGGTCGCCTCGCTGCATTGGCGCCCGGTGCTGATCGACCTGCACCGCCCACTCGGCATCGCGATCCTGTTGCTGGTGCTGGTGCGCCTGTACAACCGCCTGCGCCACCGGCCGCCACCGCTGCCGGCCGACCTGCCGGCGTGGCAGGCCGCCGCCGCGCATGCTTCGCATTGGCTGTTGTACGGGTTGATGCTGGCGATGCCGTTGATCGGCTGGTCGATGCTGTCGGCGGGTGGTTACCCGATCGTGATGTGGTCGGGCCTGAACCTGCCACCGATCGCCCCGCACGATCCGGCCCTGTACGCCGCGCTGCGCAACGCGCACAGCCTGCTGGCCTACGTGTTGTTCGCCACCGTGCTCGGGCATCTGTCGGCGGCGCTGTTCCACCTGTGGGTGCGCCGCGACGGCGTGTTCCAGGCGATGGCGCGCGGCAAGCCGCATTGAATCTCGTAGGGGCGGCCTTGGTCGCGAAGCCAGTGTCGTCGGATGACGCAGGCATTCCCGGCTTCGCGGCCGAAGCCGCTCCTGCGGTTATAGCCAGCCTTTCTGGCGGGCCAGGCGATGGGCCTCGATGCGGTTGGCCACGCCCAGCTTGCCGATGCACTCGGACAGGTAGTTGCGCACGGTGCCGTG
>NZ_JAYFUH010000239.1:0-11653 GCF_034961085.1 Stenotrophomonas capsici | reverse complement strand
CGCGCTTCTCGCATGAAGTGCGGACGACCGGTCTGCTCGCCTTGCCGCTGGTGCTTGGCCACGTTTCCACCGGTCTGATCTCCTTCGTCGACAACACCATCGCCGGCCACCACGGCACCGACACGTTCGCCGCGGTCAGCATCGGCACGGCGTTGCTGTGGCTGCCGATGCTGGTGCCGATCGGCACCCTGATCTCGTTGACCGCGTCGGTCTCGCAGCTGCACGGCGCTGGCCGCGAGCGCGAGATCGGGCCGCTGTTCCGCCAGGCGCTGTGGCTGGGCGTGGGCCTGAGCGCGCTGATGTTCCTGTTCCTGAGTGTGGTGCCGGCGTTCCTGCCGGCCTTCGGCATCGCCCCGGAGATCGTCCCGGGCGCGACCGATTTCCTGCATGCCATCCGCTGGGGCGTGCCGGCGCTGACACTGTACTTCTGCATGCGCTACCTGAGCGAAGGCATGCACTGGACCCTGCCGACGATGCTGATCGGCTTCGGTGGCCTGCTGGTGCTGGGGCCGCTGGGTTATGCGCTGTGCAACGGCCGGTTCGGCTTCCCGGAAATGGGTGCCGCCGGTCTGGGCATCGCCTCGTCGGTGACCATGTGGGTACAGGCGCTGGCCTTTGCCACCTACCTGGCCGTGACCCGGCGGTTCGCGCACCTGGGCCTGTTCACGCACTTCGAGCTGCCGCGCCTGGCCGCCATCTGGGACCTGCTGCGCACCGGCTTGCCGATCGGCATCACCGTGCTGATGGAAGGCGGCTTGTTCATCATCACCGCGCTGCTGATCGGCCGCATCGGTGCGGTGGAAGCCAGTGCCCACCAGATCGCGATCAACGTCGCCCAGCTGTGCTTCATGATCCCGATGGGCGTGGCCGAGGCCACCACCGTGCGCGTGGGCCACGCGGTCGGCAGCAACGACCCGCTGGGCGTGCGCCGCGCCACCTGGGCCGGCTACGCGATCGTGATGGTGACCCAGCTGGTCTCCATCACCGCGTTGCTGCTCGGCCACAACGCGGTGGTGCGCCTGTACACCGACGACCTGGCGGTGGCGGCGCTGGCCTCCACGCTGCTGCTGTACGCGGCGACCTTCCAGATCCCCGACGGCATCCAGGTGCTCTCGGCCGGCGCGCTGCGCGGGCTCAAGGACACCCGCGTGCCGATGTTCATCGCCATGCTGGCCTACTGGGGCATCGGCATGCCGCTGGGCGCGGGCTTCGGCCTGGGCCTGGGCTGGGGACCGCAGGGCATGTGGGTGGGCCTGATCATGGGCCTGACGGTGGCCGCGATACTGCTCGGCTGGCGCCTGCGGGTGAGCAGCCGACGCTTGATTCTCCAGGCTTCACCCTGACTTAAAGGCCATGCCGGCCCTGCCGGTAGTGGTTATCCTGCCTTGCAACCAGCCCCTTCCGGAGCGTCCATGTCCTCCCCTCCCCCCCTGCCACGTCGCAATCCCATCGCCAGCTTCTTCGTGGGTCTGTGGGATGTAATGAATTTCACCCGCCGGTTGATCCTCAACCTGCTGTTCTTCGGCCTGCTGTTCCTGGCGCTGATGATGTTCATGGTGATCCTGGGCAAGGGCGCCTCCTCGGCGAAGGTGCTGCAGGACCGCACCACGCTGGTGATCGCGCCGGAAGGCCGGCTGGTCGAGCAGTACAGCACCGACCCGGTCAGCCGCGCGCTGGCCAAGGCGCTGGGTGAAAGCAACGCCGAGGAACTGCAGCTGCGCGACCTGATCCGCGCCATCGAAGCGGCCAGGGACGACAAGAAGATCGAGCGCGTGGTGCTGAACCTGGACAAGCTCCAGCCCAGCGGCTTCGCCTCCATGCGCGAGGTCACCCACGCGCTGCAGGACCTGCGCGCGGCCAACAAGCAGGTCGTGGCCTTCAGCGAGAACATGAGCCAGTCGCAGTACCTGCTGGCCGCGCAGGCCGACGAGGTCTACCTCGACCCGATGGGCAGCCTGCTGCTGGAAGGCCTCGGCCGCTACCGCCAGTACTTCCGCACTGGCCTGCAGGAAAAGCTGGGCGTGGACGTGCACCTGTTCAAGGTGGGCGAGTACAAGTCCGCCGCCGAGCCGTACGTGCTGGACGCGGCCTCGCCGCAGGCCAAGGAAGCGGACCTGTTCTGGATGAGCGACGTGTGGCAGCGCTACCTGGCCGACATCGCCAAGGCGCGCAAGCTTGACCCGGCGCAGCTGGCGGCCGGCATCGACACGCTGCCCGAAGGCATCGCCGCCGTCGAAGGCGACCTGGCCCGCTTCGCCCTGCAGCAGAAGCTGGTCGATGGCCTGAAGACGCGCGAGGAAGTCGATGCGCTGCTGGCCGAGCGTGGCGCCGCCGACAGCGATGCCGAAGGTGGTTTCCGCCAGATCGGCCTGAGCGACTACCTGACCCAGGTCGACGCCCGTCGTTCGCCGGTGGATTCGCGTCCGCAGGTGGCGGTGGTGGTGGCCGAGGGCGAGATCGCCGGCGGCGACCTGCCGGCCGGCCGCATCGGCGGCGTGTCGACCTCGGCGCTGTTGCGCGAGGCGCGCGACGACGACGACGTCAAGGCGGTGGTGCTGCGCGTGGATTCGCCGGGTGGCGAGGTGTTCGCCTCCGAGCAGATCCGCCGCGAAGTGGAAGCGCTCAAGGCCGCCGGCAAGCCGGTGGTGGTGTCGATGGGCGACATGGCGGCCTCCGGTGGTTACTGGATCAGCATGAACGCCGACCGCATCTACGCCGACGAATCGACCATCACCGGCTCGATCGGCATCTTCGGCATGATCCCCAACTTCGCGCGCAGCCTGGACAAGATCGGCGTGCACACCGACGGCGTGGGCACCACCCGTTTCGCCGGTGCGTTCGACGTGACCCGTCCGATGGACCCGGCCGTGGGGCAGGTGATCCAGTCGGTGATCAACAAGGGCTACGCCGATTTCACCGGCAAGGTCGCCCAGGCGCGCAACAAGCCGGTCGAGGCCGTGGACGAAGTGGCGCGCGGCCGCGTGTGGAGCGGTGCGCAGGCCAAGGAGCGCGGCCTGGTCGATGCCTTCGGTAGCCTGAAGGCCGCCGTCGCCGATGCCGCCAGCCGCGCCAAGCTCGGTGAAGGCGATGCGTACCGCGTGCGTTACATCGAGAAGGGCGCCACGCCGTTCGCGCAGTTCATGACCGGTTTCGCCGGCAGCCGCGCCGGTGCCTGGATGCTGGCCGACTCCGGCATCGCGCGGATGATGCTGGCCCGTCAGATGCCGGAACTGGACACCCAGCTGCGTTTCGTCGAGGACGCGGTCAAGGATCGCAACGGTGCCCCGGTGAAGTCGCTGGCCTATTGCTTCTGCGGCCTGTAAGCCCCAGCGCCGCGATGGATCGAACAACGCCGCCCGAGGGGCGGCGTTGTTCGTTTGAGGGATCGGGTTTGCCGCGGCTTGCAGGGCGGCCCCGCGTTGCCCCCGTCCTTTCGCGCAGCGAAGGGGAAGGGCGCTTCACTGCGCGCCCCGCACGACTTACTGCGGCGAGGCATCCCCGGTGGCGGCATCCAATGCCGCATCCTGCGCCTTGGTCGCCTGCTCGGTCGCGGCCTGCGCCGCCTTGGCCTCCTCCAGCGGCTTGGCCATGGCATCGCGCATTGCCGTGGCCTGGGGATCCGGGCGGCGCTCGGTCTCCGGTGGCTGCGGCTTGCCGCAACCGGCCAGCGTCAGCAGGGACAGCAGCATCAGGCAGGAAAGAAATTTCATCGGCATGCTCCGCGGGGCTGTGGCCGCTATCCTAGCCGCATCCCCCCGCAGCGTCCTTCCGTGGCGCCGCAAGCAAGCAAGAGGAAGCGCAATGAACCCGCAGCGTTGGCGACTGGATGGACAGACCGCACTGGTGACCGGTGCCAGTGCCGGCATCGGCCTGGCGATCGCCCGTGAGCTGCTGGGTTTCGGTGCCGACGTGCTGATCGTCGGCCGTGATGCCGATGCGCTGGAAACCGCGCGTGATGAACTGGCCGATGCCTTCCCCGAACGCGGGATCCACGGGTTGTCGGCCGACGTGTCCGACGACGAGGACCGCCATGCCATCCTCGACTGGGTCGAAGACCATTGCGACGGCCTGAACCTGCTGGTCAACAACGCCGGCGGCAACATCACCCGGCCGGCCAACGACTACACCGAGGACGAATGGCGCGGCATCTTCGAGAACAACCTGTTCTCCGCCTTCGAGCTCTCGCGCACTGCCTACCCGTTGCTGACCCGGCATGCGTCCTCGGCCATCGTCAACGTCGGCAGCGTGTCGGGCATCACCCACGTGCGCAGTGGCGTGGTCTACGGCATGACCAAGGCGGCGATGCAGCAGATGACCCGCAACCTGGCCTGCGAGTGGGCCGAGGACGGCATCCGGGTGAACTCGGTGGCGCCGTGGTACATCCGCACGCGCCGTACTTCCGGCCCGCTGTCCGACCCGGACTACTACGACGAGGTGATCGCGCGCACCCCGATGCGGCGCATCGGTGAGCCGGAGGAAGTCGCCGCGGCGGTGGGCTTCCTGTGCCTGCCGGCCTCGAGCTACATCACCGGCGAGTGCATCGCCGTGGATGGCGGCTTCCTGCGTTACGGGTTCTGAGCGGCGCAATCGCTGGCATCGAACCGCGCCTGCAGGCGTTCGTATTCGCGGCGGCGTGCCTCGGCCTGCGCCAGGCCGGTGAAGTTCGAGGCGGTCCTGGCCTCGTGCACACGCTGGCGCCACATCGCGCAATGCCGTGCGGGATCAACCGGCGTGCAACTGTCGCGCAGGACTTCGCAGGCTTCACCGGCGCCGGTGCGCGGGTTGCCGTCCAGGCCGGTGACCTGCATCGCCACGCAGCGCGCCGGGGGGTCCGGCGTTTCGCTCAGGTACGCCTCGCCACCACGTGGCTTGCATTCAAACAGCGGCGGCAACGGCTCGGCCGGCACCGGAGCCGGCGCTGGAGCGGCAGGCTCTTCGGGGGCGGCGTACAAGCGCTCGACGGGGGCCGGGCCGGCCTGCACGGCCTGGGAGGCCGCAGGCATCGGTGCCGCGGCGGGCACAGGCATTGGTGGCGGCGTGCCCACCGCCTGCATCACCCGCGTGCTCTGCTGCGTGCCCTTGGGACAGGGCATGTTCTGCACGGTGAGTGCACCGCTGGCATCGGTGCAGCGGTAGAACACCACGTCTCCGGCGGCGGCCGGCAGCGCCAGGCACAGCAGCATGGCCAGGCCCCAGCGCATCACCAGCCTCCGCAGTCCTGGTTGAGGCGTGCCTCGATGCCGCGCTGCTCGCGCACCAGCCGCTGGCGCTCGCTCTGCAGCGCGCTGTTGTAGCGGCGGACCAGGTCCCAGCGGCTGTCACGCAGGCGTGCGCAGACTTCCTGTTGCGGCAGTGCATGGCAGCTGTCGCGCACCAGCACCGAGCCGCCGGGGATGATCACGCCCGGGCGGGCCGGGATGCCTCCCGGATGCGGGTGACCACCGGGCGGGCGCGGACCGTGCCCGTGCGGCAGGTAGCCGTAGGTCCAGGTCGGCACCCAGCGCGGGTTTCCCTCCGCGCTGTCGCTGGTATAGCGCTCGCCTTCGGCGGTGACGCATTCGTACATCGGCTGTGGTGGTTGCACGGTCACCACCCGCACTTCGCGCTCGACCACCGGGGCGGGTGGGGGAGCGGGGCTGGCCGGGCGTGGTGGGGGATCCTTGGGCCGGACCATGTCCAGCACCTGCTGCCGGTGCGCCTGCGTGCACGGTGCATCCTGCAGCGAGACCGCGCCATTGGCGCCCACGCAGCGGTAGATGCGCACGCCATCGCTCGGTGGCGGGTCCACCGCCCATGCCGGCGAGGGCAGCAGGAGCAGGGGAACCAGCAGGAGCAGGCAGGCGCGCATGCCGACATGGTGCCACGCACATGCCCCCGGCAGGAGCGCCCTCGGGCGCGAAGCCGGTGCCGTGTCCATCGCGGGATTGCCGACCGCCCGGTGATGCGTGAAGAAGGAGGTCGCCGTTGTCGGCTTCGCGCCCGAGGGCGCTCTTGGGTGCCTCAATCGCGCAGGACGTCGCCGGTGGCGGCCACGCGGATGCGGGTCGGTTGGGCCAGGCCGCCGGTGGCGCCGTCGAGCAGGCCGTCCAGGTGCTGGAGCAGGGCCGGGTCCAGCTGCTCGCGGCTGCGTGCCGGCGGTTCGCCGGCCAGGTTGGCGCTGGTCGATACCAGCGGCCCGCCCCAGGCAGTGCACAGCGCCTGCACCAGCGGGTGGGCGCTGACCCGCACCGCGATGCCGGTGTGGGCACCGGTGATCCAGCGCGGCGCGCGTGGGCCGGCCGGGACGATCCAGGTGTTGGCACCGGGCCAGCTGTCCAGTACCGCCTGGCGGCGTTCGGCGGCCAAGGCATCCAGCTGCACCCAGCCTTCCAGCTGCGCCGGGTCGGCGGCGACCAGGATCATGCCCTTCTCGACCGGACGCTGCTTGAGTGACAGCAGCTTCAACACCGCCTGCGCGTTGCCGGGGTCGCAGCCCAGCCCCCACACCGCTTCGGTCGGGTAGGTGATCACGCCACCGGCCTGCAGGACCGGGACGACGTTGTGCAGATCAAGTTCAATCATGGCGATGGCATCCAACCCGGCGCGGGTTGCGTGGGCTTCAAATGCAGCAGGCCGCCCGAAGGCGGCCTGACACGGGAGCGGACGATTATCCTCCTGCCGGCGCGGCAGGGGGTAGTCGCCCTCAGAACGGCGGCGCGTCGTCGGCGGCAGCCTTCTTCACGGTCTTCTTGGCGACGGCTTTCTTGACCGCCTTCTTGGTGGCCGTCTTCTTGGTCGCAGCCTTCTTTGCCGGTGCCTTGCCGGCAGCGGCCTTCTTCGGCGCGGCTTCTTTCTTGACGGTGGCCTTCTTTGCCGCCGCCTTCTTGGTGGCGGCCTTCTTGGCACCGAAGCCCTTGCGCACCGGCTTGCCGGTCTCGGCCATCAGCTGCTGCACTTCGGCCAGGGTCAACGAGGCCGGCTCGCGGTCCTTCGGGATCTTGCCATTGAGCTTGCCGTCGCTGATGTACGGGCCGAAGCGACCGTTCAGCACCTGGATGTCCGAGCCCTCGAACTCCTTGATGATGCGGTTGCGCGCGATCTCTTCCTTCTCCTCGATCAGGAAGACGGCACGGGCCAGGTCGATCTTGTACGGGTCGTCTTCCTTCTTCAGCGAGGCATAGGTGCTGCCGCGCTTGGCGAACGGGCCGAAGCGGCCGATGCCCACGCTCACTTCCTCGCCGTTGGCGTCGGCGCCGAGCTTGCGCGGCATGTCGAACAGCTTCAACGCCTCTTCCAGCGAGATCGAATAGATGCTCTGGCCCGGCTGCAGCGAGGCGAACTTGGGCTTTTCCTCGTCATCGACGGTGCCGATCTGCACCATCGGGCCGAAGCGGCCGATACGCGCGCTGACATCCTTGCCGCTGACCGGGTCCACGCCGAGCACGCGGGCGCTGCCGGCGTCGGTGCGGTCCAGTGACTCGCTCTTGTCGCTGACCAGCTCCTTGAACGGGCCCCAGAAGCGTTCCATCAACGGCACCCACTCTTCCTCGCCACGCGACACCGCATCCAGCTCGTCCTCGAGCTTGGCGGTGAAGTCGTAATCGACGTAGCGGGTGAAGTGGCTGGACAGGAACTTGCTGACCGCGCGGCCGACGTCGGTCGGCTTGAAGCTGCGGCCTTCCATCTCGGTGTACTTGCGGAACAGCAGGGTCTGGATGATCGAGGCGTAGGTCGACGGACGGCCGATGCCGTATTCCTCGAGCGCCTTGACCAGCGCCGCTTCGGTGTAGCGCGGCGGCGGCTGGGTGAAGTGCTGTTCGGCCAGGATGCGGTCCAGCGGCACGCGGTCACCGGGCTTCATCGCCGGCAGCTTGCGGCCTTCGTCCTCGTCCTCGGCGTTCTTGCTGTCCTTGCCTTCCTCGTACACGGCCAGGAAGCCGGGCACCACCACGGTGGTGCCACTGGCGCGGAACACATGCTCGCTGCCGGCGGCCAGGTCGACGCTGACGGTGTTGAGCGTGGCCGGGATCATCTGGCAGGCGACGGCGCGCTTCCAGATCAGTTCGTAGAGCTTGCGTTCGTCGTCGGTCAGGTACTTGCCGACCTGCGCCGGGGTGCGCAGCGCCGAGGTGGGGCGCACCGCTTCGTGCGCTTCCTGGGCGTTCTTGCTCTTGGTGGTGTAGACGTTGGGCTTGTCCGGCAGCGAACTGGTGCCGTAGTCGCGGGCGATCACGTCGCGGATCTCGGCCAGCGCGTCCTGTGACAGGTTCACCGAGTCGGTACGCATGTACGAGATCAGGCCGACCGTGCCCTCGTCGCCGATGGCCACGCCTTCGTACAGCTTCTGCGCCACCTGCATGGTCTTGCGGGTGGTGAAGCCGAGCTTGCGCGAGGCTTCCTGCTGCAGGGTGGAGGTGGTGAACGGCGCGGCCGGGCGGCGCTTGCGCTCCTTGCTGGCCACGTCGGTGACGTGCAGCGCCCCCTGGGCGGCCTGCTGGATGCGCAGGCGCGCGGCTTCGGCGGTGTCGCCGTCGGTGACGGTGAACTGCTCGAACTTCTGCCCGTCCAGCTTGATCAGGCGGGCGTTGAAGTGCTGCGAGGGATGCGCGCACTCGGCCTCGATGCTCCAGTACTCGCGGGCGATGAAGGCTTCGATCTCCTCCTCGCGTTCGACGATCATGCGCAGCGCCGGGCTCTGCACGCGGCCGGCGGACAGCCCGCGCTGCACCTTGCGCCACAGCACCGGCGACAGGTTGAAGCCGACCAGGTAGTCCAGCGCGCGGCGTGCCTGCTGCGCATCGACCAGGTCCGCGGCGATGGCGCGCGGCTGGGTCATGGCTTCCTTGATGGCGCGCGGGGTGATCTCGGTGAACACCACGCGCTGCATCGGCTTGCCGTAGGACAGGCCGCGTTCCTTGAGGATCTCGGCAATATGCCAGCTGATCGCCTCACCTTCGCGGTCCGGGTCGGTTGCCAGGAAGATGTCGTCGGCGCCCTTGGCGGCCTTGGCGATCGCCTCGACGTGCTTCTCGTTCTTCTCGATCAGGTCGTAGCGCATGGCGAACCCGTTGTCCGGGTCGACCGCGCCCTCCTTGGGGACCAGGTCACGCACATGCCCATACGAGGCCAGGACGGTGAAGTCCTTGCCGAGGTATTTGTTGATCGTCTTGGCCTTGGCCGGCGATTCGACGATGAGCAGGTGCTTGGGCATGTCAGTACTTTCTTGGGGGGAGAACGCCCCGGTTGGGGGCGCTAGGGTGGCGTAAACCGGCACGATAGTGAAGCCGGTGTGGCCGATCTGCATAAATCGACGCCCGGGTTGGCGCCCGGGCGTTCAGCTTTGTCTTTATAGTGGAATCACGCCGGGGCCGCTCTTGTCAAGCGGCCCCGGGGTCGGTCAGTTGAAGTTGGAGGCGGCGATGCCGATCACCGCGATGATCGCCACCACGCCCACCAGCAACAGCAGGCCGAAGATCGACAGGATCACGATGGTCACCGTGCCCAGGCCGCGCTGCTGCCATTCCGGATGGTCGGTGAAGGCCCATTTGTCGACCACCAGGGTGTCGCAGATCATGTCATGCAGGCCCTGCTTGCGCTCGGTGAAGGCGGCCATCACGTAGCCGATGCACAGGGTCAGGGCACTGAGGATGGTGGCGAAGTAGCGGCCGATGGCGCGGGCCAGGGTCATCCGGTCGCCATTGAGGCGCACTACCTTGATGCCCACCGCCATCTTGCCCAGCGTGGCCATGCCGGCCGAGGCATGGAAGCCGGCGTAGTAGGCGGCCGAGATCGCCATCGAAATGAGGTTGGTCAGCAACTGCACCATGATCATGCCGACGCCGGCGGCGTCGCTGTCGCCCAGACCGGCCATGCCGATGCCCAGCACCATGCCGATCACCATCGCGATCACGCCGCCGACCATGCCCACGATCACGCTGTCGATGCAGTACGCGGCCACGCGCTTCCAGAAGCCGGCATAGACCACTTCGCCGCCCTGCACCGGTGCCGCGCCGCCGCTGACGGTGCTGCTGGGCGCCGAATAGGGCGAGTAGCCATCGGTGCTGGTCGTGGCGGCGGCGGGCAACGGCGCGGTGCCGTTCTCGATGGCGCTGTAGTCAGCGCGCAGGTCGATGCCGGGGCTGGCCTGGGCCAGCAGCTGCAGCTCGTCGGCCAGGGCCGACAGCGGTTGCCACTGCGCCATGCCCTCGCGCCAGGCCAGGGTCTCAAGGTTCAGCTCGCCCTGGTTGAACTTGCTGCGGATCACATCGGCGTCGATCGGCCCGTGCCGCTCGCGCTGGGCATCAGCGTAGTACCACTCACTCATCTCATTCCCCAAAGTTTCAGGCCGCGCCGCTCAGCTGCGGCAATCGGTCGGCAGGTAGTTGTCCGCCACGTCCGAACGACATTTCCAGGTGGCGGTCTGCGTATCGTAGTCGAGCCAGATCGCTTTGCTGTCAAGTTGCGGCGTGCCGGGGGCCTGCAGGCGGGCTTCCAGCCCGCAATGGCCGCCGTCGAAGCGGCCGATGCGGACCTCGGCGATCGTGCCGTCCTCGTAGCTTTCCGGGCTGCCAAAGCCGGCATCGCCGTTGACCGGGCAGCGTTCGTGCTCGCTGGCGAAGGCCGACACTTCCCCCTTCAGGGCGCCCAGTTGCGCCTGCACCATGGAGGTCTTGCTGCGCAAGGTGTACTCGCGGTACTTGGGATAGGCGATGGCGGCCAGGATGGCAAGGACGGCCAGCAGGATCACGCCGACCACGGCAACGATGATGCCGACGATGGCGCAGCCGGACAGGCCCTGCCGGACCGCGGCCGGCGGCGGGTTGGGAACCGCGACGTGGACGTGCTGTACCGCCGGTGGGGGTGGTGCGGGAAGGTCAGGCAGGGCCGGCGGTACCGGCACAGCCGGTCCGGACACGTCCGGCAGCCCCAGTTCGGCGGCGAATGCCTGCAGGGGTTGCCAGTGCTCGGCACCTTCGCGCCAGACCAGGGTATCGGCGGCGATGCGCCCGGAGCGGAACAGCTCGACGATGTTTTCCGCTGGCAGTGGTCCGCGCCGTTCGCGGTTGCCCTCGGCGTAGAACCACTGGCTCACGCGGGTCTCCTCATGCGTCCCTGCATGCCGTGGGGCTCAGTGCAGGGGTTCGGGTTCGTCGACGAACATCTGGGTTTCCATCCAGGCATAGGCCGCTTCGGCGCCCGGCTGGTTGAACAGCACCATCAGCACGACCCACTTGAGGTCGTCCAGGTCCAGCTCGTCCTGGTCCAGCGCCATCGCGCGGTCCAGCACCAGCTCGCGCTGGTCGGCGTCCAGGATGCCGTGCTGCTCGAGGAACAGCAGGAAGCCGCGGCCTTCCACGTCCAGCTTGTCCAGTTCCGGGCCGTGGAAAACGCGCACCGGCCCCTTCACCCGGGCCTGGGCCACGGCCGGGCGCTGTTCTGCCAAGGCATCGAGCCAGTCGAAGGCCTTGTTGATCTCGGTGGGGCTGAAACCGGCCTGGATCAGGCCGTTCTGCAGCGAATCGCGGTCTCGGATGAGATCGGCATCCTCGCTGAAATAGTGTTCAAACAGATACAGCAGGACGTCCAGGATGCTCTCTTTCATTGCCCTCGGCCTGCGCCAGGCGGCGCTGTGGAGGTGAAGGAACCCTCAGGTGCGGGTGTAGCGACCGTGTTC
>NZ_JAYFUH010000238.1:0-12002 GCF_034961085.1 Stenotrophomonas capsici | reverse complement strand
GCCGGCCGCGCGGACCGTCCGGGCGAAGTCTGGCTACAGACCCACCACCCGGACAATGCGCTGCTGCACACATTGGTCAACGGTGGCTACCACGCCTTCGCCGAGGCCGAGCTGGTGCAACGCGAGGCCGCGGGCTTTCCACCGTTCGCGCACCTGGCATTGCTGCGCGCCGAGGCCAAGCAGGTGGAACAGGCCAATGCCTTCCTGGCCGCGGTGAAGCAGTTGGTCCCCACCGAGAGCGTCGTCGAGTGTTATGGCCCGATGCCGGCACCGATGCCGCGGCGGGCGGGATTCCAGCGCACCCAGTTGCTGCTGTCAGCCACGCAGCGGCGGCCCCTGCATGGCCTGCTGGATGGGCTGATGCCACAGGTGTATGCGTTGCCGCAGGCGCGGCGCGTGCGCTGGTCGCTGGATGTCGACCCGATGGACCTGTACTGACGTGGCAGCGTTCAACCGCCAATGGTGGACGCCGCGGCGGCCTCCATGCGGGTGATCACCGAGGCGAACGCATGCTGCTGCGCGATCACCGTGCGCCAGGCATCCCGGTTCGCATCGCACTCGATGCAGCGCCGCAGGTCCGGGTCGTGGACCAGCCATGCACCTGCAACCGGCCCCGCGGCGGGCCAGCGGATCGGGCTGCACGCGCGCCACGCGTTGTTCTGCCGGCCCGGCACGCCCTCGGCACGACGTGCCTGGACCATGCACCTGAAAGTGTTCATGACGCCCCCGCATCGCTGGCACGGATCGAACGACCTACAGATCCACGCCGAAGCCGATACCGCCTGATTTCTCGCTGCCACTGAATGCGCCACCCAGCGAGAACGAGCCGCGCGCGCCGAGCTTGCGGCCGTAGCCGATCGACAGGGCCTTCTCGCTGCCCTGGAAACCCGCGCCGACCGAAACGCGCCCGCCATTGCTCTGCGAACCCGCCGCATTCACCGCCATGTTGAGCATCGCGCTGCTCATCGCGCCCATCCGGTCGATGCGACGGTCCTGGCGGGTGAAGCGGTCATCCATCTCCCGCCGCAACCCGTCGAACTGCAGGTCCACGGCCTCGAAACGGCTGTCGGTATAACTGTTCGCGGCAGCGACGGCCTGGCTGGCGGTGCCATCGGCGTAGCTGCGGGCCGACTGCAGCGTGGTGGCATCACCGCTGTTCGCATGCGCCTTGGCCGAGGACAGCACGTTGGCGTCGCCCGTGGCCATGTCCGTGCGGATCGCGGCTTCGCGGTTGTCGGTATGACCGTTGGCCGCCGCCAGGGTGGCTGCATCACCGCTGTCGGCATGCGCCTTGGCCGAGGACAACACGGTGGCGTCGGCCGTGGCCATGTCCGTGCGGATCGCAGCTTCACGGTTGTCGGTATGACCGTTGGCCGCCGCCAGGGTGGCTGCATCACCGCTGTCGGCATGCGCCTTGGCCGAGGACAACACGGTGGCATCGGCCGTGGCCATGTCCGCACGGATTGCGCCTTCGCGGGTATCGGTGTAATTCCCGGCCGCACCGATGGCGGCCGCATCCCCCGCATCCATCTGCCCCTTGTTGACTGCATGGTCGGCGGCGGTGCCATCGGCCACGCCCGCCACCTGGGTCCCCCCCGATGTTCCCCCGGAACCCGAGCCGGCGCCGCCGCCAAGCGTCAGCGAGGCCTTGCTGGCGTCGTCGTAGTACACCGCCAGGTCCGCGCGGCCCTTGATCGCGGTGAGCTGGGTATCGATGGCCGACAGCGCGGCACCGACATTGCCGTAGCTGTTGCCCTGGACGGCGAAGGTCGGCGCGGTGAATACGCCGCCGCTGTAAGCGGCCCCACCGCCCAGCCAGGCCGCGACCCCACCCAGGTTCGCGTTCAACGACGTGCCCAGCGCGGTGAGCTGGCCCACGTTGGCGGCATCGGTGGCGGCCACGCCGGCGGCGACGTTGACGATGCGCCGTTGCTGGCTGGACGAGCCCACCGACACGACATTGGCCAGGCCGGCATCGGTGCTGCCAGCACCCAACACCACCGAACCGCCGCCTGATGCCTTGGCATTCCTGCCGATGGCCACGTTGTTATCCGTACCTGCGGTGCCGGACGTGCCCTTGTAGCCACAACAGCCTTCCTTGCCATCGGCGCCGTTGCCCGCCTCGCTGCCATCGCCCAGAGCGATGTTGTAGCTTCCGCCGGCACCGCCATCTCCGCCGGTGCCCCCGGCAACGCCGTCGCCGGCCTTACCGCCATTGCCGGCGCTGCTGCCGGCACCAAAGGCGAGGTTGTAGCCTCCACCGCTGCCACCCACCCCACCGCTCCCACCGGCCGTCCCGTTGGCACCCTGCCCGCCCATGCCGACCGAGCTGCCCTTGCCGATCGCTGTATTGCCCGTGGCATTTCCCAAGCCGCCGGCCGAACTGGAGTAACCGGGCTTGGATGGCCCAGACGCACCGTCACCGCCCACCCGACTGCCGTCCAGGCAGGCCAGGGCACCGGTACTTGCATCCTGAGTGCAGGGGGCCGTTGGCGTGGTTCCACCGACCACTTCGGCTGCATCCGCAGGCAGCGATGGGAACAAGATGAGCAGGCCGGCGACCGCCAGGGCCGCGGCTACTCGATCAGCCTTTGAAATGACACGGCCGCGCATGATGGTGTCCCCCGATTCAACTAGGGGCAAACCCTATCGCCATCGTTGCTGGATCAGCATCCACGAAATCAGGTACGCAGGTGTCCTCCGGACGCAGATCAACGGGCGAGGGCGAGCTCCAGCTGCACACGGGTTCCGTTCCGGTCATCGGCCGGCCCCACCTGCAGGTCACCGCCCATGCGCCTGGCCCGCAGCTGCATGCTGGCCATGCCGGCGCCGCCCGTTGCACTGCCCTGCACGCTCGCCGGCAGGCCGATGCCGTCGTCGTCGATCTGCAGCTGCAGCCGGTCACCGTCCCGTCGCAGGGTGATGTCCACCCGTGTCGCACGGGCATGCTTGAACGCGTTGGTCAGGGCTTCCTGCATCAGCCGCAGCAGGTCCAGGCTGCGTGAGGCGCCCAGTTCCACCCCGTGCAGGTCCTGCAGGTGCCAGTAGGTATCGATGCCGCCGGCTTCCAGCAGGGTGCTGGCGCGGTGCCGCAGGGGCACCAGCATCTCGGCCAGGTCGGCGTGCTCGCGTGCGGTGCTGTCGATCACCAGGCGCAGGTCATCGCGCATCTCGCGCAGCAGTTCGATCACCTTGGAACGCGGCATCTCCTGCGGGGCCTGCTCCAGCCGCGCGATCGCCCCGACCAGGGTGCCGCCGAAGCCATCGTGAAGGTCGCGCACCAGCTGCAGGCGCTCACCGGCGCGGCTATGCGCCAGCTCCAGCGCATGCTGCGCGTTCAGGGTCTCCGACAACTGGGACGTGGCCTGCTGCACTTCATGGCGCAGCTCGGCGTTGAACCCTTCCACGCGTTTCATCGTGTTGGCGAAACGGTAGGCCAGCACGAAGCCCATGCCCAGCAGCATCAACGGCGAGGTGAAGGACCCCAGGTAACTGACCCCGCCGTACCAGCCCATGTACACGCCCAGGTCGTGCAGCGACACCAGGATCGGCAGGACGATGCACAAGGCCAGCACCTGCGCGTCACGACGGCCACTGCGCAGCGCATAGCCCATGAAGGTGAACGACACCACGTACAGGAAGGCGATGAGTGGCACCAGGTAGAGGTTGCGATGCGGCCCCATCCACTGCGGCCACAGCAGCGCCGCCGCCATCGCCACCGCCGCCAGGCCCATCAGCACGCGCTCGAAGCGCGGCCAACGCCGCTCGCTGAAGCGCAGCAGGAACACGGTGTGTGCCGCCGCAGCCACCACGTAGCAGCCAGCGATGAAGGCCTGCCAGCCATCGGTGGTGGTAAACGGCCACGGGCTGGTGGCCACGAAATTGGTGTCGTACATGCGCCCGAACACCGCACTCAGCGCATACCAGCCGTACATCGCCTCCTTGCGCCGCAGCAGCCAGAACAGGCCGATCACGCCGGCCAGCACGAAGCCGATGGCGGTATCGAGCAGCTGCAGGTCATGCCGCACGCGGACTTCCTGCCGATAGCGTGCCTGCAGCACCGCGGCATCACCTACGTCGACCACGCCGAACGATGGCTGGTACGCCGCCAGCCCCGACACCCGCACCAGCAGTTCGTTCTCGCCCTGCCGCAGCAATGGCGACTGCAGCAGGTAGTAGCGCGGCACATGCCAGCTGCGCGACAACGGTTCGACCAGCGACGGATCACGGTCGATCAGGCTGCCGTTGAGGTAGACCGCCGCGGCCATGCAGGTGTAGTCCAGCAGCAGGCCGGTCGGTTCGCCGGCATCGCCCTGCTGCCAGCGCAGCCGGTACCAGACCACGCCGTCGTGGTCGGGCCAGCGCGTCTGCCATTGGTCGGCCAGGGTCACCGGCTCCCACCCCTGCAACGGTGGCGTCTGCGCCTCCCAGCCGCTGCGCACCGCTTCGGCCTGCACGATGCGCGCCACCGCCGGCGGAGCGGCCAGCGCGCCCCCCATCACCAGCAGCAACAACAGGCCCAGCAGCCCGCGGATCATGGCAGCAGCCCGAGCACGCGCGCCTCGAACACCGCCGCGGTGCGCGAACCGACGGCCAGCTTGCGGTAGATGTTGCGGGTATGCGCCTCGATGGTCAGGCGCGACAGGCTGAGCAGCTCGGCGATCTCGCGGTTGCCGTAGCCCTGCGCGACCAGGCCGAGGATGCCCAGCTCGCGTTCGGACAGCGGCACGCTGGCCGCCGGAGCAGGTGCCGTGGGTGTCGCCGCGGGCACGAAGGCAAGGATGCGCCGGGCGATCATCGGGTCGATCGGTGCCCCGCCACGCTGCAGGCTGCGCAACGCCACGCGCAGCTCGATGTCATCCCGGTCCTTGAGCAGGTAGCCCACCGCACCGGCACGCAGCGCGGCGAAGATCGCCTCTTCCTCGGCGAACGCGGACACGATCACCGCCTGCGCCTGCGTGGCCTGCTGCTGCATCCACGCGATCAAATCGGTGCCGGTGCCGTCGGGCAGCTGCATGTCCACCAACGCCAGCGCGAAGGATTCGCGCTGTAGCAGGTCGCGGGCATCGGCAAGGTTGGCGGCGGTCCGGAGCCGCACCGGCTGCGGGTCCAGCAGTTCGGCCACGAGCCGTGCCAGCCGCGCCAGCGACGCCGCGTCATCATCGACAATCAGGATGGAAGACAACTCCATCAGCGCCCGCCTCGCTCCCCGTTGCGGTGGAGTTTAGCGCGCTCTTACGGCAAGTCTCGTGCCTGCCCGGATGAATGAGCGCGCCCTCCACCCCCTCCCCCGCAGGCGGGAGAGGGGCTTTGAGCAGAAAGCCGATGCAGATCTGAACCCCTCCCCCGCCTGCGGGAGCGGGGGTGGGGTGAGGGTCGCTTTCGCTTTACCAGGTCTTCCGCAGCGGGTGTGCTTCGGTGTTGAACACCACGCCGTCGAAGTCCAGGGTCTTGGCCGGCGCGAACAGCAGGTAGTAGTACTTGAAGGTCTCGGCGAACAGGAAGCTCTCCATCGAGTCGTCCTTCTCCTTGCTGCGCACATCCTTCAGCGCGGCAAAGCCGTGCTCGGTGCGGGTGTGCTTGACGAAGTCGTCGAAGAACTCCTTGCCCATGCCGCGGTAGCGGGTGTCACCGGTGTAGTGGTGCAGGTAGTAGGCCGACTCGACGATCTCCGGACGCAGCGCGTAGCCCGGCGAGCGTACTTCCATCGCCGCGTAGTCCAGCGACTCCGGCTCGATGCCGTGCAGGCGCCACATCTTCAGGTTGGACTCCTGCAGGCGCTTGGCGCGGTCCAGGTCGCCGCCCAGCGCGAGCAGGCCCGGCATGAACGCATCCAGCGCGCCGTAGGTGGTGGAGGTGCGCGCGCCGGTGTTCATGTCGGCGTGGCCGTACCACAGCTCGCCTTCACGCACCTCGTCGGCCAGGTACTGGTTCAGCGGGCCGATGCTCTCGTCCCACATGCGCTTGCAGTCCTCGTCGCCGAACAGCTTCCAGCACTTGAGCAGGTACTCGTAGTACGAGTCGATGCCGCCGGCGATGGAGGCATCGGTGTTGGTCCACTCGCCGGTCTCGACGTTGATGTTCAGGCCGACCAGGCCGATCTTGGAGCGGCGGTTGTGGGTTTCCACCAGCGCGCGCTTGGCCTTGTCGTAGTACGCCTGCTTGCCGGTGAGCTTGGCCAGGGTGCCGAACTCCAGCAGCAGCGTGCCGGTCTCGGCCGGGTTGCTGATGGTGCCGCTGGTCTTGCCGGTGCGCAGGTTGACGTGGGTGTACGGCAGGCCGGTGGGGCTGTCGAACACCGGCGACAGGCGCGTGCCCAGGTCATCGGCGAGCTTGAGCAGGCGCTCGTCGTTGGTCATCTGGTAGGCCGACAGCAGGCCACCCAGCAGGCGGATGGTGACCTCGAAGTTCTGCACGTCGATGTCCTGGTCGAAGGACAGCTGGCTGACGATCAGCTCGCGCGCTTCGTTGGCTTCCTTGTCCATGCCCAGCAGCAGCAGGGTATCCAGGGCATCGACCGGCGACATCAACAGCGGCTGCGGGTACCAGTCGCGCGGCTTGGCGCTGAGCGGCTTCAGGTCATCGTGGCCCTTGGCGTACTGCATGTAACCCTGCCAGGCGTGGCGGGTGGCTTCGCGGACCTGTTCGGCCATGCGTGCCGCTTCGGCCTCGTCGACGGCCGGCACGGTGGCCAGGGTGGGCGTGGCAGCGGCGGCGGCCGGTGCGGCGGGCGTGCTGTCGCTCGGGGCGGGCGACGGGTTGCAGGCGCTCAGCGCCAGCATCAGGGCGGCGACCAGCGGGGCGGTGCGCAGGGCTCGGTTCATCATCGGGTCCTCGGAGTGGGAACGTCTTGCGGTGGTGCAAGGGTGGAGTGCAGCGTGTCGCCCAGCGTCTGCAGACGCAGCGCGGCACGCAGGGCCGACAGGTCGGCGCGGCTGCGCACGACCACGTCGCGGGGGGAACCGGGCAGCAGGTCGAAGGCGTTGTCCTCAACGCGCGCATCGACGTTGCCGAAATCAATCCACAGCGCACGCGCCAGTGAGGGGCTGCGCAGGCGCAGCAGGTAGTGGTCGCCCTGTGCCACCAGTTCGCTGCGGACCTGGCCGGCCGCCAGCGGTTGGTCCTTGGCGGCGGCGAAGTAGACGATGCGCTCGGCGATGACCGTATCGCCCTGCTGCAGCTCGAACACGGCCAGGCTCCGGCGCGGGTCGGCCCCCTGCAGCAGCGCGGCATCGCTCAGGCGCGCGACCTCGGTGGCCGCCTGCGCGGCCAGCGTCACCGCCTGTTGCTGCTGGTGGAGCTGCCTGCCGTCGACATCGAGCACGCGGATCCGTAGCTGCGCCTGCAGCGCGCTGCGGCCGTCATTGAGCAGGCTGACGCGGGTCACGCCCTCGTCACGCAGCGCCGCCACCGCGACATCGGCGAAGAAGCGCCGCGCATGGAAGTGCAGCGCCTTCCAGTGGCCGTAGTAGTCCACGCTCGACCACGACGCACCGGGCCAGACATCGTTGAGCTGCCAGTACAGCGATCCCATCGTGTACGGCCGCGAGGCGCGGTGGTGCAACGCCGCCAGCGCGATGCCCTCGGCCTGCATCACCTGGCTCAGGTAGACGAAGTCGGCGAACGAACGCGGCGTGCCGTACTCCATCTGGATGTAGTGCAGCAGCCGCTCGTTGCCCTTGCCGGCCATGAACTTCTGGTGCGCCTGGATCACCGGGCCGTCGATCTGCTGTTCCTGGCGCGTCGCGAAGGCATCGATGGTGGACTGCTGCGGCCAGGCCTGCAGCCCGTACTCGGACATGAAGCGCGGCGTCTCATGCAGATAGGCGGTCACCGGCAGCGCCGGGTTACCCCAGACTTGCCAGTAGTGCTTGTCGCCGCGCGTGGAATCATTGGCCTTGGCATCGAGGTCGTTGCTCGGCGAACTGGACCAGTACGGCACGCCCAGGCCTTCCTCGGCCACCACGGCGCGCAAGTCGGTGCCGAACAGGTCCACGTAGCCGTGCCAGACCTTGGCCGCGAACGCCGGGTCGGCGGCGGTCAGTTCCTTCCCGTGGCCCCAGTCCTTCCACGCGGTCTCTTCCTCGTTGTTGCCACACCACAGCACGATGCTGGGGTGGTGGCGCAGCCGGCGTACGTTGTCGCGCGCCTCGGCCACCACGCTGGCGCGGAACGCCGGGTCGTAGCCGGGCTGCATGCCGCCGCCGAACATGAAGTCCTGCCAGACCAGCAGGCCGAGCTCGTCGGCGATGTCGAAGAACGCATCATCCTCGTAGTAACCACCGCCCCAGTTGCGCAGCATGTTCATGTTGGCATCGCGCGCGGCCTGCAGGTCGCGACGCAAGCGTTCGCGCGTGACCCGCGCCGGGAACGCCTCGAACGGGATCACGTTGGCGCCCTTGGCGAACACCGGCACACCGTTGATGACGAAGCTGAAGCCCTGCCCGCCCTGGGCATCGTTCTCACGGCGCAGCTCCACCGTGCGCAACCCGGTGCGCAGGCGTGCCTGCTGTTCATCGCTACGGCCACCATCGACACGCGCCTGCACCGTGTAGCGGTCCTGCGCGCCCTGCCCCACCGGCCACCAGCGACGCGGCTGCTCGATAGTGACGGGCAGCTGCAGGTCGTTGCTGCCGGGGCGCAGCATCAGCTGCCGCTCGATGCGCTGCACGCGCTTTCCGTCCGGGTCCAGCACGTCCACGGCCACGCTGGCGCTGCCGGCGGCGTCGCCTTGCTCGACCTGCAGCAGCACCGTCAGCGCGGCATGTGCCTCGTCCAGCGTGTCGGTGCGCACGGCCAGGTCGGTGATGCGGTTGTCGTCCCAGCTGGACAGCTGCACCGCGCGCCAGACACCGGCGGTGACATAGCGCGGGCCCCAGTCCCAGCCGAAGTGGTAGGCCGGCTTGCGCGCGAAGTTGCCGACCATCGCGTCCTTCGGCTCGTCGCCGTAGGGCGAGGGATAATTGCCGGCAATCTTGTGCGGCATCGCCTGCACTTGCGGCAGCAACGTGCGGATCGGCGAGCGGAACACGATGCGCAGCTCGTTGCCGGTGGCCTTCAGCCGCCCATCGACGCGCGCGCGCCAGGTGCGGTGGGCATTGTCGGCGCGCAGCAGTGGCGCACCGTTGAGGCTGACCTCGGCAAACGTATCCAAGCCGTCGAAGCGCAGTTCGGCATGCCGGCGCTTGAGCGTGGTCGCGTCCACGTCGAAACGGGCGCGGTATTCCCAGTCGCCCAGGCCGATCCACTGCAGGCCGGCCTCGGCCGCGCCGACGTAGGGGTCACCGATCACGCCGGCGGCCTGCAGGTCGGTATGCACGCTGCCCGGCACCTGTGCCGGCCGCCACGTATCCAGCCCCGGATGGGCCTGCAACTGCGCATCGCCCGGCAGCAGCCGGAAGCTCCACTGCGCCTGCAGGGGAGCCGCCGACGCAACGCCCGCCACGGTGCACGACACCACCAGCAGGGCCAGCCAACCGAGCCGGATGAAACGATTTTGTATCGATCCAAATTTCGTGCGCACGTACTGCATGCGAGCTCCTTCGTGCTGCCGGTTTCGGGAGGGCCACGCCTGCCGGCGTGTCGTTCATTGCGTCCACGGCGCCGGGGTGCCGTGGCGATTGCCGGTGATGCCCGGACGCCCGCAGTCACGCAGGCGTCCGCTGTTCAATGCTGCTCAGTGCGCGCCACGCACCACGTTCAACACTTCGTGGCAGGCACCCATGGTGTGGTAATCGGTCTTGCCGGCCGGGCTCTTCTCGTTGCTGTACTTGCGGTTGTCGGCGTCCAGGATCCGGAACCAGGCACCGTAGGTGTGGTCGACCATGTGTTCCCACGAATACGCCCACAGCCGCTCGTACCACTGCCAGTAGGCATCATCACCGGTGCGCTGGGCCAGCAACGCGGCCGCGGCCAGCGACTCGGCCTGCACCCAGAAGTACTTGTCGTCGTCGCAGACGAAGCTGTCGGTGCCGATCGGCGTACCGTGCATGTCCGGCTGGCGGCGGGCTTCGGGCGCGAAGCCGTAATACAGGCCACCGCGCGTGGCGTCCCAGGAATTGGCCACCGCCACGTCGAACAGGTGGCGTGCGGTCGGCACCAGCCAATCGGCCTGCACGTGCCGGTCCAGGATCATCAGCAGCTTGGCCCACTCGGTCTGGTGGCCGGGCTGGAAGCCCCACGGACGGAACAGGTGCTTGGGATTGTCCAGGTTGTAATCCCAGTCGATGTTCCACGCGGTGTCGTAGTGCTCCCACACCAGGCCACCGGCCTTGGCCGCCTGGCGGCGGGTCATGTTGTCGGCCAGCTGCAGCGCACGGTCCAGGTAGCGCTGCTCGCCGCTGGCCTCGAACGCGGCCAGCATCGCCTCGCACATGTGCATGTTGGCGTTCTGGCCGCGGTAGCCGGTGAAGTTCCACTGCGCATCGGCCTCGTCGCGGTACAGGCCGTGCGGCGCTTCCCAGAAGTGCCGCTCCAGCAGCTGCCAGGTCTCGTCCATCCATTCCCGGCCCTGCGCGATGCCGGCTTTCAGCGCACAGCTGTAGGCCAGCAGCACGAAGGCCAGGCCGTAGCAGTGGTTCATGTCATCCTCGACCTTGCCATCGCGCAGGGTCCAGGCGTAGCCGCCGGTGGCCGGGTTGCGGTGCACGTTGCGCAGGTAGTCCACGCCGTGCTTCACCGCCTCCAGGTATTCGGCGTTGCCGAACTCGCGGTAGGCCATCGCATAGTTGAAGACGAAGCGCGTACTGCTGACCAGGTGGCGGTGGCTGGCGTCATACACCGTGCCGTCGTCCAGGTAGAAGTGGAAGAAGCCGCCGTTCGGGTCGATGCAATGCGGGTGGTAGAACGCCATCGTCCTGGCGATGTGGGCGCGCAGGAACTCCGGCGATCGGAACGCGGGCGATGCGGTGGTCATGCGGTTTGCTCCTGTTGCTGCAGCAGGTGGTGCACTTCGGCACGGTCGGGCATCGCGGCGAACGCGCCCTTGCGGGTGACCGCCAGCGCGCCGACGGCGGCACCGAAGCGCAGGGTGTCGGTGATGGCCTGCGGGTTGGCGCAGAACGCGGCAAAGCCCTGGCCGGACCCCTCGCGCTCGCTCATCGCCACCAGCACGCCGCCGACGAAGGCATCGCCGGCCGCAGTGGTATCCACGGTCGCCACCTTGAAGCTGGGCACCTGGCCATGGCCGTGCCGGGTATGCCATCGCAGCGGCGCGGCGCCGTCGGTGATGATCACCCAGCCGGCACGCGCGGCCAGCAGGCGCGCGATCACCTGGGCTTCGCCGTCCTCGCCCAGCGGCGCGGCCAGGTAGTCCAGTTCCTCGCGCGAAAGCTTGACCAGGTCGGCACGCTCCAGCGCCTGCCACAGCCACGGCGTGGGATCGGCATCGGCCGGCCACAGCGCCGGGCGCAGGTTGAGGTCCAGGCTGACCATGGCACCGGCCGCGCGCGCGCGGTCCATGCCGGCGTAGGTGGCCGCGGCGATGGCCGGCTCGGTCAGGCTGTTGGAGCAGACGTGGAAGCAGGCCGTCCCGTCGAAGCAGGCCGGCACGAAATGCTCGTCACGGAACAGCAGGTCCGCTGCCGGCGGGCGATAGAAGCTGAAGCTGCGCTCGCCCGCGGCATCCAGCGCCACGAACGCCAGCGCGGTCTTGGCCGCATCGGTACGCACCACGCAGTCGGTCGCCACGCCCGCCTGCGCCAGGCTCTCGGCGAGGAAGTCACCAAACATGTCGCGGCCCAGCATGCCGGCGAAATGGCTGCTGGCACCCAGCCGCGCGGCGGCCACCGCGACGTTGGCCGGCGCACCACCGGCGTACTGCAGGAACGCGCGCGGGGTATCCGGCGTGGCCGGCGGCTGCGCGAGTAGATCGATCAAAATTTCGCCGAAACAAACAATCTTGCCCATCTGGCCTCAGTCTCCTTGGGCGATGACGGCGGCGGGCGACATGCCCGTCCTGCCATGGGATAGCGGATGGCCGCGCTGCGGCACGGAACCCTCGT
>NZ_JAYFUH010000237.1:0-18576 GCF_034961085.1 Stenotrophomonas capsici | reverse complement strand
GGCCACGACTGGACCCAGTCGCATGTCAGCGACCCGGCGCTGCGCCATGTCTTCGAGAACATCTACCAGGACACCGACCGCTACTGGCGCGAGTACTCGCTGTGCGAGGACCTGGTGGACCTGGAGACCCAGTTCCAGCTGTGGCGCTTCCGCCACATGCGCACGGTGATGCGGGTGATCGGCTTCAAGCGGGGCACCGGCGGCTCCAGCGGCGTGGGCTTCCTCAAGCAGGCGCTGGAGCTGACCTTCTTCCCGGAACTGTTCGAAGTCCGCACCAGCATCCGCGCCGATCCGCCGGCGGGCGCCTGAAAATCCAACGTATTCAGCAGCTTGCAGGGGCGCCTCGGGGCGCCCCTGCGGCGTTTCCGGCCGCCGCAGGCCGGCCCGGGCAAGCCTTCTGTGGATTTGACGTGAAGCCGGCCCTTCGGTGATGCTCGCCCGTCGCGCCGGTTCCGGCCGACTTCTTTCGCATCACTTGCCCATCGAATGACTCAGGGGACACCCGCATGAGCGCTGCCGCGCCCAATTCCGCATCCAACCCGGCGCCCGTGCCGGCGTTCACCAACCTCCTCGGCCATCCACGCCCCCTGTGGATGCTGTTCATGACCGAGTTCTTCGAACGCTTCGCGTTCTACGGCATCCGCTGGGCGCTGACGCTGTACATCGTCGCCCAGTTCTCCGAGAGCCAGGCCGGTGCCAGCAAGCTCTACGGCGCCTACCTGGCGCTGGTGTATGCGGCAGCCCTGTTCGGTGGCTTCGTCGCCGACCGGATCATCGGTTACCAGCGTTCGATCCTGATCGGTGCGGCGGTGATGTCGCTGGGCCTGTTCCTGATCGCCATCCCCAACGACCAGGTGTTCCGTATCGGCCTGGCCACCGTGATCGCGGGCAACGGCCTGTTCAAGCCGAACATCTCCAGCATGGTCGGGCAGCTGTACGGCATCAACGACTCGCGCCGTGATTCGGGCTTCACCATCTTCTACATGGGCATCAACGCCGGCGCGCTGGTCGCACCGGTGCTGACCGGCATCCTGGCCGAGAACGTGTTCGGCACCGAAGCCATGCCGGCCTACAAGTACGTGTTCATCGCCTCGGGCGTGGGCATGCTGATCAGCCTGGTGTGGTTCTGGTTCGGCCGTCGCCAGCTCGGTGACATCGGCAAGCCGCCGGCAGGTGCTGAAGGGATGGGCCGCACCATCGCCGTGCTGGTGGGTTCGCTGGTGGCCGTGCCGGTGGCCTATGCGCTGCTGTCCATCGACGCCGGCATCCTGGGCTGGATCCTGGGCGCGCTGTTCACCGCGCTGTGCGTGATGATCCTGGTCGAGGGCATCCGCGAGGGCAAGGTGGCCCGTGACCGTGCCATCGCCATGCTGATCATCTTCGTGTTCAACGTGCTGTTCTTCATGTTCTTCGAACAGGCCGGCAGTTCGTTCAACTTCCTGGCGCAGAACATCGTCAACCGCGACCTGGGCGGCTGGACCTTCCCGATCGGCTGGTTCCAGTCGGTCAACTCGGTGGCCATCCTGGCCCTTGGCCCGATCTTCGTGTGGCTGTGGACCGCGCTGGGCAAGGCCAACCCGTCGATTCCGCGCAAGTTCGGCCTGGGCCTGATCTTCAACGGCCTGGCCTTCCTCCTGCTGATGTACGCGCTGTCCTCGCTGGTCGACGGCGCCGGCAAGATCCCGTTCTGGACCCTGTTCATGGTCTACGTGATCCAGACCGTCGGTGAGCTGTGCCTGTCGCCGATCGGCCTGTCGATGACCACCAAGCTGGCCCCGCTCAAGGTCGTGGGCCTGGCGATGGGCGGCTGGTTCCTGTCCACCGCCATCGGCAACAACCTGTCGGGCATCTTCGCCGCGGTGGTCAGCGGCGAGAGCGGCATGACGGTGGAATCGGCCCTGAAGGGGTATACCTTCGGCTTCTGGTCGCTGCTGGGTGCAGGCGTGCTGTTGTTCCTGATCGCCCCGCTGGTGCAGAAGCTCATGCATGGCGTGAAGTGAGGAAAGACCGATGAACAAGCTGTTTGGAGTGGTCCCGTTGGTGTTCGCCATGGCCGTGGCCGGTTGCAACCAGCCGCCACCGCCGGTGGAGAAGGTGCAGCCGCTGGACACCTCCGAACAGAAGGCGCCGGTGGCTGACACCAGCCAGCCGGTGTCCTCGGGCAACACCCCCACCGCGGCGGATATCGCCGCGGTGGCCGCGCTCAACGCGCAGTTCGACCCCGCCCGCAACCCGGTCGCCGACCTGGAAACGGCCAAGGTCGAGGCCCAGCGTGGCGGCAAGCGGATCATCCTGGACGTGGGCGGGGAGTGGTGCTCGTGGTGCCACCTGCTGGATGCCTTCATGGAAGGGGATTCGGAGATCCGCCGCTTCCGTGATGGCAACTACGTGTGGATGAAGGTCAATTTCAGCGAAGAGAACGAGAACACCGCGTTCCTGTCCGGCTACCCGGAGATCAAGGGCTACCCGCACCTGTTCGTGCTCGATGCCGAGGGCAAGCTGCTGCACTCGCAGTTCACCGGCGACCTGGAGAAGGGCAAGGGCTACGACCGCGAGAAGTTCTTCGCCTTCCTCAAGCAGTGGGCACCGCCGGCCGCGCAATGAGCCGCGGCGGTGGGGATGACAACGGCGCCGGAAGGCGCCGTTGTCGTTTGCGCACGGGCCTCACGGCCGAGGCGCTCCTGCGTGGCAGGCGCAGCTCGCCGTGATTTGCCCTCCCTTTCGCGCAGCGAAGGGGAGGCTGGGGAGGGGGAGCTTCCACGCGATGGCTCGTGCACGGGCCTCACGGCCGAGGCCGCTCCTGCGAGGCAGGCGCAGCTCGCCGTGATCTGCCCTCCCTTTCGCGCAGCGAAGGGGAGGCTGGGGGAGGGGGAGCGTCGCATGCCTTCATATTCCCCCCGCGCTGCCGCTAACGGATGCATCTCCGCCTGCGCACGGCCCGCTCCGTCTTCGCCATGCAGCCTGCTTCTGATTCCCCCTCCATCGTCGATACCCCGCCCGTCGCGTCGGCCAGCGTCAGTCTGCCCAGCGTGGATGAACTGCTCGACGAGACGCCGGCCGCCGAGGACACCTCGCCGGTAACAGCCTCCTCGCGCCTGCCGCAGGCTGCGGTGCCGCCGAACATCATGCTGCAGTCGGCGGTGATGCGGCTGGTTGAGCAGAAGGAGCAGATCGACCAGGTGGCCCGCAATGGCCTGCTCGCCGGCCTGCTGCCGCCGGAGTGGAGCAGCTCGCCCGGCAATGAACTGCGCGCCTTCGTCGCCTCGGTGTTGCCGTTCGCATCGGACAGCGCCCGCGGCGAGACGGTTGCCGCGCGGGTGCCGTTGAAGTTCCTGCTCGGCCATTCGCAGCGCTGGGGCAAGGCCGATGTCGCCGAGCCGCGTTCGCTGGCGGCCTACCTGGCCAGCGACGAGCGCGCCACCGCCGGGGGCACCGATCTGGCCGAGGTGATGCTGCTCTCGCCCCTGGGCGTGGCGTGGACGCAGACCGGTCGTGCCCGCGCCGGCTTCCTGCGCGCGATGGGCGTGGAAACCCTGGCCGCACGCGTGACCGCATTGCCCTACCCGGCGGCCGAGCAGCTGTCGTTGTACCAGGTGCACAGTGGCGGACGGGCACAGGTCTGGTGTGTGTTGGACAAGCGCCGGCTGCGCGCGCTGGCCGTGCCGGCCCTTAGCCTGCCGGTGCTGTCGGCCTATGGCGTGGAAGCGCCGCAGACATGGCCTTCGAACTGGCCGGATCCTGCGGAAGTTGACGCCGAGCTGGCGTTGGCGGCGGCCGGCAAGTCCGTGCCGGAGGTCGATCTGGTCAAGCTGGTGGACAAGATAGGACGCAGCAGGGCCAGCGAAGCCTGGGTGGGTGCCAGCCTGATGCAGCTGCACACCTGGGTGCCGCGCTGGCGGTTCTTCCTGGCTTCGTTCATCGGTTTGCCAGCGGTGCTGTTGCTGCTGGCGGCGCTGGCATTGCCCGGCAGCATCGAAGCGGCGGCGGTGGCCGCTGCGCTGGGCTTTGCCGGTGGCGCGATCGCCGCGTTGGCGGCGCCGTGGATCTATGCCCAGCGCAAGCACCTGAGCTGAGCCGCGCGGCCGCGTGCCCTCGGCCGCCGGCCCGCGGCCGGCGACGTCTCAGGCTTCGCTCATGCGAGGCAGGCCGGCATCGGCCAGGCGGGTGATCAGGCGCTCAAGCACCTGTTCCTCTTCCTCGCTGAGCACCGACATCAGCCGACGTTCCATCTCGATCACCAGCGGAGCGATGGTCTCGTAGACCTCGAAACCGGCCGCCGACAGCGCCAGCACCGAGCGACGGCGGTCATCGCCGTGCGTCTCGCGCTTGATGAAGCCGCGTTCCAGCAGGCGGGCCACGGCGCGGCTGACCGCCACCTTGTCCATCGCGGTGCGCTCGGACACCTCGCTGGCCGAGGAGCCGGGGTACAGCGCCAGGATGGTGATCACCCGCCACTCGGGGATGGCCAGGCCGTAGCGGTCGCCGTACAGCCGGGCGATGTTGCCGCTGACCCGGTTGGACAGGACGCTGATGCGGTAGGGCAGGAACTGCTCAAGATCCAGCAGGACGTGCGAGGCCCGGATGCTGGTGGACTTGCTGTAATCGGAAGAGCTCATGCTGCAGTGCACCTTGATGGTGGTTTCATGTGAAACTATAACCTTCGGTCCAGACCCGCGTTTGCGCGTGTCTTCCTGTTTTTTACACCGCCGGCACCCGGCAGTGGTCACGCAATCGGAGGCAACCCATGAATACCCAAGCCCACGCCGCACCCCACGCGCCCAATCCGGGCATGCAGGTCACCACCTTCGAAAACCCGATGGGCATTGATGGTTTCGAGTTCGTCGAGTTCGCCGCGCCGGCCGGGCAGGCCGCCCAGCTGCACACGTACTTCCGGAACATGGGATTCACTGCCGTGCTCCGCCACCGGCAGCGTGCTATTACCGTCTACCGTCAGGGCGGCGTCAACTTCCTCGTGAACGAGGAGCCGGATTCCTTCGCCGCCGACTTCGCGGCCAAGCACGGCCCCTGCGCCTGTGGCTTCGCCATCCGCTTCCAGAAGCCGGCCGCCGAGGTGCTCGCCGCTGCGCTGGGCAACGGTGCCGAGGAAGTCAGCCTGCTGGCCGACACCCGTGCCGTCCCGGCCCCGGTGATCAAGGGCATCGGCGACTGCATGCTGTACCTGGTCGACCGCTATGGCGAAGGCGGCAGCATCTACGACACCGACTACGTGCCGGTCGACGGTGCCGAGCAGGACCCGAAGGGCTTCGGCCTGACCTTCATCGACCACCTGACCCACAACCTGTACCTGGGCAACATGCAGCAGTGGTCGGACTACTACGAGCGGCTGTTCAACTTCCGCGAGATCCGCTACTTCGACATCAAGGGTGCCAAGACCGGCCTGGTGTCCAAGGCGATGACCGCCCCGGACGGCATCGTGCGCATCCCGCTCAACGAGTCCTCCGACCCGAAGAGCCAGATCAACGAGTACCTGGACGCCTACAAGGGCGAGGGCATCCAGCACATCGCCTGCTTCACCGACAACATCTATGACACCGTCGAAGCCATGCGCGAGCGCGGCATCGAGTTCCTGGACACGCCGGACACCTATTTCGACGTGGTCGACCTGCGCATCCCGGACAACGGCGAGGACGTGCCGCGCCTGCGCCGCAACAAGATCCTGATCGACGCCGACCCGGAGACCAAGCAGCGCAAGCTGCTGCAGATCTTCACCCAGAACTGCATCGGCCCGATCTTCTTCGAGATCATCCAGCGCAAGGGCAACGAAGGCTTCGGCGAAGGCAACTTCCAGGCGCTGTTCGAGAGCATCGAGCGCGACCAGATCAAGCGCGGCGTGCTGTAAGCGGCGAACGATGCGCTTGCCTGAAGCCCCTCTCCCGCAGGCGGGAGAGGGGTTGGGGTGAGGGCAAAGGCCACCGAAGCACGTAGCATCACCGCAACCGATCCACCCTCACCCCAACCCCTCTCCCGCCTGCGGGAGAGGGGCTCAATCGCAAGGCAAGGGCGCCACCATGGTCACCAACGGTTATCAATCCGGCTTTGGCAACGAATTCGCCACCGAAGCAGTGCCCGGCACCCTGCCGGTCGGGCGCAATTCACCGCAGCGCGTCGCCCATGGCCTGTATGCCGAACAGTTGACCGGCAGCGCCTTCACCGCGCCGCGTGGCAGCAACCGGCGCAGTTGGCTGTACCGCATCCGCCCGGCGGTGATGCACGGTGAATTCACCCCGTTCGACCAGCCCAACCTGCATGGCGAGTTCAGCCACGCGGCGGTATCGCCCAACCAGCTGCGCTGGAGCCCGTTGCCGCTGCCGTCCACGCCCACCGATTTCATCGAAGGGCTGTACACGATGGGTGGCAACGGCGCGCCCGATGCGCATGCCGGTGCCGGCATCCACATGTACGCGGCCAATGCCGACATGCGTGGCCGCTATTTCTACAACGCCGACGGCGAGCTGCTGATCGTGCCGCAGCTGGGCCGGCTGCGCCTGCGCACCGAGATGGGCGTGATCGACGTCGAACCGCAGCAGATCGCGGTGATCCCGCGTGGCGTGCGTTTCGCGGTGGAGCTGCCCGACGGGCAGGCGCGCGGCTATGTCTGCGAGAACTTCGGCGCGTTGCTCAAGTTGCCTGACCTCGGCCCGATCGGCAGCAACGGCCTGGCCAACCCGCGTGATTTCGAAACCCCGGTGGCCGCCTACGAGAACGTGGAGGGCAAGTTCGAACTGGTCGCCAAGTTCCACGGCCGGTTGTGGCGCGCGGACATCAATCACTCGCCGCTGGACGTGGTCGGCTGGCACGGCAACTACGCGCCGTACCGCTACGACCTGCGCCGCTTCAACACCATCGGCTCGATTAGCCATGACCACCCGGACCCGTCGATCTTCCTGGTACTGCATTCGGCTAGTGACACGCCGGGC
Source organism: Stenotrophomonas capsici (assembly GCF_034961085.1). Lineage (NCBI taxonomy): Bacteria > Pseudomonadati > Pseudomonadota > Gammaproteobacteria > Lysobacterales > Lysobacteraceae > Stenotrophomonas > Stenotrophomonas capsici. Next base: position 11,638 of record NZ_JAYFUH010000237.1, on the reverse strand, counting down.
ACCAGCAACCTGGACTTCGTGATCTTCCCGCCGCGCTGGCTGGTGGCGCAGGACACCTTCCGCCCGCCGTGGTTCCACCGCAACATCGCCAGCGAGTTCATGGGCCTGATCCACGGTGCCTACGACGCCAAGGCCGAGGGCTTCGTGCCCGGCGGCGCGTCGCTGCACAACTGCATGAGCGGCCACGGCCCGGACGCGGCCACCTTCGACAAGGCCTCCAACGCGGACCTGTCCAAGCCGGACGTGATCACCGACACCATGGCCTTCATGTTCGAGACCCGCGGCGTGATCTGCCCGACCGAGCAGGCCATCGCCGCACCGCACCGCCAGCGCGAATACCAGGCCTGCTGGAGCGGCCTGCGCGACAACTTCGCCCCGCCCAGGGGCTGAGTCTCAGGCCGCCGGCAGCGGCGTGGCCTGCAGCACCGTCGCCAGGTGCGGCTCGGGCAGTACTTCCTGCAGGCGGCCACGCACGCGTTGCGCGTAGCCGTCCGAGGTCATCGCCGGCAGGTGCGCCAGCGCCAGCCGGATCGCGTTGACCGTATCGCCTTCCTCGCGCGAGGACTGCAGTTGCCGGTGCAGTTGCTGCGCGGTGGGGTTGCGCTGCAGCGCCAGGATGTCCAGCACATAGATCCGCGCAGCCACCATCGAGCGCCGGCGCTCGGTGGCAGGCGCCGCCGCTGCTGCCGGCGCAGGCGCAGGCGCCGCCATGGCCACCGGCGCGGGGACGACCGGTGGGGCGTCAGGGGCATCGGCCAGCAGGTAGCCGTCGCGGATCAACTGCGCGACCAGCGCCGGCGCATCGTTGCCCAGCAACTGGGACAGGTCGTCCAGGCTGCGCTTGCCATCGCACAGGATCAGGGCACGGCGCTGGCGCAGGTCCAGCGGTGCCCGATGGGCCTGCAGGACGGAGAGGGCGAGTTCGGTTTTGCGCGGATGCATGGGACGTGACACGGCGGCGCGGACGCCCAAGCCTGGGTCCGGCAGGTGAAAGCACGATGACAACCGGCATGCCGCTACACTCGGCCCCCGGTCCTCCCTGGAGTTGCCGCATGACCCGCACCGTCCTGTCTTCGCTTGTCCTGCTCGCCCTGCTGGCCGCCTGCAACCGCACCCCCGACGCGCCGGAGGCGCCGGTGGCACCGCAAGCCCCTGCGGCAGCGGGCTCGCCCGCGCCGGCCCCGGCCGAGGCCGCGGTGACCGGCAACGCCGATTGGCAGGGCTATGGCCCCCTGCAACTGGGGATCGATGCCGAACAGATGCGTGCGGTCTGGGATGGCGAGCTGCAGGGCGATGCCGTGGCCGACGGCGGCTGCTATTACCTGCAGCCGGCCGGGCAGGGGGCCGACGGCGTGGCCTTCATGCTCGAGGGCGGCAATTTCGTCCGCTACGACGTGCGCGCCGCCGACGTGCAGGCTCCGGGCGGCGGCAAGGTCGGCATGGCGCTGGGCCCGCTGCAGGCACTGTATGCACAGGCCGAAGCACCCCAGCCCCACAAGTACGTGGAAGGCGGCAAGGTGCTGCGGGTTCCCGCCGCCGATGGCAGCCAGGGCTGGCTGGTGTTCGAACTGGGCGCCGACGGCAAGGTGACGGCGTGGCGGGTTGGCCTGCCGCCGCAGGTGGATTACGTGGAAGGGTGCAGCTGAGTTCCTGCGGAAAGGCGATGACTGCGCCTAGAATCAGCCGCATTGCCGTCGGGAGAGACGCGGATGTTTGAAGCCATTGGATTGTTCGTACTTGGCCTGGTGCTGCTGGCGCTGGGGGGCGACTCCATCGTGAAGGCCGCGTCGGGGCTGGCCCAGCGACTGGGGGCCTCGCCATTCGTCGCCGGCCTGCTGCTGGTGGCCTTCGGCACGTCGCTGCCGGAACTGGTGGTCAATGCCCGCGCTTTCGCGGTGGGGGCACAGGAACTGGCACTGGGCAACGCGGTGGGCAGCAACATCGTCAACGTCGGCCTGACGCTGGCGCTGGCCGCGCTGGCCTACCCGCTGGTGGTGCGCACGCGCCTGCTGTCGCCATTGCTGGTGCTGCTTGCCGTGGCTTCGCTGGCGCTGATCGTGTTCGGGCTCGACGGTGCAATCAGCCGCGTGGAAGGCATCGTGCTGCTGCTTGGCTTCGTCGCGGTCCTGGTGTTCGTGCTGGCGCGCGCTCGGCGCGAGCCAGCCGCGCTGCAGGAAAGCATCGCCGCCTACGCGGCGACCCGCACCGAACTGGGGCTCAACCTGATCCGGCTGGTGATTGCCGGCGTGGTGCTGTATTTCGGCGCGCGCTGGGTGGTGCAGGCGGCACCGGTGATCGGCGCCGGCTGGGGCATGTCGCCGCTGCTGGCCGGCCTGCTGCCGGTGGCCATCGGCACGGCGCTGCCGGAAGTGGCCGCCGCGATCGCGGCAGCGCGGCGCGGCCAGGGTGACATGGTCGTCGGCCACGTGATCGGCTCGAGCCTGTTCAACCTGCTGGTGGTGGTCGGTGGCATGGCGGCATTGCGCCCGATGCCGTTGCCGGCCTCGTTCGTGCGCCTGGAACTGCCGGCGGCGATCGTGCTGGTGCTGATGCTGTACCCGATGCTGCGCGGCGACCTGAAGATCAGTCGCGGCGAGGGCGCTGTGTTGTTCGTCGCGTTCCTGGCCTGGGTCGGCTTGGAACTGGCGCTGTTGAACTGACCGGATTGAGGCAAGGATGCGGAAGTTTCTGATGTTGGGGTTGATGTCGGCGGTATTGGCAGGGTGCGTGCACAGCGGGCGGGCTCCGTCCGCCTGGATTGACCCGGGAATGGCGGTGCAGTTGGCCGCTGCAGCAGGGTTGGGACGTGGCGTGGATGGTGTGTTCGCGCTGAACGTGCGGGCAACGGGGGATGTCAGGGGTTCGTTGTTCCTCAATTCCGAGCGGGACTATCGGGACCCGCGGAACCTGAGCGTGGAACTCATGCCTGCTGCCAGGGCCGCGCTGGCGGACAGGCTGGGACGGGATCCCCGGCAAGCGCTGCTGGGCCGGCCGATCCTCGTGCGTGGCAGCGCACGACTGGTGAAGGTGGTTTTCATCGACGAGGGGCGTGTCATGGACAAGTACTACTACCAGACGCAGGTCATGGTCAGTGATGCTGCGCAGGTTCAGCTGCGTTGACCCGGGTGCGCGGCCACGCTGCGCGGGAACACTCCCGGTAGCGCAGCCATGCTGCGCCGGGGTACGACCGGGAGAGCTACCGCCGAGCGTTGCCCGGCGCTACCGGTGGAGTACGCCGGTCACGGCTTGTCGCCCGGCGGCTCCGGGCGGCTTTCCATCATCAGCGACAGCGCCGCCTTGGCCATCAGGTGGGCGCTGATCGGTGCGGTGATGAACAGGAACACGGTGATCAGCAGCTCGCGCGGTTGCGGGTCCTCGCCGAGGAAGATGTGGTATGCCACCGAGCACACCAGCACGCAGCCCACGCCCAGCGTGCTGGCCTTGGTCGGCGCGTGCAGGCGCTTGAAGAAGTCGGAAAAGCGCACCAGCCCCAGCGCACCGACCAGGATGAAGAAGCAGCCGAAGGCCAGCAGCGCGGACAGGACGATCTGCAGGAAAGTGATCATTCGACGATGTCCCGGCGCAGTACGTACTTGCTCAACACCACGGTGCTGCAGAAGCCCAGCATCGCGATCACCAGCGCGGCCTCGAAGTAGATGGCCGAATCCAGGTAGATGCCGAACAGCATCAACTCGGCGATGGCGGTGACCGACAGCGTGTCCAGCGCCAGGATCCGGTCCGGGACGGTGGGGCCGCGCAACAGGCGCCACAACGCCAGCAGCATCGCGATGCCGACCACGTGCATGCACACCACCAGCGTGGTCTGGAATATCAGGTAACCGTTCACGGGAAGATCTCCATCAGCGGTGCTTCATAGCGGCTCTTGATCTCGGCGATCAGCGCATCGGCATCGTCCAGGTGCAGCACGTGCACCAGCAGGTGACGGCGGTCATCGGACAGCGCCGCCGACACGGTGCCGGGGGTGAGGGTGATGAAGCTGGTCAGCGCGGCGATGCCGTGGATGTTGGCGATGTCCAGCGGCACCCAGATGAAACCGGGCTTGAGCCGTTGCTCCGGGCCCAGCACCTGCATGGCCACGCGGATGTTGGATACCAGGATGTCCCACAGCACCACGCACAGCAGCTTGGGCACCGGCCGCAGCGTGCCCAGCCGGGCGAACTCGCGGTCCAGGCGTGCGGCGAACAGCGGCACCACCAGCCCGAGCAGCATGCCCAGCAGCAGTTGGCCCAGGTTGAAGCTGTCGGACATCAGCAGCCAGAAGGCGGTGACCGTCAGCGACAGTGCCGGCGAGGGGAACAGGCGACGCAGCAGGGGGCGGGGCGTACTCATGGCTGCCTCATCTGTGGCGTGGTGCCGCGCACGTCGTTGAGGTACTGCTCCGGCGACAGCAATTGCGTGGCGATGGCGTCGGTCTGTCGCATCAGCGGTGCAGCGAACACGCTCATCAGCACCACGTAGCCGAGCAGCAGGCAGGCCGCGGTGGTCTCGTAGGGGCGCGCCGGGGCCGCGGGCTGCGGCTCGGGTTCCGGTGCATCGTCCTCATCGCCGGGCACGTGCCAGAACAGGCGGATGCCGGTACGGGTCAGGCCCATGATCACCAGCAGGCTGCTGCCCAGCACCACCGCCCATACCACGCCGGTATGGGCCTGCGGCACGGCGCTCAGCAGCGCGGCCTTGGCCAGGAAGCCGGCCAGTGGCGGCAGGCCGGCCACGGCCACCGCGCCGACCAGGAACAGCAGGCCCGGCACGGTCTTGCCCGGCAGTACGGTCTGCTCGCCGTCACGTGGCTGGCCGCCACGGATGCGGCGACGACGGATCAGGTCGACCACCAGGAACAGCGCGGCGGCGGTGAAGGTGCTGTGTGGCAGGTAATACAGTCCGGCCGAGATCGTGCCGGCATTGCCCAGCGCGAAGGCGATGAACAGCGTTGCCGCCGAGACCACCACCAGGTAGGCCACCAGCACGCTCATGCGGGTGGCGGCCAGTGCGCCCAGGCCGGCCAGCAGCAGCGTGGCCAGCCCGGCCCACAGCAGCCAGTCGCCGCCGTAGCCGGCCAGTGCGCCTGCACCGGCGCCGAACCACAGCGTGCTGACCCGCAGCACGGCGTACAGCCCGACCTTGGTCATGATCACGAACAGGGCCGCGACCGCGGCCGGTGCACGCGAGTACGACTCCGGCAGCCACAGGTACAGCGGCAGCAGCGCGGCCTTGGAGCAGAACACCAGCAGCAACAGGCCCAACGCGGCCTTGGCCAGCTTCAGGTGCGACGGCGACAGGCCGGCGATGCGCTGGCTGATCTCGGCCATGTTCAGCGAGCCGAGCGTGGCGTACAGCATCGCCAGCGCGATCAGGAACAGCGTGGAGGCGGCGATGTTGAACATCACGTAGTGCAGGCCGATGCGCAGGCGCAGGCCACGGCCGCCGGACAGCAGCAGGCCGTACGAGGCGATCAGCAGCACCTCGAAGAACACGAACAGGTTGAAGATGTCGCCGGTCAGGAATGCACCGTTCAGGCCCATCAGCTGGAACTGGAACAGCGCATGGAAGTGCGGTGCGCGCCGGTCCCAGCCGGTACAGGCATACAGCAGGCAGGCGATGGCCAGCAGCAGGGTGGTGCCGAGCATCCAGCCGGCCAGGCGGTCGGCCACCAGCGCCACGCCCAGCCGGGCCGGCCAGTCGCCCAGCAGGTAGGCGGTGATGCGGCCTTCACCGGTCTGCACGACCAGCAGCGCCACCGACACCGCCAATGCGGTCATGCTGGCCCACGCCACGCTGCGCTGCACCTTCGGGCCATAGCGGCGGTGTTCGACGAACAGCGACAGCGCCGCGCCCAGCAGCGGGATCAGGACCGGCAGGATCACCAGGTGGTTCATGCGCCGGCCTCCGGCTTGCCCGCGGTGGGCGGATCCGGCTCGTGGGCGTCGACGTGGTCGCTGTGGTTGTCACTGCGGCTGCGCATGGCCAGCACGATGCTCACCGCGGTCATCGCGAAGGCGATGACGATGGCGGTCAGCACCAGCGCCTGCGGCAGCGGGTCGGTGTAGTGGGCAAGGTCGCTGCTCACCCCGTCCTTGAGCACCGGCGCCTTGCCGGTGACCAGCCGCCCGGCGCTGAAGATCAGCAGGTTGGTCGCATACGACAGGAAGGTCATGCCGAGGATGACGTCGAAGCTGCGTGCGCGCAGCAGCAGGTACGCGCCGATCGCGGCCAGCACGCCGATCGCGCTTGCCAGGGCCAGTTCCATCAGTGCATCTCCCCGGTGCGTGCCGAACGGCGGTGGATATCGATTTCGCCGTGGCGGGCGTTGCGGGTGCGCGAGGGCTTGATCGTGCCCATCATCGACAGGATCAGCATCACCCCGCCGAACACCACCAGGTACACGCCGGTGTCAAAGCCCATCGCGCTGGCCAGCGGCACCTCGCCGATCAACGGCAGGTGCAGGTCCAGGTGGCCACTGGTCAGGAACGGCACGCCGAACAGCATCGAGGCCATGCCGCTGAGCACGGCGACCATCAGGCCCAGGCCGATGCAGCGGATGTAGTCGAAGCCGAAGCGCGACTCCACCGACACGGTGCCCTGGATGACGTACTGGATCAGCAGCGGCACCGCCAGCACCAGGCCGGCGATGAAGCCGCCACCGGGCGCGTTGTGGCCGCGCAGGAACAGGAAGATGGACACCGTCAGGGTCAACGGGAACATGATCTGGGCCAGGTCGGCCGGCACCGGCAGCTTGATCGGCGGGCCGGGCATGATCTGTTCCGGCGCCATCCGCGAGCGGCGCAGCAGCGCGTGCACCACCAGCGCGGCGATGCCGAACACGGTGATCTCGCCGAAGGTATCGAAGCCGCGGAAGTCCACCAGGATCACGTTGACCACGTTCTGGCCGTAGGCCTCGGGCAGCGAACGCACCAGCATCTCGCCGGCCATGGTGTTCGGCGGCAGCGTCATCATCGAGTAAGCCAGCGCGGCCAGGCCGCCACCGGCGGCGATGGCGATCAGCGCATCACGCCGCCTGCGCCAGCGCGAGCGTTCCGGCGGCGACTGCGCCGGCAGGTAGTTCAGGGCGAGCAGCATCAGCACCAGCGTGACCATCTCCACCATCAGCTGGGTCAGGGCCAGGTCCGGTGCCGACAGGAACACGAAGGTCAGCGCCACCATCAACCCGGTGCCGCCCATCACGATCACCGCCAGCAGGCGCTGCTGGAACAGGAACAGCCCGGCGAACGCGCAGGCCAGCATCACCAGCCACAACACCCAGCCCAGCAGCGGCATCGACTGCGGTGCCGGCCATGCCGGCATCGCCGGGCTGGCGATGAACGGTGCGGCGGCGACGATCACCGCCACCAGCACCAACGCCATCAGCATGCGCTGCAGGCTGCCGTTGGCCAGTGCGGCGGTGACGCGGTGGGCGATGCCGAACAACAGGTCCAGGTTGCGCTGGAACAGCAGCTTGCCGGTGGGGCGGTTGGCGGCGGCGTACAGGTCGGTGAAGCGGCGCAGGCCGAAGTACAGGGCGATGCCGCCGGCCACGCCGATCGCGCTCATCGCCAGCGGCAGGTTGAAGCCGTGCCAGATCGACAGGCTGTACGCGGGCATCGCCGGGCCGAGGATGGCGCTGGCGCCGGCCTGCAGCACCGGTGCCACGGTCAGTGCCGGTGCGATGCCGACCGCCAGGCAGATCACCACCAGCACTTCCACCGGCACCTTCATCCAGCGCGGCGGCTCGTGCGGGACCACGTCCAGGTCAAGCGGGCCCTTGCCGAAGAAGGTGTCGTGCACGAAGCGCAGGCTGTAGGCCACGCCGAGGATGCCGGCCAGCAGCGCGGCAGCGCTCATCGCCGTGCGCATCCAGTGCGGACCCTCGGTGGCCAGTGCCTCGGCGAACAGCATTTCCTTGGACAGGAAGCCGTTGAGCAGCGGGATACCGGCCATCGCCAGCGAGGCGATGATCGCCAACGTGCTGGTGATCGGCATCAACCGGCGCAGCCCGCCCAGCTTGCGCATGTCGCGGGTGCCGGTCTCGTGGTCGATGATGCCGGCGGCCATGAACAGCGAGGCCTTGAAGGTGGCGTGGTTGAGGATGTGGAACACGCCGGCCACCACCGCCATCGGCGTGGACAGGCCGAACAGCAGCGTGATCAGGCCCAGGTGCGAGATGGTCGAGTACGCCAGCAGGCCCTTGAGGTCATGCTGGAAGATCGCGTTCCAGGCGCCGATCAGCAGGGTGATCGCACCAATGCCGCTGACCACGTAGAAGAACAGCTCGGTGCCGGCCAGCGCCGGGTGCAGGCGCGCCAGCAGGAACACGCCGGCCTTCACCATCGTGGCCGAGTGCAGGTACGCCGAGACCGGAGTGGGCGCGGCCATCGCGTGTGGCAGCCAGAACTGGAACGGGAACTGCGCGCTCTTGGTGAAGATGCCGGCCAGCACCAGCACCAGTGCCCACGGATACAGCGTGCTGGCGCGGATCAGCTCGCCGGAGGCCAGCACCACGTCCAGGTCGAAGCTGCCGACGATGCGGCCGATCAGCAGCACGCCGGCCAACAGTGCCAGGCCACCGCCGCCGGTGACGATCAAGGCCATGCGCGCGCCCTCGCGCGCGTCCTTGCGGTGCGACCAGAAGCCGATCAGCAGGAATGAACTGATGCTGGTCAGCTCCCAGAACACCATCAGCAACAGCAGGTTGCCGGACAGCACCATGCCCAGCATCGCGCCCATGAACAGCAGCAGGTAGCTGTAGAAGCGACGCGTGCTGTCCCTGGGCGAGAGGTAGTAATGCGCGTACAGCACCACCAGTGCGCCGATGCCCAGCACCAGCCCGGCGAACATCCAGGCCAGCCCGTCCAGGCGCAGGCTGAAGTCCAGCCCGATCTGCGGCAGCCATTGCCAGCTGTTGCGGATGACCTCGCCGTCGAGCACGGCAGGGGTCACGCTGCCCAGCAGCACCAGCCCGAGCACGGGCGCGGCACCTGCAAGACAGGCAGCGGTGGTCCGTGACAGGCGGGCATACAGGGCGATGACCGCCGCCAGCAGGAAGGGCAGCAGGAGAAGGCACAACAGGACTGGCGTCATGCGGAAGCGCAGGGGTGACGGGCAGGTTTTCCAGTCTAACAGGCGCTTTTTTCCGCCCGGAACCTTTTTATGAACGAGCCGTTCGGGTTCGGCGCGGTCAGTCGTCGTTCCCGGCGGCCGCCGCCAGCGAGCGCGGGTCGCGCACCAGCAGGGTGTCGGTTTCCAGCGTTTCGACGATGCGCCGCGCCACGCTGCCGATCAGCAGGTCGAACAGCGCGCCACGGCCGTGGGTGGCCACGATGACCAGTTCGGTACCGGCGGACCGCGCGTGGTCGGCGAGGATGCGGGCCGGCTCGCCGGGTTCGATGACCGCGTGCACGTGCGCTTGCCCCAGCCGTGGCCGCAATTGCGCCAGCAAGGCCTGCGCCTGCGTGCGCGCGGCGCTGGCGGCCTGTTCCTGCAGGGTGTCGCGGTCGCCGCCGGGGAGCAGGCTGCCGGGGGCATCAAGTGCATGCACCAATGACAACTGCAATGGCATATCGAACAGTTCCAACGCGCAGCCAGCCGCCTGTGCGGCGCTGTCGGAGAAGTCGCAGGCCACCGCGAGGTGGCGGTAAGGGCCGCGTACCCGGTCATGCACGACCAGTACCGGCAGCCGGCTGTGGCGGGTCAGCCACATCACGGTTGAGCCAAGCGTGGGCTGCTCGAACAGGGAATCACGGGCGATGCCGGTGATGATCAGGCCGCAGTCCTCCTGCGCGGCCAGCTGCAGCAGTGCACGACCGACGTGGCCGTGGCCGATGCGCAGCTCCACCTGCAGGTCATCGGCGTCGCCTTCCAGCAGGCGTTGCAGGCGACGTTCGGCCAGCTGCCGGGCCTGGCCGTCGTCGACCGCCGGGGCCGAGGACAGCAGCCCGCCGGTGATGCCGGTGGTCGCAGCGTCCGGCAACACGGTCGCCACCACCAGCCGTGCGTTCCATTGCCGCGCCAGCTGCAACGCACGGGCCAGTGCACGGTCGGTGCGGGCGCTCAGGTCGGTGGCGAGCAGGAGGGCGGTGGGGGTGGTCATGGAATTCTCGTGGGAACGAACAAGCCGCTTCAGCAGAAGTGCGTGTGGGATCGCCTATGCTGTCACGCATGGAAGATAGCACTCACATCGAAAGGGAGCCGCGCACGGCATTGGTGTTCGGTGGCAGTGGGCAGATTGGCGAACGTCTCGTCGCGAACCTGCTGTCACAAGGATGGACGGTGACGGCGGTGTCACGACAGCCCCGCACCTCGGTCGCGGGAGAGGCGTGGTTGGTTGCCGACCTGTTCGGTGCATGGCAGGGGCCTGCACGGTTCGATGTGGTCTTCAGCTGTGGGCCGCTGGATCATTTTGCACGCTGGTTTGCGAGTACGTCGTTGGAATGTCCGCGCATCGTGGCCTTTGGTTCGACCAGCATGGAGGTCAAGCAGGATTCGATCGAGCCTGCCGAGCGGGCCGTTGCGCATCGGATGCGACAGGCCGAGACCACCTTGTTCGTGGCGGCAAGTGAACGCGGGGTGGCGGCGACGCTGCTGCGGCCGACGCTGATCTATGGTGCGGGTCGGGACAAGACCTTGACGGTGATTGCCGATATTGCGCGGCGTCGGGGTTTCTGCGTGTTGCCCTTTGCTGCGAACGGGCTGCGCCAGCCAGTGCACGTGCAGGATCTGGCCGATGCTGCCATGCAGGTTGTGGCGCGGCCGGAGACGTTTGGCAAGGGGTATGCCTTGGGAGGAGGGGAAACGTTGCCCTATACGACGATGGTCCGCAGGGTGCTGGATGCGTTGCGCCCGCGGCCAAGATTGTTGCGGGTGCCGACTTCACTTTTCAGGTGGGCATTGCATAGGGCGCATGCCAAGGGTCGCCTGCAGGGCATGAGCGATGCAACCTTGGCGCGCATGTGCGAGCCGCTGGCGTTCGACACCGCACCGGCACGGCGTGATTTCGGCTATGCGCCGCGTCCGTTCATGGTGGATGCGGCCATGCTCGGACTGGCCGACGCACCCGCCGGCGAGGCGTCACCGTAGCGCGGGTGAACACCCCGGACTGAAAGGGCCGGCAATGCCGGCCCTTTGCATCAGTAGCGCCAGCCGAACTGGCGGAACAGCTTGGCCAGCACCCAGATCGGCCCGATCAGCAGGTAGGTCAGGTCGGTCAGGAAGCTGGGCCGGCGGCCCTCGATCTTGTGGCCGATGAATTGTGCGATCCACGCCACCACGAACACGCCGATGGCGATGCGCAGCAGCATCGGGATGCCCAGCCGGTCTTCCAGCAGGCGGCATAGGCAGCCGCTGACGAAGAACAGGAACAGCATGCCGATGCCCAGCGGGCGGGACAGGCGGTTGTAGTAGGCCCAGGTGCCGAACATGGCCAGGGCGGCCCAGATCCCGTGCTGGAACCAGGGCATCAACGGCGGGATGCACCACAGCAGGGCGATCACCGACCACAGGATGGCCGGCACCGCGACCACGTGGATGGCCTGGTTGGTTTCATTGCGGTGGTCGCCGGAGTAACTGGCGAAATAGCGGTCCACCGGACGCGCGGTACTCATGTCCATACTCCCTCCCGGATGTGGCC
>NZ_JAYFUH010000236.1:0-3157 GCF_034961085.1 Stenotrophomonas capsici | reverse complement strand
TTCCGCCGCTGGCAGCTGCGGTGGCCTGGCTGGTGGTCAGCCACCATCGTCTCCCCGTCATTCCCTCATTCAATGCCGAAGGGACGCAGCAATGGCTTGGGCAGCGTGCCAGCCACTGGGATGAGCGCTGGCTCAAGGAGCCCCTGGCACTGGTCAGGCATACGTGGAATGAGCTTCCACAAGCACATACCGACGCGGAGGCGCTGCCGTACTGGCAAGCGGCCGCTCCCTTGCCCGTGGTCGACAAGCAATGGCGACGCCAGGCCGCCCGTGTCGCCGGAGGGCTTCAGGCACTGCCCGATCGAGACCGTCGATGGCTGGACAACCCCTATGTGATGCACCTTGCGCGCCTGAGCTTGATGCTGGCCGATCATCACTATTCCAGCCTTTCATCGGACGCACCCGAGCGCGTGCAGGTCCACACCGACAGTCCCTTGCATGCCAACACCGACAAACAAGGGAAGCTCAAACAGACCTTGCTGGAACACCTGCTCGGCGTCACTCGCGATGCAGGTCTGGTCGCCCACGCCCTGCCGGGCTTCGAGCGGCACCTGCCGTGCCTGGCCAACCACCGTGGCCTGCGCAAGCGTAGTGCACATCCAAGATTCGCCTGGCAGGACAAAGCCGCCGATGCGGCAGCAGGGCTGCGCGAGGAATGCCTGAAACGCGGTGGATTCATCATCAACATGGCTTCCACCGGCTGTGGGAAGACCTTGGCCAACGCGCGCATTCTGTATGCCCTCAGTGACCCGCAGCGCGGCATGCGCGCCACCTACGCCTTGGGCCTGCGCACCCTCACCTTGCAGACGGGCCGCAGCTATCGCAACGATCTGCATCTACGCGACGACGAACTGGCCATCCGCGTGGGCGGCTCGGCAAGCCGGGCATTGTTCGAGTACCACGAGCAGCAGGCGGAGGCTTCCGGCTCGGCGTCCATCCAGGACCTGATCGAGGAAGACAGCCACATCCTCTATGAAGGCAACACCAGCCAACATCCCCTGCTTTCGCGTGCCCTGCACGACCCCGACATTCGCAACCTGCTGTCCGCGCCTCTGCTGGTGTGCACGGTGGACCACATGGTGCCGGCAACCGAGTCGCTACGCGCGGGGCGCCAGATCGCCCCCATGCTGCGCCTGATGAGCGCGGACCTGGTGCTGGACGAGCTGGACGACTACGACCTCAACGACATGCCCGCCCTTGCCCGGTTGGTGCACTGGGCAGGCATGCTCGGCAGCCGCGTGGTGTTGTCCTCGGCCACACTGCCGCCCTCATTGGTCACCGGCATGTACCTGGCCTATTGCGCGGGTCGGCGTCTGTATCGGCAGAACCGGGGCGAACCCGGGGCAGCCAACATCGAAGCCGACATCCCATGTTTGTGGACCGACGAATACGGCGTACAGGTGGCCCAGGTGGATGGCAAGACGTTCGAGTACCAACACCTGCAATTTGTCGAACGACGGGCAACCCAGCTGCGCAAGGCTGTGCCACCACGCCGCGCACAACTGCTGCCGCTGGCCATCAAAGCCAAACGGCGCGAGCAGCAGCACGCCGAATTCGCGCCGCATGTTCGTGATGCCTGCCTGAGGCTCCATGACGCGCACCATCAGGTCGACCCGGCCAGCGGCAAGCAGGCCAGCTTCGGTCTTGTACGCATGGCCAACATCGGCCCGTTGTTTGAGGTCGCCCAGGCGCTGTATGCGCAAGGCGCGCCCGAGGGTGTCCGCATCCATCTGTGCGTCTACCACGCCCGCTTCCCGCTGCTGCAGCGCTCTGCGATCGAAGCCATGCTGGACGCTGCGTTCAATCGCCGCGGCGACGCCAATGCTGTTTTCCAGCAACCCGCCATCCGCAGTGCATTGGATGCCCACCCGGAGCCTCGGCACATTTTTGTCGTACTGGCTTCGCCCGTCTGCGAAGTGGGCCGTGACTGGGATGCGGATTGGGCAGTAGCCGAGCCTTCCTCCCTGCGCTCGCTGATCCAGTTGGCCGGGCGGGTGCAGCGCCATCGCGGCCAACCACCGGCGGAACCGAACCTGTTGGTGTTTGACACCAACCTGCGCCACTTCGCCAATGCGCAGGCCGACAAACCGGCATTCCTGCGCCCCGGCTATGAGAAGGCAGGGCTCTACCCAGGCCGGAAACGCCTGCAGCTGAGCAGCCATCGGCTTGCCGATCTGTTGCGTCCAGGCGAACTGGACCCCCTCAATGCCCTGCCCCGCATCCAGCCCCGGCCCTCCAATGAATGGAAGACGCGTCTGAGCCTCAGCGACCTGGAGCAGGCACGCACCGCACTCAGCCTATTGCCGCAACGCGCACTGACGGACGGGCCATTGGCTGCGATCGACCAGGACCAGGCCTTCGTGGGCTGGAAGTACCCCCACGCCGCATTGATCGGTGTGCTCCCCCAACAGCAACCCTTCCGTCAGCAGACGCTGCAGATGACCACGCTGGTGTTCCTGCCCGAAGAGGATGGCGAACGGCTGCGCCTGCATCGTGTCGAGGAAGCGGCCAGCCGGCACGCCGATTCCCAGCGGATCCTGATCGACCAGAGCCTGCGCACCGATGTCACGCTCCACGTGGGTCCCGGCATCAGCCCTTGGGGAAGGTTTGACCTGATGGCATTGCTGGAAGACCAGGCCGCCCATTCCGGCGACTCCCTGGACCACTGCGCCCAACGCTTCACCACGGTGGAGGTTCCTGACAGCCCGACGGGCTGGCGGTGGCATCCGCTGTTGGGGTTCACCGCATGACGCATCAAGTAGCGGCCGTCTCAGCCGTTGATACAAGGATGCGCTAAACAGCCGGAAGCAGATTCATCAACAAAGGAGATGGTTGGTGGCAGAACTGACAGATCGAGGAAAGGAATTCCGTGAAGCAATCACCCGCTTCATCGAAGCCCGGCGGGACGCCAAGCTGAAAGGCAAGGAAGAAGAAGGCGACACCGCCGGGAAGTACGAGTACGGCACCTGGCTGGCGGATGCCGCCCGCCGGGTGGGCCAGATCCAGGCCGTTACCCACGTCCTCAAAGCCACACATCCGGATGCGCGCGGCAGCAACCTGCATGTCCGTCCGGATGCCCTCCCCGCCCATGCCGATATCGGCACGCATGTACTCGGTGACGACTTCGCCGAAGACGTGGTGGGCAACGCGGCCGCAC
>NZ_JAYFUH010000235.1:0-4257 GCF_034961085.1 Stenotrophomonas capsici | reverse complement strand
AGGAAGCCGAGACCGTGGTGGTCAACGTCGAGCACGGCGAGACGCTGCCCGACCGTGGCGAATTCGCCGCCACCATCGTCACCGGTTCGGCCGCCTTCGTCACCGACCGCGCCGACTGGAGCGAGCGCAGCGCCGACTGGCTGCGCGATGCCGCCCATGCCGGCATGCCGCTGCTGGGCATCTGCTATGGCCACCAGCTGCTGGCCCACGCACTGGGCGGCGAGGTGGCCTACAACCCGGCCGGGCGCGAGTCCGGCACGATCCGCCTGGAGCTGGAAGCACCGGCCGCGGCCGATCCGCTGTTCGCCGGCCTGCCGGCCACCTTCCCGGCCCACGCCACCCACCTGCAGACGGTGCTGCGCGCCCCCGAAGGCGCCACCGTGCTGGCGCGCTCGGTGCAGGACAACTGCCACGCCTTCCGCTGGGGCGAGCAAGCCTGGGGCCTGCAGTTCCACCCCGAATTCGCCACCCACCACATGCGCGGTTACGTGCGCGCACGCGCCGACTGCATCGCCCGCCATGGCGGCTGCGCGCGCAGCGTTGCCCGCGAGGTCAGCGCCGCACCGCTGGCCCGCCAGCTGCTGCGCCGTTTCGTGCGCCACGTGCGGCGCAGCGAGCACCATTGAAGCCCATGTTCGAGCACCCCTGCTACGTGGTGCTCGAACTACCCGACCCGGTCGCCGCGCAGGTGCTGGCGCTGCGTCGTCGCTACGACACCCGCCTGGCCGGCTACCCGGCCGAGATCACCCTGGCCGGCTCCTCCGGGCTGGGGACACTGGCGACGGGGCAATCGGAAACCGGAGTGCTCGACCGGCTGCAGGTGCTTGCCCATGCACACCTGCCACTGCCGGCGCGGTTCGTGGCCATCCGTCGTTTCGCCACCGGCCCGGTGATCTGGCTGCAGCCGGAAGATCCCGCCCCGCTGGAAGCCTTCCACCGCGCCTTGGCCGGCAGCGGGCTGGCCTTCCAGCCACACCGTTTCGCCTACACGCCGCATTGCAGCCTGAGTACCACCACGCTTGCGGTGGAGCAGCAGGAACACCTGCTGGCCGAGGCGGTCCCCGCCGAACGCTTCATCCTCCGCCGCCTGGCGCTGTACGAAGTGGTCGAAGGGCGCCCGGCACTGCTACGCCGCTTCGAGGCCGCCCCTTCCCGGGCCGGATGAATTCCGGCGTTCCGCGCCGGCCCTTCGGCGCACCGCCAGGCCGGGGCCAGGAAGGGGGCGTTACCTGCGCCTGATAACGCCACGACACGTTTCAAGCGATAATCCGCATACGTCGGCATGACCGACGCTCCCCCCTGTTTCGGAACTGCAATGAGCGAGATTCGCAAGGTGTCGGCCTCCGCCGGCGCGGAATGGCTGCTGACCGGCTTTGGCCTGCTCAAGCGCGCGCCGCTGGCGCTGGGCTCGCTGGGCATCCTGTGGGGTCTGGGGACCTCGCTGGTGCTGTCGCTGTCGCTGCTGGTGCCCGCGCTGGGCACGCTGCTGCAGTTCCTGCTGCTGCTGGCCGGCCCGTTGTTCATGGGCGGCCTGCTGTGGGCCGTGCGCGAAGTCGACCAGGGCCGCCCGGCCCGTCCGGCACACCTGCTGCAGGGCGTGCAGGAAGGCCGCGCGCCGCACCTGCTGGTCGCCCTGCTGCCGCAGCTGGTGGGCGCGTTGCTGCTGGGCACGCTGCTGCTGGTGCTGGTCGGCGGACCGTCCGGCTTCCAGCACCTGTCCGAGGTGATGCTCAAGCTCAACGAGCTCAGCCAGTCCGGCACGCAGCCGGACCCGGCGCAGATCGAGGCGCTGGTCGCCACCCTGCCGGCCGGTCGCATCCTGTTGTGGCTGCTGCTGATGCTGGCCACCTTCGCCGCGTTGACCCTGGCCCTGTTCGTGATGCCGCCGCAGGTGATGTTCCAGCGCGCCACCGGCGTGCATGCACTGCGCCAGAGCCTGCGCGCCAGCATCCACAACCTGCCGGCGATGCTGGTGTTCTTCGTGCTGGCCTTCATCGCCATCTTCGCGATCTATTTCGCGGTGATGATCGTGGCGCTGGTCATCGGCCTGATCGCCGGCCAGGCCGCGGCGATGGCCGTGGCCCAGCTGTTGTTGATGGCGGTGCTGATGCCGGTGTTCGCCGGCGCGGTCTACGCCGCCTGGAAGCAGATGCTGGCCCCGGCCGATGCCGGCAGCACGCCGCCGCCGTCCAGCGGCCACGTGTTCGAGGCCTGAGTTTGGACCCGCCTCCCGGCCCGGCAACGGCGGGAGGCATCGGCGGCGCCGGGGGAACCCCGGCCGTGCACGATCACGCCGTGTCGCGGCTGCGCTTGGTCAGGTACATGGCCTGGTCGGCGGCATGCAGCAGGGCATTCACCTCCGCGCCATCGGCCGGGTAGGCGGCCAGCCCGATGCTGGCGGCAATGGTCAGGGCCACGTCCTCGCCATCCCGCAGGCGATAGCACATCGGCACCTCCAGCGCCTTGCCCAGCCGTTCGAGCAGGCGGTGCGCGTCGCTGATGTCGTCCAGTTCCTCCAGCACCAGCGCGAACTCGTCGCCGCCGAGGCGGGCCACGGTGTCGTTCTCGCGCAGCGTGCCGCGCAGGCGCGCGGCCAGCTCCACCAGCATCGCGTCGCCGGCGCCATGGCCCCAGGTGTCGTTGACGTCCTTGAAACGGTCCACGTCCACGTAGACCAGCGCGAACATGCCGTTGTGGCGCGAGGCGCGGTGGTGTGCGCTCTCCAGGCGGTCCATGAACAACGCGCGGTTGGGCAGGCCGGTGAGCATGTCGTGCATGGCCAGGTGGCGCATCTCCTGCTCCATCTGCTTGCGCTGCTCGACCTCGATCTCCAGCTGCCGGTTGCGCTCGGACAGCTCGCTCAGGGCATCGCGCAGCGCCACCCGGTGCCGGTACAGCTCCAGGAACACCTGCACCTTGGACAACAGGATGGTCGCCTCCAGCGGCTTGGCCATGTAGTCCACCGCGCCGAAGCCGTAGCCCTTGAGGCGGTGCACGTCATCGGCGTAGGTGGCGGTGACGAAGATGATCGGGGTCTGCCGGGTGGTCTCCTCCTGGGACAGGATCTCGGCCACTTCGAAGCCGTTGATGTCCGGCATGTAGACGTCCAGCAGCACCAGCGCGAACTCGTCGTCCAGCGTGGCCTTGAGTGCTTCGTTGCCGGAGGACGCCTCGATCACGTCCACGTCCAGCTTGGCCAGCACGCGGCGGATCACCAGCAGGTTGGCGGGGTTGTCATCCACCGCCAGGATCTTCGGGCGCTGCGGGGCAGGCGGCTTGGTCACGAACATAGGGTTTCCAGCAATTTGGGAATTCCGGGCAGCGGCAGGCAATGGTCGGCCCCCGCCAGTTCCAGCGCGGCGGCCGGCATCACCGGTACCTGCGCGGTATGTGGATCCTGCACGATCACCGTACCGCCTTGGCCGCGGACGCGCAGGCAGCCCTCGGCGCCATCGGAATTGGCCCCGGTGAGCAGCACGGCAAGCAGGTGTTCACGCCAGACGCCGGCAGCAGATTCGAACAGGACATCGATGGAGGGGCGGGAGAACGACACCCTCGGATCGACACTCAAAGCGAAACGGCCGTCACGTTCCAGCAGCAGATGATAGCCCGAGGGCGCGACATAAACCGTGCCGGGCCGGGGCTGTTGGCGTTCCTCGGCCTCCACCACGGTCTGGCCGCTGCGGCCGGCGAGCAGTTCACAGAACAGCCGCATGTCCTCCGAACCGCTGTGGCAGACCACCACCATCGGCACCGGCAGCGGCCCGGACAGGCCGCCCAGCAGGACGTGCAGGGCCTGCAGCCCGCCCGCCGAGCAGCCCACCACCACGGCCTGCGGCTGCGGGCCGGCGGGGCGGTTCACAGCGTGCCCCCGGCATTGCGGTAGAGCCGCAGCTCGGCGTCCAGCGGCACGAAGTCGCGGGCGCTGGGCGCGAACCGGATCGACTCGCGGTTGCCCAGGCACAGGAACCCGCCGCGGCTGAGGCTGCTGCGGAACAGCCCCAGCACCCGGTCCTGCAGGGCGTCGGAGAAATAGATCAGCACGTTGCGGCACAGGATCAGCTGCGCCTCGCAGAACACCCCGTCGCAGACCAGGTTGTGGTTGGCGAAGGTGACCCGCTCGCGCAGCCGCGCGTCGAGCTTCATGAAGTCGTAGCGGGCGTGGTAGTAGTCCGACAGCGTCTGCCGGCCACCGGCGGCCAGGTAGTTCTCCGAGTACAGGCGTGCGTCGCGGATCGGGAAGATGCCCTCCTGCGC
>NZ_JAYFUH010000234.1:0-3409 GCF_034961085.1 Stenotrophomonas capsici | reverse complement strand
GCGCCGGCGGTGTTCGCGCCCATCGACGATGCATCGCTGGAAGACCACTGGGACGAAGCCAGCCGCATCATCGGCCGCTTCCCGCAACTGAATGCGACGCGCCTGCGCAGTGATCGCAGCAGCATCGCGGCGGTCATGCGCGCACCCGGATTCGCATGACACGCGCCCATCACCGCGCGCATGCTCTGCTTTCCCTTCCCATGAAGCACCCAGGCGGCCCATGAAGCGCGTGACTGGTATTGGCGGCATCTTCTTCCAGGCGCGGGACCCCGCCGTGCTGCGTGCGTGGTACCAGCGCCACCTGGGCATCGAGGTGCAGCCCTGGGGCGGCGCTGCATTCACCTGGACCGACACCGATGGCCAGCCCTTCGCCGGCACCACGGTCTGGTCGGTCAACGCGGCCGGCAGCGAGGCGCTCGCCCCCGGCAGCGCACCGTTCGTCATCAACTACCGGGTGCATGACCTGCATGCCCTGTTGGCGGCATTGCGCGAGGAAGGCTGCCAGGTGCTCGAGCGCAGCGAGGATTCGGAGTATGGGAAGTTCGGTTGGGTGATCGACCCGGAAGGCAACAAGGTCGAACTGTGGCAACCGCCGCAGGGCCAGTGAGCGCTCGCTGTCGCCCGATGACGGACGTCTCGCCCTCACCTGCCGCCGCCCGCCCGCCGCGCGGTACGTTCCTCAAGCGCAGCCTTGCCTGGCTGCTGACCGCCATTGCGCTGATAGGCATTCCGCTGTGGGTTGGCAGCCAGAGCCGCGCCGATACCGCGGCACAGGTAGCCGAACGAGGCTGGGCCTGCGGCATGTCGGTGCTGGGGCTGTTCCTGTTCGGGCTGATGCTGGCGGCACTGCTGTCGTTGGCGTCACTGCTGCTGGGCGGGCTGGCGTACCGGGCGACGCCATACCCGCGTTCGGGGTGGCGGCTGGCCGAATTGCTGGTGTTCTCGCTGCCACTGCTGGCTGGCCTCGCGGTGGTGGTGGCGATGTTTGCCGGCGGATGAAAACGCAGCTCCGTGCCCTCGACGCGAGATCCACATGCCCGGCCCCCTTCCCCCACCACTGACCCGTCCACAACCGCCTGCACCCAATCGACGGGTGTGGCTGCTGATCGGCCTGGCCGGCAGCGTCTCCGCGGCGCTGGTGGTGAGCTATATCGGGCTGGCGGTCGTGCCGCAGTTCGAGTCGGTCTACCGCAGCTTCGGCGCGCAGATGCCCGCGACCTCCCAGCTGTTCATGCGTTTTTTCGGCCTGGCCTGGCTGCTGCCGGCAGGCGTGCTCGCCATCGGCCGCTGCTGGCCGCGCCCCAATGCCCCGGTCATTGCCGGCGTGCTGGGGTTGGTCGCTCCCTTCGTTGCCGTTCCTGTCGCCCTGTTGCTCATCTACCTGCCATTGTTCCGGCTTGCCGACGTCTAGCTGCGGAGAACCGGATGCCGGACTTCCCCGTGACCGCGCCCCGCCTTGGCTTCGTCGTGCGCTACCGCCGTACGTCATTCACGAATCGACTCAACGTGTTCGCGATCTCCTGACGTAGGCATGGGCAGCAGCTCGGCCGGATGCCAGCCCCGCGTCCCTCACGGATTCAAGCTGCCGGTGCTCTCCGTCGTGTGGCGCCTCATTCACGAGCGATTGAATGGCGCCGCCGGGAAGTGGGTGCCGGTGGCCGGACCGGTACACTTCCGGCCATCTCCGTTGATGTGTACGACAGCATGGCCAACATCGAATTCAACAAGGACGAGAAAGCCATCCTCGTCCGCAAGCTGCAGGGGTACTTTTCCGAAGAGCTGCAGCAGAAGATCGGGCAGTTCGACGCTGAGTTCCTGCTGGACTTCATCGGCAAGGAGATCGGTGCGTACTACTACAACCATGGCCTGTACGACGCACAGGCCGCATTGAGCGCGCGCATGGAAGACCTGCAGGATGCGATCTACCAGCTGGAGCAGCGCACGGAGTTCCGGCGATGAAACCGGAGACGGGAATGCGCGCGCGCCCCATGCTCCTGGCCGCGGTGCTGGCGATGATGCTGGCCGCCTGCGGCATGCCGGTGCCCGCGGCCAAGCGCGACTACGTCGGTAGCTGGGCATCGGACACTACCTTGCTGGTCATCGAGCCGAGTGGCCGCGTGCGCTACAAGCACCAGCCCACGCCCAACGTCAGCAAGTCGCTGGATGCGCCGATCAAGTCCTTCGAGGGCGATGACCTGGTGGTCGGCGTCGGTCCGCTGACCACGCGGTTCGTGGTCTCGGCGCCGCCGCATGAGGATGGCGGCGTATGGAAGATGACCGTCGATGGCCAGGAGCTGCGCCGGCGCTGAATTGCGCTGTGCAGCGTGCGTTCCCGCCGACAGGCGCTAGGCTGGGCAGCATTCAACGTCGTGGAGAGGCCCATGGTCAACGGCAGCTGTCATTGTGGTGCGGTGCGCTTCGAGTGCGATGGCGTGCCGACCGAAGGCTACGAGTGCAACTGCTCGCACTGCAGCCGCAAGGGGTTCGTGCTGTGGTTCGTGCCGCGGCAGGCCTTGCGGGTCACCGCCGGCGAAGGTGCACTCACGACGTACCTGTTCAACCGGCACGTGATTGCACATCAGTTCTGCCCGACCTGCGGATGCCAGCCGTTCGGGCTGGGCAAGCAGCCGGACGGGACCGAGACGGCGGCGATCAACCTGCGTTGCCTGGAAGGGTTTGATCTGGAAACGGTGAAACGGATCGCCGTGGACGGACGGGCCTTCTGAGGACCTGTCGGGGGAGCGCGGGCATCGCCATCCTCTCCCGCGTACAGCCCGCCGCTTGCGCATACCCGATGCACGGGAAACGTATGGTCGGCCTGCCGGTCAGCGCCGCTTCGTCGCGCAACTGAATGCCTCCCGCGCATTCCGGGCGAGCCGACGCGGCCTTCGTCCGGCTCCCGCCGACCGCCCGATCCCTGCCCGCCGGCAAACCGGGAACGGGCCCGAAACGTGGCAAAGGCCGGCCTGGCGTGGTTTGCGCGTGGCGGCAACGACACCTTGCGCGCGCTTTCCCGCCCGCCGACGGCCCCTTGATCGTCCCGCCGTTGCCACCGGCATTGGAAGATCGCGTCAACGTCGGCGAAAATCCACGGGCCGAGGCCGAGCATGCGCGTCCGAGGGCCAATGCCTGCGAATTCCCAGCGGAGGAAACGCGGCGCAGTTGACCCGGTCGCCTGCTCGCGCCCACCGCCCCGCGCGGGTGATGGGCCAGCGACACCGCATCAGCCACCTGGAACGCAGGTCCGCCCAGCAGGGCAACCGCGCCGGGCCGATCTGGAATACTGCGCCCTCGGAGATCGTCGCCGCCTCGTGTCGAGGTGGCGGTTCCAGGCAACCGTCGTCGCCCCGTGCGCCGGCCTTTACCCAAGAGCCCCTGCATGAACATTGAAGCCACTTCCGCCCTGCCG
>NZ_JAYFUH010000233.1:0-13131 GCF_034961085.1 Stenotrophomonas capsici | reverse complement strand
GCTCGCCTTGCAGAAGGACTTCTTCCGCAGCGCGTTGACGCAGGCGGCGGCTTACCCGGTGCGGGACTGGGTGTTCGGTGATGCCGCCGACCCCACGCTCACCCACCGCTTGCTGGCCGTGCTGCTCCAGCATCGCATCCAGGTGCACGCGCTGGCCCGCGATGTCGAGGTCGATGGCAAGCGTTTCCAGGCCGGTTCGGCCTACGTGGTACCGGCGCGACAACCGCAGTTCCGGCTGGCCCATGCGATCTTCGAGTTCACGCCGCCGGTGAAGGGCGACGTGTTCTACAGCGGAACCTCCTACGCCGTGGCCGCTGCCTATGGGCTGCGCTACGCGGCCAGCCGCGGTGCCTTGCCGGCCGGTGCGGTGGTGGATGACGTTCCGCAGGCGCAGGGCGGCATCAGTGGCGGCCGTGCCGGCTTTGCCTACGTTGCCGATGCACGGGATTTCGGCAGCTATCGCCTGATCGGTGGGTTGCTGCGCGACGGGGTGCGGTTGCGCACCGCGCACCAGCCCTTCACCGCGGCCACGGCATCGGGCGAGGTGGTCTTCGGCCATGGCGCGGTGGTGATCCCGGTCGCCGGTCAGACGCTTGATGCCGATGCCCTTCGGGCCAGGGTGCTGGCGCGCGCACAGGACGCCGGTGTCACCGTGCATGCCCTGGCCAGCGGTCGCAGCGCCGGCGGCATCGACCTGGGCAGCGACAACGTGCGTGTGTTGCGTGCGCCGAGCATCGCGCTGGTGATGGGCGAGGGCGTGTCGCCCACCGAGATCGGTTCGGCCTGGTTCGCACTGGACCAGGCCCTGGGGCTGCCGTCCTCCAAGCTGGACCCCGTACAGCTGGCCAGCGTGGACCTGTCGCGCTACACCTCCATCGTGCTGTCCGGCGGCACCTATGCCACGGTCAGCGAGGCCGGCATCGCCGCGCTCAAGCGCTGGATCAGCGCGGGCGGCTCGCTGGTGGTCTACGGCAGCGGCGCGCGCTGGGCCATCGACAAGGGGCTGGTGGAAGCCAGGCTGCGTGCCGGCGACGGCAAGGACGACAGCGAACGGCTGGATTTCGGCACCGTGCGTGACGTGTTCGCGCTGGGCCGGGTCAGTGGCAACATCCTCAGTGCCGACATCGATCCGACCCATCCGCTGGGCTTTGGCGTGCAGCAGCGCAGGATCTGGGTGAACAAGGAAGGTGGCCTGGTGCTGGAGCCGGTGAAGAACGCCTTCCTCAACGTGGTCAACATCGATCCGGAGCCGCTGGTGAACGGGTACCTCTCCGATGCCAACCGCGCGCGCGTGTCCGGCTCCAGCTACCTGCAGGTGGTGCCGAACGGCAGCGGCAACGTGGTGGTGTTCGCCGATGACCCGGCGCACCGCAAGTACTGGCATGGCACCGAACGCCTGCTGCTCAATGCCTTGTTGCAGTCCAACCAGTTGACCCCGCCACGCCAGCGCGGGGAGTAACGAAGAAGGCCTGAAGCCGTTCTCCCGCCAGCGGGAGAGGGGTTGGGGAGAGGGCCGGCAGCAGATAGCGGATGGTCGGCAGCAGCCAGCAGCCCTCATCACCCCAAAACCCAACCAACAAAAAAGCCGGCGCAATGCGCCGGCTTTTTTGTTCAGCTCGGATCCGCTACTGCAGATCAGGCGCTGGTACGGCTCTGCCCACCGCCCTGGCCACGACCGCCGCCACGACGCTGGCCGCCACCCGGGTGGCCGTCACGGCGCTGCTGGCCGTTGCCGCCATTGCGCTGGCCGTTGCCCGCGGCGCGCGGGGCGCCCGGCTTGGCCTGGCCGCCACGGCCGCCGCGCGGGGCGTCGCCGTTGGAGCGACGCTGGCCATGGCCACCGTTGCCACGGCGCGGGGTCTTGTGGCCGCCCGGCACTTCGGCCTTGCCCGGTGCACTGATACCCCAGCGGATCGGGGTCTGCGGCTCGAAGCCGGGCACGTCGCGGATGTCCATGTCGCGGTCGAGCAGGCGCACGATCTGGCGCAGCAGCTTGGCCTCGTCCTGCGCCACCAGCGAGATCGCCTCGCCGGTGGAACCGTTGCGGCCGGTGCGGCCGATACGGTGCACGTAGTCTTCCGGCACCATCGGCAGGTCGTAGTTGATGACCTTGGGCAGCTCGTTGATGTCGATGCCGCGCGCGGCGATGTCGGTGGCCACCAGCACGGTCACGCGGCCGGCTTTGAAGTCACCCAGCGCACGCAGGCGCTGGCCCTGGCTCTTGTTGCCGTGGATGGCGGCGGTCTTGATGCCGGACTTCTCCAGGAACGTGGCCAGCTTGTCGCAGCCATGCTTGGTACGGCCGAACACCAGCGTCTGCACGCGCGAATCCTGCGCCAGCAGGTGCAGCAGCAGCTCTCGCTTGCGGCCGCCGTCGACCGGGTGCACGCGGTGGGTGATGGTCTCGGCCACGGTGTTCTGTGGCGTCACCTGGATCTGCTTGGGGTTGTGCATGAACTCCAGCGCCAGCTGCTTGATGCTCTCCTCGAACGTGGCCGAGAACAGCAGGGTCTGGCGGTTCTGGCGCGGCAGCTTGGCCAGGATGCGCTTGATCGAGGGCAGGAAGCCCATGTCGAGCATGCGGTCGGCTTCGTCCAGCACCAGGATCTCGATGCCCGACAGGTCGACGCTGCGACGCTCCAGGTGGTCGATCAGGCGGCCCGGGCAGGCCACCAGCAGGTCCACGCCACGGCGCAGCACGTCCAGCTGGTTGCCCATGCCGACGCCGCCGTAGATGCAGGCGCTGGGGATGCGCAGGTACTTGCTGTAGCCACGCAGGCTGTCATGCACCTGGGTGGCCAGCTCGCGGGTCGGCGCCAGGATCAGTGCGCGCGGCTTGCGCGGGCCGTTGCCCACGCTCTGCGGCGCGGTGCCCAGGTGCTGCAGCAGCGGCAGGCCGAACGCGGCGGTCTTGCCGGTACCGGTCTGTGCGCCGGCCAGCAGGTCATGCCCGTCCAGTGCCAGCGGGATCGCCTGCTCCTGGATCGGGGTCGGGTTTTCGTAGCCCTGCTCGGCGAGCGCGCGCAGCAGGAAGGGCGCAAGGCCCAGGTTTTCAAACGACATTGGGAACTCCAGATGGAAATCGCGCCAGACCGAATGGAATGGCGGTGCCGATCGATTCGATCGGCTGACTCGGAGCGTTCCCGTAAACCGCGCTGCGAGAGAATTGGCGCGACCAGCGCGGTGCGCAGGCCGGAATGCGTGACGAAAGGCGTCGGAGTAGGGGCGGGCGGGCGGATCCGGCGGGGCCGGGGATCCTGCACCGCCGGCGGTCCCTCAAGGGAAACGGACGGCCGCTGGCAGACCGCGATAGTCTAGGGGATTGTCGCCGGCGGCACAAAATTGCCTGTTCAGCATTCCCGTGGCGCTGGTCGCCGCTGGCATATTCATTACAATTGAAACTTGTTTACTCCGCAGACTGGACGTTCCCATGAAGCTTGGTTCCCTGAAGGAAGGCGGCCGCGACGGCACCCTGATCGTGGTTTCGCGTGACCTGACCCGCGCCGTGCGGGCCACCGGCATTGCCGCCACCCTGCAGCTGGCGCTGGAGGACTGGTCCAACCTCGCCCCGCGCCTTAACGCCCTGTCCGAGCAGCTCAATGCCGGCGAGGTGGATGGCGCGTTCGACCTGGACATGCAGGCGCTGGCCGCGCCGCTGCCGCGCGCCTATGAGTTCGTCGACGGCAGTGCCTACCTGCCGCACGTGGCGCGGGTGCGCAAGGCGCGCGGCGCCGAGGTGCCCGAGTCGTTCTACACCGACCCGCTGATGTACCAGGCCACCAGCGCCGGCTTCTACGGCCCGCGCGACGCGGTCAAGGTGGTCAGCGAGGACTACGGCATCGACCTGGAAGCCGAGATCGTGGTGATCACCGACGACGTGCCGATGGCGGTGACCCCGGCCCAGGCCGCCGGCCACATCCAGCTGGTGGGCTTGGTCAACGACGTCAGCCTGCGCAACCTGATCCCGGCCGAGCTGGCCAAGGGCTTCGGCTTCCTGCAGTCCAAGCCGCGCTCGGCGCTGAGCCCGGTGTTCGTGACCCCGGACGAGCTCGGTGCGGCCTGGCAGGACAGCAAGGTGCACCTGCCGCTGGTCACCCACATCAACGGCAAGTGGTTCGGCGCGCCGGAAGCCGGCGTGGACATGCAGTTCAACTTCGCCCAGCTGGTGGCGCATGCCGCCAAGACCCGTCCGCTGTCGGCCGGTGCCATCGTCGGTTCGGGCACCATCGCCAACGAGGACACCTCGCTGGGCGCCTCCTGCTTCGCCGAACAGCGCACGGTCGAGGCACTGCGTGACGGCAAGCCGTCCACGCCGTTCATGAGTTTTGGTGACGTGGTCCACATTGAAATGCTGGACCGTGACGGCAACAGCATTTTCGGTGCGATCGAACAGCGCATCGAACACGCGCCGCTGCCCTGAATCCGGCGGCATCGCCGCCGCTATCGAATTGCGGGTGAAGGTGTCCCTCACCCGCAACGGTTATGTTGTGTGCAAGCGACAGGGGGAACAGACATGGAAGCGGGGCTGAAGCTCTACAGTTACTGGCGCTCGAGCGCCGCCTATCGCGTGCGCATCGGCCTGAACCTCAAGGCGCTGGCCTACGAGCTGATTCCCGTGCACCTGGTGCGCGACGGCGGGCAGCAGCATGCCCCGGACTATGCCGCGCTCAACCCGCAGGAACTGGTGCCGACGCTGCGTGACGGCGAACGCGTGCTGACCCAGTCGATGGCCATCCTGGAGTACCTGGACGAGGTGCATCCGCAGCCGGCGCTGTTGCCGGCCGATGCCGGTGGTCGCGCCCGCGTGCGTGCCCTTGCCCAGCAGGTGGCCTGCGACATCCATCCGCTCAACAACCTGCGGGTGATGCAGTTCTTCGACCGCGAGTGGAACGTGCCGCAACCCGAGCGCGACGAATGGACGTTGCACTGGATGCGTACCGGCCTGGGGGCGTTGGAGACGATGCTGGTGGGTTCGTTCGACACCGGCCGGTTCTGCCATGGCGCCGAGCCGGGCCTGGCCGATTGCTGCCTGATCCCGCAGCTGTACAACGCCCGCCGCTTCCACCTGGACCTGGCCCCGTACCCGACCCTGTGCCGCATCGAGGAAGCCTGCCTGGCGCTGCCGGCCTTCGACGCCGCCCGCCCGGAAAACCAGCCCGACGCCATCTGAGGGCTGGCGGCCTGGTAGGAGTGGCCTCGGCCGCGAAGCCACAGAACCGCCCGAGGTGCAGGAGTGGGGGCCACCGGCCCCGCGGGCAGGCTCGTTGCTGCCGCAAAACAAAAGCCCCGCTTTGGCGGGGCTTTTGCCAGGCAGCCATCCCAACGTTCAGAAGCCGTGGCTGATCGTCGCCGGCGCGCCCATGTTGAAGTCCGCGTATGGGTCGTGCTCGCCGCTGGCGCCCTCGGACAGGCGGAACTTCAGGGCCAGGCCATCGCGCGAGTCGGCCGCGCGCAGCGCTTCCTCCTGCTCGATGATGCCGTCCTTGACCATCCGGAACAGGCACTGGTCGAAGCTCTGCATGCCTTCCTCCAGCGACTCTTCCATGGCCTGCTTGATCGCGTGCACCTCGCCGCGCCGCAGCAGGTCGCGGATCATCGGCGTGTTGATCAGCACTTCGGTGGCCGGCCGGCGACGGCCATCCTTGCCCTTGACCAGGCGCTGGGAGATCACCGCGCGCAGGTTCAGCGACAGGTTCATCAGCACGTTCTTGTGCGCGCTTTCCGGGAAGAAGTTGAGGATGCGCTCGATGGTCTGGTCGGCGTTGTTGGAGTGCAGCGTGGCCAGGCACAGGTGGCCGGTCTCGGCGAAGGCGATGGCGGCCTCCATGGTCTCGGCGTCGAGGATCTCGCCGATCAGGATCACGTCCGGCGCCTCGCGCATCGCGTTCTTCAGCGCGTTGTGGAAGGCATGGGTATCCAGGCCCACCTCACGCTGGTTGACGATGGACTGCTTGTGCTTGTGCAGGAACTCGATCGGGTCCTCGATGGTGAGGATGTGCCCGGTGGAGGTGCTGTTGCGATGGTCGATCATCGAGGCCAGCGAGGTCGACTTGCCCGAACCGGTCGAGCCGACCACCAGCACCAGCCCGCGCGGGGTCATGATCACGTCCTTGAGCACCTGCGGCAGGTTGAGCTCCTCGATGCTGGGGATGCGGCTCTTGATCGCGCGGATCACCATGCCGACCTCGCCGCGCTGCTTGAACACGTTGACGCGGAAACGCCCGGCATCGGCCAGGGCGATGGCCATGTTGAGCTCCAGGTCGCGCTCGAACTGGGGGACCTGGCCCTCGTCCATCAGCGAATAGGCGATCTTCTTGACCATCCCGGGCGGCAGGCCGGTGCTCCCCAGCGGATACAGCTTGCCCTCGATCTTGATGTAGACCGGCGCCCCGGTCGTCAAAAACATGTCCGAAGCGTTCTTTTCGGTCATCAGCTTCAGGAAGTAGCCGATATCCATGCGCAATAGTTCCCCAACAAACGGCAGCGTGCCGTTGCAAGCACGCCATAGGCTTGACCACAATGGCCGCGCTCAGTCACTCCGGCAACGGCTCCCCAATGAAAGCTAGCTTCGCACACTTAAGACGAATCCTGTATGTGACGGCCTGCGCAACCGCGCTGTTCTGCGGTGCCGCGTTGGCGCAGGACCCGGCCTCGGCCGACCTGATGGCCGCGCAGCAGGCGGTGGAACGCGCTGACCGCGCCGACGCCGACCAGTACGCCCCCGACACCATGGCCATGGCCCGCCAGCAACTGGAACAGGCCCAGCGCGCCGCGCTGGATCGCCGCGAGCGCAAGCAGGCTCCGGTGCTGGCCCAGCGTGCCGCCGCCGACGCCGACCTGGCCCGGGTGCAGAGCGAGGAATCGGTCGCGCAGGCCCAACTGGCCCAGCGCAAGGCCGAGGTCGAGCAACTGCAGCGGCAACTGGCAACGGGGGAGGGCCGGTGATGGCACTGAGGAATCTGGTGGTGGTCGGGCTGCTGGCCCTGCCGATGGCGGCCGTGGCCGCCGAGGATCCGGCCGTGGCCGGGCTGAACCAGCGGCTGGTGGCGTTGCAGGCGGACATGCGTACCGCCGAGGTCGCCGCCTACGAGAAGCTGCAGGCCCAGCAGGCCATCGGCGCGCTGGCCAAGGCCAAGCGCAAGGACCTGGACAACGCCCGTTACCTGGCCGAGCGCCGGGTGGCGATCGCCGAGGCGGCCGCGCGTACCGCGTTGGCCCGCCGTGAGATCGAGGAGCTCGAACGCACCCGCAGCGAGCTGCTGATCGAGGCCAGCCGCCGCGATGCGCTGCGTGCCCGGCAGGAGGCCGAGCGGTTGCGCGTGCAGACCCAGATCCAGGCCGAGGAGGCCGAACGCCTGCGCCAGGCGGCCGAAGCGGAGACCCTGGCCCGCCAGGACGCCGAAACCGCGCTGACCAGCGTCGCCGGCCGGCAGCAGCAGCGCCTGAGCGCGGCCCAGCAGAACGCGGCCAAGCTGGCCCGCGAGGAAGCCGAGCTGGTGTCCGGGCAGCGCCTGCCGGGCTCGAAGTTCGACAACCGCGGTGAGGTGTTCACCTTCGCCGGCGACGCTTTCGCCGCCGGCCAGGCCGCGCTGTCGGCAGGCGCCGGCAACCAGGCCAAGGCATTGGCCGAGTACCTGAACATCGGCAAGAAGGGGCGGGTGACCATCGAGGCCTACGACAGCGCCAACGGGGTCGGGCAGCGCCGCGCGCAGGCGCTGAAGGACGCCCTGGTCGCCGCTGGCGTGGCTGCCAACCGCATCCAGGTCACCGGCAGGAAGGCCGCCTCCACGCGGGCGCGCTCGGCTGAGGTCATTGTTGCGCCTTGATAAACCTAACTAGCTGAGATTGTTAGGTTTTTGTTGTCTGCTTCCGGCTGAATGTGCGTCAAATCGCTGATTCAGCCACTGCATGGATTGAGCCCTTGCCGGAACCTTTTTGCAGGCGTAGGGTCAATTGTCCGGGTGGTACTTCCGCCACCCGGACAGCGGAGGGCCGAGCCGGTGCAATCCAGGCGCGAACCAGGTTCCGAAGGCTTCCGGTCGGTCGACCGGATGATCCCGGGTGGTTCCGTCGCATGCGGGCCCGGCGCTCCATCCTGCAACGCCCCGTGCCGTCAAGGCCGGGGCGTTCTTGTTTTCTGCATGAGGAGGTAAGTCATGTTTGAAGGGCAGCCGCAGAGTGAAATCGAAGCCTTGATGAAGGCCAACCCCGAGTTCAAGCAGCTCTACCAACAGCACAAGAAGCTGAACAAGAAGTGCATGGATGCGGAACTGGGAGTGCTCCCCATCAGCGATGGCACACTGGGGCAGATGAAGCGGGAGAAGCTGCTGGCAAAGCAACGACTCCTGAGGATGTACGAGAACCGACCCAACTGACGCTCCCCCGCGTTTGACCGTCATGTCGCGGGCGATGGCGGCCTCCTCGTCGGCCGTCATTGTCCGCGCCAGCGGTCCATGCGCATTCATGTACCTGCAGCATTTCGGACGGTTTGCCTGACTTTCTGGCATATCCATCGGATAATCGAGGGTCCAGCCGCTTGACGGCGTGATCCGAATCCGACACATGGCAATCCACTCCTCCGTCCTCGAACTCATCGGCAACACGCCCATCATCAAGGCCCAGCGCCTGGATGCCGGCGTGTGCGAGCTGTACCTGAAGCTGGAGAGTTCGAACCCGGGTGGATCGATCAAGGACCGCATCGGCCTGTCGATGATCGAGGCCGCCGAGAAGCGCGGCGACCTCAAGCCCGGCGCGACGCTGGTGGAAGGCACCGCCGGCAACACCGGCCTGGGCCTGGCACTGGTGGCCCAGCAGAAGGGCTACAAGCTGATCCTGGTGGTCCCGGACAAGATGAGCCGGGAGAAGATCTTCAACCTCAAGGCGATGGGTGCCGAAGTGGTGCTGACCCGTTCGGACGTCGCCAAGGGCCACCCGGAGTACTACCAGGACCTGGCCAAGACCGTGGCCGAGCAGACCCCGGGCGCCTACTTCATCAACCAGTTCGGCAACCCGGACAACCCGGCCGCCCACGAGTTCGGCACCGGCCCGGAAATCATCGAGCAGATGGGCGGTGACCTGGACGCGATCGTGTTCGGTTGCGGCAGCTCCGGCACCATGACCGGCCTCTCGCGCGCCTTCGCAAAGCTTTCGCCGAACACCGAACTGGTGCTGGCCGACCCGGTTGGTTCGATCCTGGCCGAGTACATCAACGACGGCACCCTGAACGAAAAGTCCGGCAGTTGGCTGGTCGAAGGCATCGGCGAGGACTTCCTGCCGGACATCTCCGACTTCAGCCGGGTCAGGAAGGCCTATGCGATCAGCGATGCGGAGAGCTTCCATACCGCGCGTGAACTGCTGGGCAAGGAAGGCATCCTGGGGGGCTCCTCGACCGGCACCCTGCTGGCCGCCGCGCTGAAGTACTGCCGCGAGCAGACCACGCCGAAAAAGGTGCTGGTACTGGTGCCGGACACCGGCAACAAATACCTGTCCAAGATGTACAACGACTACTGGATGCTGGACAACGGCTTCCTGGAGCGCCCGCAGTACGGCGACCTGCGTGACCTGATCCTGCGCCCCTACAGCCAGCGCGACACCGTCGTGGTCGGCCCGAACGACCTGCTGACCACCGCCTACCAGCGCATGAAGCTGTACGACGTGTCGCAGCTGCCGGTGATGGAGGGCAGCCAGCTGGTCGGCATCATCGATGAAAGCGACGTGCTGCTGCACGTGTACGGTGACGAAGCCCGCTTCCGCGACCCGGTGTCGGTGGCGATGGTGAGCAAGCTGGACCGGCTGGACGTCAAGTCGCCGATCGAGGCGCTGCTGCCGGTGTTCGACCGTGGCCAGGTGGCCATCGTCACCGATGGTGACGCCTTCCTGGGCCTGATTACCCGTATCGACCTGCTGAACTACCTGCGTCGCAGGGTTCAGTGATTCTGGCGTGGTGCCCACCAGGGGGAGGGCACCACGGCAGGTTCAGGCCAGACTGATAGAATTCCGCCCCTTTCGCTGGAAGTACTTATGACGGATCAGCACTCACGCAGCCAGGAGGGCGAGCGCAGCTTGTCGCTTGCCACCTTGGCCATTCACGGCGGGCAATCGCCCGATCCCAGCACCGGCGCCGTCATGCCGCCGATCTACGCGACCTCGACCTACGCGCAGTCCAGCCCGGGTGAACATCAGGGTTTTGAGTACTCGCGCACCCATAATCCGACCCGCTTCGCCTACGAGCGCTGTGTGGCGTCGCTGGAGGGTGGTTCGCGTGGCTTCGCCTTTGCTTCGGGCATGGCCGCCAGTTCCACTGTCATCGAGCTGCTGGACGCTGGCAGTCACGTGGTGGCGATGGACGACATCTACGGCGGCAGCTTCCGCCTGTTCGAGCGGGTGCGCCGCCGCACCGCCGGGCTGGACTTCAGCTTCGTCGACCTGACCGACCTGTCGGCCTTCGAAGCGGCGATCACGCCGAAGACGAAGATGGTGTGGATCGAGACGCCCACCAACCCGATGCTGAAGATCGTGGACATTGCCGCGGTGGCCGCCATCGCCAAGCGCCATGGATTGGTCGTGGTGGTGGACAACACCTTCGCCTCGCCGATGCTGCAGCGTCCGTTGGAGCTTGGGGCGGACCTGGTGCTGCATTCGGCCACCAAGTACCTCAATGGCCACTCCGACATGGTCGGTGGCATGGTCGTGGTCGGCGACAACGCCGAGCTGGCCGAGCAGATGGCGTTCCTGCAGAACTCCGTCGGTGGCGTGCAGGGCCCGTTCGACAGCTTCCTCGCGCTGCGCGGCCTGAAGACCCTGCCGCTGCGCATGAAGGCGCATTGCGCCAACGCGCTGGAACTGGCCAAGTGGCTGGAAACCCATCCGGCCATCGAGAAGGTGATCTACCCGGGCCTGCCCTCGCACCCGCAGCACGCGCTGGCCGCAACCCAGATGAACGGCTTCGGCGGCATCGTCTCGATCGTGCTCAAGGGTGGCTTCACGGCCGCCAAGCGTTTCTGCGAGAGGACCGAACTGTTCACCCTGGCCGAATCGCTCGGCGGCGTGGAAAGCCTGGTCAACCACCCGGCGGTGATGACGCATGCGTCCATCCCCGTCGCTCGTCGCGAGCAGCTCGGCATCAGCGACGCGCTGGTGCGGTTGAGCGTGGGCGTGGAGGATGCTGTGGATCTGCGGGCGGATCTCGAGCAGGCACTTGTCGGATGAGTCGTTCGCTTATCGGTGACTACATCGACAGTTTCCGCAACCCGGGATTCTGGATCTATTCGACATGGTTGGAGCTGGCGACCAAGTACCGCCGCTCGCGGCTCGGCCTGTTCTGGGCACTATGTCCTGCATTGATCTACATGTTCGGCATTGGTGGCTTCTTCGGATATCTGCAGGGCCACTCAGCGGCGGGTTTCATTCCTCACCTGGGCATCGGCTATGTGTTGTTCCGGCTGATTACCATCAGCCTCAGTGAAAGCACCACGGCATTCCAGGGGCATGCAAGTTTCATCCTGGATGGCAGGGTGCGCCTGACTGATTACATTCTGCGCGTGGTTGCCAAGGCGATGTTCTATTTCGTCATGGCATTGCCTGCGATTGCAGTCGCGCTGGTGATCAGTCCGACGTTTCACCCGGCGGGACTCCTGATGTCGCTGCCTGCTTTCATCCTGGTGGTACTCAACATCGGCTGGATGGGAGCAATCGTCGCGGTGCTGGGGGCGCGCCTGCAGGATGTGCACGAACTGATCGGCAGCATCCTGATGTTCAGTTTTCTTTTCACACCGATCATCTGGTACGCGGATCAGGCCCCGATCAACACTGTGCGCGGCATGATTGCGCGGGCCAATCCGCTGTATCACATGATTGAAAGCGTACGAGCGCCAATGCTGGGTGAGCCGATCGAGCAGCTCACCTATGTTTACCTCGCGGTGCTGCTGCTGGGTGGCTGGCTGGTGGCTTCCTTCATCTATCGGCGTTACGCGCGCTACGTACCGGTATGGGTATGAACCAGGAAATCTATCTGCGGGCAAAGAATATAGGTCTGGACCTGCCTACCTATACTCAGGAACAGCGCACGATCAAAGCCAGTGTGGGTGTATTGCTGCAAGCGGCATTCCAGCCGCCCAAGCGGATGATGCGCACCACGCTGGAGGGGATCAACTTCGACCTGAGTCCCGGTGATCGACTGGCGATCATGGGCCGTAATGGTGCGGGTAAATCGACACTGCTCAAGGTGCTGGTGGGTGCTTATCCGCCAACTCGCGGCACGCTGGAAGTTTCCGGTGCACGCCAGGCATTGCTGAATCTCGCACTTGGGTTCAACCCGGAGGCGACGTTGGTCGAGAACATCCTGCTGCGCGGGATCGCGATGGGACTGAAGGCCAAGCAGGCCAATGCCATCGTGGATGAAGTGCTGGGTTTTGCCGAGCTCAAGGAAAAGTCGGGTGATCGTCTGCGGACATTGTCATCGGGGCAGCGCATGCGACTTGGATTTGCGTTGGCGACCGCTGTCCAACATGAAATCCTGATCATGGACGAATGGATCGGCACCGGTGATGCCGGCTTCGTCCAGAAGGCACAGGAGCGGATCCAGTCGCGCGTCGAGAGTGCACAGATCGTCGTGCTGGCCAGCCACAACTTCACCTTGATGGAGAATGTCTGCAACAAGGCGATCCTGTTGGAAGGCGGATCCATTGTGGCTGCTGGAAAGGTGTCTGAGGTGCTGGCACAGTTCAAGGAGCTTCTCGTCGCACCCTCCAACAGTCCGCAGCAAGGTTAGGTGCAGATGCGTTTCTTGTTGATCGCCTATGATTTTCCGCCTATTCCCTCGCCGCAGGCGTTGCGCTGGGCCTACTTGACCAGGGAGCTCGTGAAATCGGGGCATCGCGTGGAGGTGATCGCTCCCGATGTGCCGGGCTATGGCCCTGGTGGTTTGCCGGAATTGCCTGCCGACGTGATCGTCCGGCGTGTCTTCCCCGGACGCCTTACCCGATTCCTGCTTGGACGTGGCCGGAAGACTACTGTCCCCGCTACAGCGGCGGCCACGGCATCGACGGCGGATGAAACGAGGGGGGCTGCTGTTGAAGAGGTCCTGAACTGGAAGGGCCGGCTGAGGAAGTCCTTGGAATCCTCATTTGCTGG
>NZ_JAYFUH010000232.1:0-1631 GCF_034961085.1 Stenotrophomonas capsici | reverse complement strand
ATCGATCTGCAGCCAGGTTTCGCGTTCGACGCCCAGGGCGAGCGAGTCGGGAAGTTCACGCCGTACCTGCGGGGTGGGGCGGCGCCACAGCAGCAACGCATCGAGCAGCGCCAGCACCGCGATCGCCGCGGCCGTCAGCGTCCATGCCTGCAGCGGCAGGTAATGCAGGGCCACCGGCACACCCAGCAGGCCCCACAGCACCAGCAATGTGATCAGCCGCGGTGACGGTCTCACTGATGGGGTTCCGTGGTGGTGCAGGGGGTGGAAGCAGCGGGAGCATGGGCACCGCTCCCCCTGGCTCCCCTACGCACTGCGTGCGCAAGGCAGGGGGCAGAGGCGTGCGCGGTGGCCGGGCGTGGGCTCACTTGCGCGGGGCCTCGACCTTGGCGAGCAGGGCGGTGAGCGCGTCATCGGCGGACTGGCCTTCGATCTGCAGCTCCGGGGCCAGCGTGATGCGGTGGCGCAGGGCCGGCTTGGCGATCTCGCGCACGTCGTCGGGGGTGACGAAATCGCGGCCGGACAGCACCGCCTGGGCGCGTGCGGCGCGCACCAGCGCGATGCTGCCACGCGGGCCGGCGCCCAGCGCGATGCCCGGCCACTTGCGGGTGGCCGCGACGATGCGCACCGCGTAGTCGATCACCTGCGGGTCGACGGTGATCTCGGCCACGGCCTTCTGCAGCGCGACCACGTCGCTGCCGCTGAGCACGCGCGGTACCTGCGACAGGTCGAAGTCGCCGGCGGTGCGGCCGACGGTGATGGCCTGGACCATGCGCTTCTCGTCTTCCAGCTGCGGGTAGTCGATCAGCACCTTCAGCAGGAAGCGGTCCAACTGCGCCTCGGGCAACGGGTAGGTGCCCTCCTGCTCGACCGGGTTCTGCGTGGCCAAGGTGAGGAACGGCGGGTTCAGCGGGAAGGCCTTGCCCTCGATCGTGACCTGGCCTTCCTGCATCACTTCCAGCAGCGCCGACTGGGTCTTGGCCGGGGCGCGGTTGATTTCATCGGCCAGCAGCAGGTTGGTGAACACCGGGCCGCGGCGGATCTTGAAGCTCTCGGTCTTGGGGTCGTACACCGCGTGGCCGCTGACGTCGCTGGGCATCAGGTCCGGGGTGAACTGCACACGCGCGTAGTCCAGCTCCAATGCCTGGGCCAGGGCGCGCACCAGCAGCGTCTTGCCCAGGCCGGGCACGCCTTCGATCAGCACGTGGCCACCGGCCAACAGCGCGATCAGGATCTGCTCGAGCACATCGGCCTGGCCGATGAAGGCCTGACCGACGGCTTCGCGGATGCGCTCGACGCGTTCGATCACCTCGGCGTTGCCCGGTGCAGGCGCGGGTGCCGCGGCAGGTGCGGGCGCGGCGGCGGGAGCCTCGCCGGGAAGGGCGGGCGGAAACGGCGTCTCGTTCATAGCTGGTTTCTCATCTGGATGAGCAGGCGGATGCGTTCACGCAGGGCGTTGTCGTCCCGCGAGGGGGGAACCTGCAGCGCGCTCTGCACGCGGGCGAGCGGCCATTGCAGGTGATCGGCGATGGCCTGGGCCTGGGCGTCGCCAACCAGGGCCGCGGCCACCGGTGCGCGGCGGCGCAGGCGGGCCAGAAAGGACTGGCGCACCGCGTCGTACAGCAGCGGTGACT
>NZ_JAYFUH010000231.1:0-1535 GCF_034961085.1 Stenotrophomonas capsici | reverse complement strand
TGGGCCATGATCACGTTCATGCCGCGCGCGCGCAGCGACTTGGACAGGGCGAACAGGTTGCGCATGTCGTCGTCGACCAGCAGCACCTGGCGGCCGCCCAGGTTCTGGTCGTCCGAAGGGGTGGCGTTGGCGCCGCGCGAACCAATGCTGTGCAGGAACAGGCTGACCTCGTCGAGCAGGCGCTCGGGCGAGCGCTGGCCCTTGATGACGATGCTGTCGGTGTACTGGCGCAGCTTCAGGCTTTCCTCGCGGCTGAGGTCCTGGCCGGAATAGATCACCACCGGCGGCACCGCCACCAGGGTGGCGGCCTTCTCCAGGAACTCCACGCCCGAGATCCCGCCCAGGTTGAGGTCCAGCACGATGCAGTCGTAGCTGTGGGTGGCGATGCGCTCCAGCGCTTCCTCGCCGGAGGCCACCTGGTCGATCTCGACGTTGTCGGCCTGCAGCAGGCGGGTCAGCGCCAGCCGTGAATCGGCATCGTCATCGACCAGCAGCAGCTTGCGCACGATCTTGCCGGCCACGTCGAGCAGGTGGTCGAAGGCGGCGATCAGCGCCGGGCGGTCCACCGGCTTGGTCAGGTAGCCGACCGCGCCCAGCGCCACGCCCTTGGCCGCTTCGTCCACGGCCGAGATGAAGTGGACCGGGATCGCCGCGGTGACCGGGTCGTGCTTGAGGTGCTGCAGCACCGACCAGCCGTCCATGCCCGGCAGCATCACGTCCAGCAGGATGCCGGTGGGACGGTAGCGACGGGCCAGCTCCAGGCCGCTCTCGCCGTCGGCGGCGGCCAGCGCGCGGTGGCCCTTGCGGCGGATCAGGTCGACCAGGATCCGCGCGAACGCCGGGTCATCCTCGACGGTGAGGATCACCGTCTCGCCGGCGGCGATGTTGTGGCGGTCGTCCGGGATCCAGTCGATCAGCTGCGCGGTGGCCGCACGCGCCGGCGTCGCCGCCGGGCGTCGCTCGAGCGGTGCCGGCGCCGCGTCGCCGGTGGCGGCGGTGCTGCTGACCGCGGCCGACAGCAGCGGCAGCACCAGGGTGAAGCAGCTGCCCTTGTCCGGCTCGCTCTCCACCACCAGGTGGCCGCCGAGCAGCTGCGCCAGGCGGCGGGCGATGGCCAGGCCCAGGCCGCTGCCACCGTAATGGCGGCTGGTGCTCGAGTCGACCTGCTCGAAGGCCTCGAAGATCGAATCCAGGCGCTCCGGCGGAATGCCGATGCCGGTGTCCTGCACCGACAGCGCCATGTACTGCTCGCCGGCGGCCACGCCGATGCGGGTCAGCATCGCGTGGTCGGCCAGCGCCAGGCGCAGCGTCACCTTGCCCTCGCGGGTGAACTTGAAGGCGTTGCCGAGCAGGTTGTTGAGCACCTGCTGCAGCTTGGAGCGGTCGGTGACCAGCACTTCCGGCACCGACGGGTCCAGGTCGATGGCGAATTCGAGCCGGTTCTCCACCGCCATGTGGCGGAAGTGGCGCAGCACCTCGCGGGTGACGCCCTCGATGCGCACCTCCTCGCGGTGCACGTCCATCTTGCCGGCCTC
>NZ_JAYFUH010000230.1:0-1978 GCF_034961085.1 Stenotrophomonas capsici | reverse complement strand
ATCACCGGCAGCCCACCACGGAACAAGGCATGCGCCACCTGCACCGCATCGTCCACGTCCTCGGGGGTGAACACCGGGATCACCGGGGCCAGTTTGAGCACTGCGCGTACGCGCGGATCAGCGCCGGACATCGAATTTTCCCTCGCCCATCAGGGCCATCACGTCGGCCACGCCGACCGGGTTGAAATCACCGGGGATCGAGTGCTTCAGGCAACCGGCCGCCAGGCCGAAGCGAAGGGTGGTGTCGGCGTCCAGGCCCTCGATCAACCCGTGCAGCACGCCGGCAGCGAATGCGTCGCCACCGCCGATGCGGTCAATGATATCGGTCAGCTCCTCGACCGGTGCGACCGTGCGCGTGCCATCGCGGCCGAGCAGCATCGCACCGATCGAATGGTGGCCCACGCTGTGCGCGGTGCGCTGCGTGCAGGCCATGTACTGCAGGCGCGGGAAGGCGGCGAAGGCCATCGCCGCGGCCGCGTCCACGCGCGCCTGCGCGTCGGCCTGCGCGAACTCGCCGCCCAGCACCACGCCGATGTCACGGTAGTCGGCGAACACGATGTGCGCGCAGTCGAACAGGTCGCGCAGGATCGCCTTGGCGTCCCCGCCCCAACGTTCCCACAGCTTGGGCCGGAAGTTGCCGTCGAAGGAGACCTTGATGCCCAGTGCGCAGGCTGCGCGCGCGGCGTCCAGCGTGGCCTGCGCCGCCTCCGGCCCCAGTGCCGGGCTCACCCCGGACAGGTGCAGCCACTGCGCGCCCTGCAGCAGCGCCGGCCAGTCGTAGCTGTCGGCGCGCGCGCTGGCGAAGGCCGAATCGGCGCGGTCGTACACCACTTCGCTGGGACGGTGGCCGGCACCGGTGGTCAGGAAGTACAGGCCCATGCGGCCTTCGGCGCGGCGCACCCGGCCGGTGTCCACGCCGTGGCGGCGCAGCTCGCCGGTGACCGCCGCACCGAGCGGGTTGTCGGCGACCACGCTGACCATGGCCACGTCATGGCCGAAGTGGGCCAGCGACACGCCGACATTGGCTTCGGCGCCACCGCAGTGCACCTCCAGGAAAGGGCTTTGCAGCAGCAGCTGGTGGCCGGGGGCGCCCAGCCGCAGCAGCAGCTCACCGAAACAGACAACGCGGGGGGAATTCATCGGGACTCCTGCTCATCGTCGAACCGGCGCGCATCATGGCACGGGAAATTGACTATCGGTGTCATTTCACCGTTTCTGTCCTCCTGTCCCGTCGCCGCAATGGGCGGGAATGTCCTTGGGACAAGGTATTGCAAGGGTCTTGCGGCCTGTTGCAGTGCAAGATGCCCCACCTTCACGCAGCTGCTACTTTCCATTTTGACTAGCGGTGTCATCCGCGCTCAGCAGTACATAACGATCAGCCGATTCGCATGTAGACCTTGGAGAGGGGAAGCACATGGATCCACGTAACGCATCAAAAAAGACACCGGTTACCTTGCTCGCGCTGGGCATCGGCCTGGCCCTGCAGGCCGGCACCGCCGCCGCCCAGGACGCGGGTACCGCGGCGACCGAACTGGATGCGGTGACCGTCACCGGCTACCGCGCCAGCGTCGAGAAGGCCCTGGACATCAAGCGCGGCGAAACCGGCATGGTCGATGCCATCGTCGCCGAGGACATCGGCAAGTTCCCGGACAGCAACCTGGCCGAATCGCTGCAGCGCATCCCCGGCGTGGTGATCACCCGTGACGGCGGCGAAGGCCGCAACATCTCGGTGCGCGGCCTGGGCCCGGACTTCACCCGCGTGCGCATCAACGGCCTGGAAGCGCTGAGCACGGTCGGCAGCAGCGATGGCCAGGGCGGCACCAACCGCGGCCGCGGCTTCGACTTCAACGTGTTCGCCTCGGACCTGTTCTCGCAGCTGATCGCGCGCAAGACCGCCTCGGCCGACGTGGAAGAGGGCTCGCTGGGCGCCACCGTCGACCTGCGCACCGCGCGTCCGTTCGACTACGACGGCCTGACC
>NZ_JAYFUH010000229.1:0-3332 GCF_034961085.1 Stenotrophomonas capsici | reverse complement strand
CTGCGGCGCGCCATTGGCGGCATAGCCGCTCGGCTGGGTCTGGGTGATGGTGTAGCCGGCCGCGTCGGACGGCGCCAGGTGAGTGAACTGGTAGTCACCGGCGGCATCGGTGGTGGCCTCCAGCAGCACGGTGTTGCCGTACAGGTCCACGCCGCTCAGGGTCACCTTGACCCCGGCGATGCCGGTGTCGCCGCTGTCCTGGTCACCGTTGTCGTTGTCATCGGCGAACACACGCCCGCCCAGGCTGGCGTTCTGCACCTGCGTGGTCGAGGTCTTCTCGTTGTTGGTTGGCACCAGGTCCACCGAGGTCGGTTCGTCGTTGTCGTCACGACCCGGTTCGATGCTGGCCTTGTTGGTGTGGTTGGTCGGCGCATAGGCGCCGGTGAACACGCCCGGCACGGTGCGCGCCCACAGGGTCAGCGTCAGCGTGTTCGCGCTGCCCGACGGGAAGCTGCCGCCCAGGTCGCAGGTCACGGCCTGCTGTTGGGTCATCGCGGTGATCGACGCCGGGCCTGCGGACAGGTAGCAGACGTTGTCGGTGCCGGCGGCCGGCTTGCTGGCCACGGTGTTCACGCTGCCCGACAGCGTGGCGGCGCTGCCGCTGTTGACGGTGACGGTCAGCGGATGGGCGGCGTCATGCACCCACTCGAAGCCGGCCGGCAGGGTGTCGGTGACGCGCATCTTCTCCACGCGGCTGCCCAGCGCGTTGCGCACCACGATGTCGTAGCGGATCGGCTGGCCCACATCGACCGGACCAGCGGTCACGGTGGTCTTGCTTGCCACCTCCAGATCGGCCGACGGGAAGAGCACGTCGTTGACCTGCTCCAGGTTGTTTCCGGCATCACCTGCGTCGGCGCTGCACTTGCCCTGGCTTTCGTAATTGG
This sequence comes from Stenotrophomonas capsici, assembly GCF_034961085.1. NCBI lineage: Bacteria > Pseudomonadati > Pseudomonadota > Gammaproteobacteria > Lysobacterales > Lysobacteraceae > Stenotrophomonas > Stenotrophomonas capsici. The sequence continues at coordinate 2,448 of NZ_JAYFUH010000229.1, read as the reverse complement.
TGGTCTCGTCGCCGCACACGTAGGCGATGTTGTTGAACAGCACCGGCTGGCTGGAATCACCGGCGATGGTGAACAGCACATCGAACGCCACCATGTGTTCCTTGTCCAGGCGGTTCAGCGCCGGCACGGAATTCAGCAGGCAGACCAGTTCCGCGCCCTGCTGGCTGCAGGTCACATCGACGTCGGTCTTGTAGACATAGCCACTCACCGGCGCACCGGTGTTGACGTTCTCGATGCGGTCGAAGGTAGCGGTGAAGCCCGCCGGTGCGGTAATCCGGTCACGGACCTCCACATTCTCGGCCTGCGACGGCCCCAGGTTGAAGGTGCTCAGGCGGTAGCGCAGCTGGTCGCCGACCACGAAGGTGTTGCGGCCGTTCGGATAGACTTGGGTCTTCTTCTGCTGCAGGTCGATGGTCGGCACGCGGACCTCGAAGGTCACGTCGGCACTGTTATTGCTGTTGGAAGCGGCGTCGTCGCAGCTGGTCGAGGCGCCCGGCAGCCACTGGCAGACAGCGCCGAGGCTGGCGACCGACGCCTGGTTGGTGACCGACGGATAGACCACGCCACCGGCAGCGACCTGCAGGTTGGCCGGCTTCTTGACGCGTGCGCTGATCGTCACCGTCTCGGTGGTCTGCGCGGCGATCGCGCCGCGGCTGTTGACGCAGGAGATGGCGCCGGTGGCCTTGTTGCTGGCCGAGCAGTCCAGCATGCTGCCGGACGGCACGGTCACGTCGATGATCTCGTAGGTGGCACCGGCCATCGTCGCCGTCCCGGTCGGGAGGGCGTCGGTGATGTGGAAGTCGTTCTGCGGCGCCGCGTCCGGGCCGTGGTTGCGCGCGGTCAGGGTGAAGGAGATCGGCTCGCCGATCAGCACCGTGCCGCTCGGGGTGACGGTCTTGCTGGTCATCCGGTAGTCGGTGCGCGGCAGGACCTTCACCGCCGCCGAGTCGGAGTACAGGCCATCGGCGCGCAGGCTCGACAGCACCGCGTTGGGCGAGGTCAGCGTTGCGGTGTTGGTCAGATCGCTGCCGCCGCTGGTGGACTGCAGCGGACGATCCACCGCCAGCACCACTTCGATCTCGGTGCCCGGTGCCACATTGCTGAACGTACAGGTCTGGTTGCGCGCACCGGACCCCAGCGCGGGACAGCTGACGGCACCTGCGCTACCGCTGATCGCGGCCGCCGACAGCACCCGCACCTGGCCCTTGAACACCGAGGTGTTGAGCACGCCCGGCACGTTGTCGGTGAGGTTCAGGGTCGGGATGGTCTTCTGGTTGGGCTTGTCCGTGGTGCTCGGGGTGGACACCAGGATCTTCCAGTACACCGTCTCGGCGGCGCCGGACAGGGTCGGGGCGTCGGCCACGTCGTCGTGCCAGGTGATCTGGTCGACCGAGGAGTCCTTGCGGATGTTGACCCAGGCCGTGTCATTGATGACGTCGGTCAGGTTCAGGCCGGTGCCGGCGGTGGCGCAGTCATTGGTGGCACTGCGGTCGGCCGGCTGCGCGGCGTCGGCCGCGTTGACACCCAGCTGGCCCAGCGCGGTGATGCCGGTGCAGGCATGGTTGGACAGGTTCAACTGGCCGACGATCGCGGTGGCGCGGGTCTGGAACGACAACGGCAGGCTGCCGCCGCGCGCGACCGTGCCGGTACCGGTGGTCTTGCAGGTCACCTGGGTGGTGAAGGCAGCAGGGATGCCGGTCGGCGGGCTCACGTTGCGCTGGACCGTGCACTCCCAGCCCGGGGTGACGTTCGCCAACCCGTTCACACCGTAGCTGGCGTCCATTTCCTCCGGGCGCATGTAATCAACCACGTACAGCGGCTGCGCCGGCGTGTAGCTGGCCGCGCTGGTGCTGTTCATGCCATTGCTGACCGAGAACGAGGAGGTGATCGGCGCGCCGGGGCTGACCGGGCCACTGGACGGGTTCTTCGTCTTGGTCAGGCCGATGTCGGTGTAGGGCTCGTTGATCTGGTACGGCGCGAGCACGCTGTTGTTGGCTTCGTTCCAGTCCTTCAGCGCGGCCGGCGGCGTGGCCACGACCGGGAAGCGCCCGTCGGTGCCGGTCTGCGGCATCGTCAGCGGAATGGTGAAGGGCTTGCTGCTGCCGGAAGCGACCACGCCGGCATCGCAGGTCACCAGCGTGCCGGGATACACGGTGCCGGAGACGGTCAGCTGCTGGCCGGCCTCCAGGCTGCAGCCCGCCGGCAGGGTGCCGATGACGAAGCCGTCGGGAATGATGGTGCTCACGGTGCCACCGGCCGTGCTGGTCTGCGGGCCGTTGTTCTTGTAGGTCAGCACCAGGTTCTGCGCGGTGCCCACTTCCAGCGGCTGCGACGGGAAGCTCACCAGCGCTTCGATGTCCGTGCCCAGCACGATGTTGTAGCTGGCGCTGTCGGAGTTGTCGTTCGGGTCCGCGTCGAAGTAGTTGTCGTTCGCGGTGGCGATGGTCG
>NZ_JAYFUH010000228.1:0-4242 GCF_034961085.1 Stenotrophomonas capsici | reverse complement strand
GCTAGTGCTCCCGGCACAACGACTACAATGGCCGCCTTCACTGCTTTTCCGTTCCCGCTCCATGCAACTGATCGACATCGGCGCCAACCTCACCCACGATTCCTTCGAACGCGACCTTGGCGCGGTGCTGGAGCGCGCCCGCGCCGCCGGCGTGGTGCAGATGGTGGTCACCGGCGCCAGCCGCGAGCATTCACCGCAGGCACTGGAACTGGCGCGACGCCACCCCGGCTTCCTGTACGCCACCGCCGGCGTGCACCCGCACCATGCCAGTGAATACACCGATGAGTGCGATGCGGAGATGCGCGCGCTGCACGTGCACCCGGAAGTGGTGGCGGTGGGCGAATGCGGGCTGGACTACAACCGCGATTTCTCGCCGCGCCCGGCGCAGCGCAAGGCCTTCGAACGCCAGTTGCAGATCGCCGTGGACACCGCCAAGCCGCTGTTCCTGCACCAGCGTGACGCCCACGATGACTTCATCGCGATGATGAAGAACTTCGACGGCCGGCTCGGCCCGGCGGTGGTGCATTGCTTCACTGCCGAGCGCCGCGAGCTGTTCGACTACCTGGACCGCGACTACTACATCGGCATCACCGGTTGGCTGTGCGACGAACGCCGTGGCGCGCACCTGCGCGAGCTGGTCAAGCACATCCCGGCCGAGCGGCTGATGATCGAGACCGACGCGCCCTACCTGCTGCCGCGCACGCTCAAGCCGATGCCCAAGAACCGCCGCAACGAGCCGGCGTTCCTGTCGCATATCGTAGAGGAACTGGCGCGCGACCGTGGCGAAGACGTGGCCGTCACCGCTGCCAACGCCACCGCCGCCACGCGTGCGTTCTTTCGCCTGCCGGGCTGAGCACGCGGTTCAATCGCCGCGCTGCGCCTGGTAGACCTGCAGGTGGCAGTAGGCAGCCTGCAGCAGCGGGGCGGCCTGCCCGGCGGCGCACGCGCGGTCGAGCATGTCGCCGACGATGTGCGCCGCTTCCACCCGCTGGCCGGCTTCCAGGTCGCGCAGCATCGAGGCCTTGATCGGCGAGCCGGCCTTGGTCACCACCCCCAGCGCGATCTGCTGGGCGGTCGACGGGATTGGCTGGCCGGCGTGCGCGGCCACCGCCAGGCATTCGGCGTACAGCGCCTGCATCAATGCGGTGCCGTGGTCGGTGGCGACGATGCTGCCGACGTCACCCCGCATCAGGCAGGTGCCGGCCGCCAGCGTGGCCAGGAAGGTGTACTTCACCCATTGCTCGCGTGCGATGTCCTCGGAGGCGACATGGTCGATGCCGGCCTGGGCGCAGGCCGCGGCCAATGCCGCGACGCGCGCGCTGGCGGCACCGCCATCACGCTCGCCGAAGGTCAGCTTGGCCGGCTTGTCCAGGTGCAGCACTGCGCCGTCCCCGGCCTTGGTCGAACTGATGAAGCACAACCCGCCCAGCACCCGGTCGCGGCCGAAGCGCGCGTCCAGCGCCGCGTAGTGGCGCAGGCCATTGAGGATCGGCAACACCGTGGTCTCCGGGCCCACCGCCGGCGCGATGGCATCGATCGAGCTGTCCAGGTCATAGGCCTTGCAGCTCAGGATGACCAGGTCGAAGGGGCGCTGTCGGGCCAGTTCCGGCAGCGCCTCGGCGGTGACGTGTGCGACCGGGAACGCCGCATCACCCAACGGGCTGCGGATCACCAAGCCATCGCGGTCGAGCTGCGCGGCGCGGTTGGCCCGCACCAGGAAGGTGACATCAACGCCGGCCTGCGCCAGGCGGCCGCCGAAGTAACCGCCGGTGCCACCGGCGCCAAGGATCAGGATACGCATCTGCGGGAAACACCGTTCGAACCAGGGGAGTGGGCCCCATCATAGTGAGTCGGCAGGCGCGTGGGCCGGTGGTGGCCTCAGTCGGTCATGCCCTTGGGGACGTGCAATGTCGTGGGCTTGGCGAACGCCGCTGCGTCGAGCGGTTCGTAATCCACCCGCGAGGCACGGAAGCTGCGGCTGTCCTGACGGTTTCCGTGGGTGCCGCGGTAGGCCAGCAGCAGCCCGGTCTCGCTGTCTATCCACAAGGTGCCACGGGTGGTGCCGTCGGGCCCATGGCGGGCGTGGTCATAGTTCACGCCCTTGGCCAGGCGCCCGGCGATGAACTGGCCCTGTGCCGGTGTGCAACGGCCCTGCACGTTGTCGCAGGGCCGTTGCACGTCATACCAGTACGGGCCGCTGGCGTCATTGGCCGGGATCATGTAACGCCCCTGCGCGCTGATCCACCATGCACGCGGTTCGTCGTTGCGCTTGAGCAGGTAGACGTCCGAACCGCCGGTATCGAAATGGAAGTCGGCGCGCATGCCTTCGGCGGCGGTGCGCAGGGTCAGCCGGATCGGCTTGTCGGTGCCGCGGGGCGCCAGGTTGCCGTAGCCCTCGACGGTCGCCTCGATGCGTGCCTGCATGCCTTGCGGCTGTGCCTGCGCGACACCGGCCGCGGACACGGCCAGCAGTGCCATCCACACGGCGCGACGATCAACGCGCAAGGCGGCTGCTGTCATAGATGGGCGTCTGCATGCGGACCACGGCGTAGGACTCGATCGGCAGGCGGCGGTGGCCGCTGACCGGTTCCTCGATCAGCATCGGGGCCGGATGGTAACTCTCGCCTTCGGTCAGCAGCGAGGAGAGGCCGGCGATGACACGGTCGGCGAACGGCACGATCAGTGGCAGCTTGTAGGTCACCCTGATCTTGAGCAGGTTGGCATCCTGCACGTTGACCTGGCTGCCGCCCACGCGGTTGTCGCGGAACGCCAGGCTGTCGTTGGGTAGCGCGTAGCGGCCGTCGTACTGTCGTTCGCGGAATTCGTTGAAGGCCGCGCGGGTCGGCGCGATGACCTCGATGTCGGCGAACAGGCGGGTCTCCAGCTCGGCGTTGGCGCGGGCACGGGCGACACCCGCTGCGTCCGGTGAGGTGGCCAGCAGCGGGGTCAGGCCGAAGGCCAAGGCGTTGCGCATCTTGGCATGGTCCACGCCGTTGACGGCCCCCGCACGCGCGGCCTGGAAGGCGGCGTAATCCAGGGTGGTCTTGGCGCGGTAGATCAGCACCAGCTGGAAGGTCACCAGGATCAGGAACAGGAATGCCGGCACGACGATGCAGAACTCGACCAGCGATTGCCCGGACTGGCGGCGGGGTGGGGTGCGCAGGGGGTTCATTGCAGGCCTCCATCGGCCGCGGGGACCGGGGCAGCGTCGGGAACGGGGTGCCAATGCAGTTGCTCGCCCACGCGCAGCGAGAACGCGGCAAGCGTACCGGCGGGCAGTTCCAGTGTGCTGCGCGCGCCGCGTTGCGAGGCCGCGCGCCAGGGCGCCACGGACTCGCGCCAACCCAGCACCTGGCCGTCACGGGACAGGAACAGCAGGTCCAGCGGGTAGCGCATGCCCAGCGTGTGCACGCTGGCGCAGGGTTCGATCAACAGGCCTTGGCCCTTGCGCAGGCGCGGCAGCACCAGCAGGCCGAACAGGCGCCGGTACCAGGCACGCGCGTGCAGCACCTGCGGTACCAGGCAATCCGTGCCGCGATACAGGGCCAGGGTCTTCACAGGATCCCCTGCTGTTTCATCTGCAGGTAGATGAAGTACGCCAGCACCACGAAGATCAGCGGGAAGAAGAACATCACCAGGGGCAGCATCATCTTCACCGGTGCTTCCAGCGCGAGCTTCTCGGCGCGCAGGAAGCGCTCTTCGCGGCGCTGGTTGGCCTGTGCGCGCAGGGTGTCGCTGAGGTTGGCGCCGACCTTGTCGGCCTGGATCAGCGAGCTGGTGAAGCTGGTGACCTGCGAGATGTCCATGCGGTCGGCCATGCGCCGCAGCGACTCGGCACGCGGCAGACCGGCACGCATGTCGCGCAGCATGCGCGAGAATTCCTGCGACAGCGGGCCCGGCGGACCACGCTGCACCGACTGCTCGATCGAGCCGGAGATGTTCAGGCCGGCCTCCACGCCCATGGTGATGAAGTCCAGGAACACCGGCAGGTCGCGCACCACGTACTTGGTACGGACCTTGCGGCGCTCGCCCAGCCACAGCGTGGGATACATCCAGCCCAGCGGCAGGCCGAACAGCAGGCAGAAGAACAGTGCGCCAACGCTGGCCTTGCCCAGCAGCACCACCACCAGCCCGAGGAACAGTGCCACCGCGCCGGCCGAGACGATGCGCGTTCCATACAGCTCCTCGGGCGTGAGCACGAAGTCCTGGCCGGCGGAGGTCAGGGCGCGGTGCGCGCGTTCG
>NZ_JAYFUH010000227.1:0-21182 GCF_034961085.1 Stenotrophomonas capsici | reverse complement strand
ACCACTTCGCCGCGCACGGTGCGCTGCATTTCGGTCACTTCTTCCGGACGCTCGTCCACCAGCAGCACGATCAGGTGCACTTCCGGATGGTTGGTGGTGATGGCCGTGGCGATCTGCTGCATCATCATCGTCTTGCCGGCCTTGGGCGGCGAAACGATCAGGGCGCGCTGGCCCTTGCCCTGCGGTGCCATCAGGTCGAGGATGCGGCCGGTGATGTCTTCGGAGGAGCCGTTGCCACGCTCCAGGGTGAAGCGCTTGCGCGGGAACAGCGGGGTCAGGTTCTCGAACAGCACCTTGTTCTTCGATGCTTCGATCGGCTCACCGTTGATGGTGTCCACGATCGACAGCGCGAAGTAGCGCTCGCCGTCCTTCGGGAAGCGGATGCGGCCGGACAGGTGGTCGCCGGTGCGCAGGTTGAAGCGGCGGATCTGGCTGGGCGAGATATAGGTGTCGTCCGGGCCGGCCAGGTAGCTGGCCTCGGCCGCGCGCAGGAAGCCGAAGCCGTCCGGCAGGATTTCCAGCACGCCGTCGGCGGCGACGCCGTCGCCGTGGCGGGTCAGCACCTTCAGCAGCGCGAAGATCACGTCCTGCTTGCGGGCACGGGCCACGCCTTCGGAGATCTGCAGCTGCTCGGCGATTTCCAGCAGCTTCTGCGCCGGCATCCGCTTCAGGTCGCTCAGCGAGTAGACCGGGAAGCCTTCCGGCACGCTCGGCATCGGGCGCGGCGCGTAGTTCTCGTTGCCGCCCTCGTTGGGCATGCCGTTGTCGTCGCGGAAGCGGTTGTTGCGGTCGCGGTCGCGGCGGTTGCGGAAACGGTCGCGGCGGTTGCCCTGGCCCTGCTGCTGGCCCTGGCCACCCTGCTGCCCGTTCGGGTTGTTGTGGCGCTGCGGGTTGTTGCCGTCACCGCGCGGCTCGCCGCCTTCCTGGCCGCCGGAGGCGTTGCCGGAAGTGGCCGGGCTGTCGTTGCCACCGGCAGCGGGCGCCGGGGCGGAAGATTCCTGGGCAACCGGAGCCGGCGTCGGTGCGGCGGGCGGCAGCGGCAGTGCGGGCTGGGCCGGAGCGGGGGCGGCGCCGGTATCGCTGCCCTCGGTGGCCTTGGCAACACGCGGCTTGCGCACGCGCTTCTCGACGGGCGCGTCGGGGCTCCCGGTTTCGGAAGGAGTGTTCTCGGACAAGTGCTTGATTCCTCTCGCTAAGACGTGCGAGCGCCCTGGGGGCGGCGAACTGGTTGGGAGTGATCCGGTCGAGAACCCGGCCGGAGGGTGCGGCATGCGAACGCTGCCGGATAGGACGACACTAACACCGCCGCGCGCGGGGGTGCAAGTTGCCCGGAAACCCTGTTGGGCCGCCGTATTGGCAAGGCCCGCATGGCCCGGCGGCGGAGCGCCACCGGGCCGCGTGGATCGATCAGGCCAGGGCCTTGTCGATCATCTGGCTCAGCTGGCCCTTGCCAACGGCGCCGATCTGGGTGGCCTGGATCTGGCCATCCTTGAACAGCAGCAGCATCGGGATCGAGCGCACGTGGTACTTCACCGCGGTGGCGCGGTTGTCGTCCACGTTCAGCTTGACGATCTTCAGCTTGCCGTCATAGGCGTCGGCCAGCTCGTCCAGCACGGGGGCGATCATCTTGCACGGGCCACACCATTCCGCCCAGAAATCCACCAGGACCGGTTCGCCGGACTGCAGGACGGCGCTGTCGAAGTCGGCGTCGCCGACGTGTAAAACCTTATCGCTCACTTGTGAGTCTCCTGGGTCAATGCGACTGTCGATGCCGGGTTGACCGTCGCATTGCGGTAAACTGGGTTATTGCGCGGACAAAAAGGGTACAGCCCAAGCCGCGCGACCCGGCGCAGGGGCCGCAGTGTGCGACGGTGCCCGTATTGATGCAAGCCGCCCGGCCACACTGGCCGCCTGGCACTACAAAGACAGAATAATGAGCGACAAACCGCTGACCGATGTGACGTTTTCCTCCTTCGAACTGCAGCCAGCATTGCTGGCAGGGCTTGAAGGAGCAGGGTTCACCCGCTGTACCCCGATCCAGGCGCTGACCTTGCCGGTCGCGTTGCCAGGCGGCGACGTGGCAGGGCAGGCACAGACCGGCACCGGCAAGACGCTGGCCTTCCTGGTGGCGGTGGTCAACCGGCTGCTGACCCGGCCGGCGCTGGCCGACCGCAAGCCGGAAGACCCGCGCGCGCTGATCCTGGCGCCGACCCGCGAGCTGGCCATCCAGATCCACAAGGACGCGATGAAGTTCGCCGCCGACACTGGCCTGCGCTTCGCGCTGGTCTACGGTGGCGTGGACTACGACAAGCAGCGTGAGCTGCTGCAGCAGGGCGTGGACGTGATCATCGCCACCCCGGGCCGCCTGATCGACTACGTCAAGCAGCACAAGGTGGTGTCGCTGCATGCCTGCGAGATCTGCGTGCTGGACGAAGCCGACCGCATGTTCGACCTGGGCTTCATCAAGGACATCCGCTTCCTGTTGCGGCGCATGCCCGAGCGCACCACGCGCCAGACCCTGCTGTTCAGCGCCACCCTCAGCCACCGCGTGCTGGAGCTGGCCTACGAGCACATGAACGAGCCGCAGAAGCTGGTGGTGGAGACCGAGAACGTCACCGCCGACCGCGTGCGCCAGCGCATCTACTTCCCGGCCGACGAAGAGAAGCTGCCGCTGCTGCTGGGCCTGCTCTCGCGCAGCGAAGGCGCCCGCACCATGGTGTTCGTCAACACCAAGGTGTTCGTCGAGCGCGTCGCGCGCGCGCTGGAGCGGGCCGGCTACCGCGTCGGCGTGCTGTCCGGCGACGTGCCGCAGAAGAAGCGCGAGAGCCTGCTCAACCGCTTCCAGAAGGGCCAGCTGGAAATCCTGGTCGCCACCGACGTGGCCGCCCGCGGCCTGCACATCGACGGCATCAAGTACGTCTACAACTACGACCTGCCGTTCGATGCAGAGGACTACGTGCACCGCATCGGCCGCACCGCGCGCCTGGGCGAGGAAGGCGATGCGATCAGCTTCGCCTGCGAACGCTATGCGATGAGCCTGCCGGACATCGAGGCCTACATCGAGCAGAAGATCCCGGTCGAGTCCGTCACCAGCGAGCTGCTGACCCCCCTGCCGCGCCCGGAGCGCGCGCCGGTGGAAGGCGCCGAGGGCGAGGAGAACGAAAGCGTGGGGGCCATCTTCCGCGAAGCCCGCGAGCAGAAGGCCGCCGACGAGGCCCGTCGTGGTGGTGGCCGGGGCGGCAAGCCCGGCGAGCGCCGTGGCGGTGGCGAGCGTGGTGCCGATGGCCGTCCGCGTCGTGAGCGCAAGCCGCGCGTGGAAGGCGAGCAGGCTGCCGCACCGAAGCCGCCGCGCCCGGACACCGCCGGCAGCGCACCGAATGCGTCGGGCACCCCGGCGGTGGAAGGCGAGCGCGCCCCGCGCAAGCGCCGTCGTCGTCGCCACGGGCGTCCGGTCGAAGGTGCCGAGGGCGTGGCCGCACCGGCCGTGGCCAATGCACCGGTGCAGGTACAGGCCAAGTCGATGCGCGGTGGCAGTGACAACGACTCGTTCCTGACCCGCCTGGGCCGCAAGATCCGCCGGATGCTTTCCGGCAGCTGACCGGCCCGGCCCGGGAACGCCGAGCCCTGCTCGGCGCAGGGCCGTGCGGGGATCCTGTGCCGGGCATGGCTCGGCACTACCGGGTGCGCTCCTGCATAATCGGCGGATGAGCGTCCTGCGTTTTGACAATGTCAGCAAACAGTACGCCGGTGGCCATCAGGCGCTGGCGGATGTCAGCTTCGAGGTGGCGGCCGGCGAGATGCTGTTCGTCACCGGGCACTCCGGTGCCGGCAAGAGCACCCTGCTCAAGCTGATCCACCTGAGCGAACGGCCCACGCGCGGCGCGGTGCTGTTCGGTGAGCGCAACCTGCTGAAGGTGCGTGGCGGCAAGGTCGCCCTGCACCGGCGCGAGGTGGGCGCGGTCTACCAGGACCACCGCCTGCTGGTGGACCGCAGCATCGGCGAGAACGTCGCCTTGCCACTGATCCTGCGCGGCGACCGCCGCGCCGATACCGCCAAGCGGGTGCGCTCGGTGCTCGAACGCATGGGCCTGGCGCACCGCGAGAAGGCCCTGCCCACCGAACTGTCGGCCGGCGAGCAGCAGCGCGTGGGCATCGCCCGCGCCATCGTGGGTGAACCGCGGCTGCTGGTGGCCGATGAACCCACCGGCAACCTCGACCCGACCCTGGCCGCGGAGATCATGTCGCTGTTCGCCGAGCTGCCCGGGCGGGGCACCAGCGTGCTGGTGGTCAGCCACGACCTGGCGCTGATCAAGCAGATGCGCAAGCGCGTGCTGATCCTGGACCACGGCAAGCTGGTCGATGACATCTCGCCGCACGAGCTGGCGGAGTGAGCGCAAGACGATGAGCAAACCCGCAAATACCGAAGCCGCCGCGCCGTCGCGCGTGCTCACCTGGTTCCGCCACCACCTGCACAGCGTGGTGTTCAGCCTTGGCCGCGCGCTGCGCAAGCCGTGGGCCACCGCCCTGACCGTGGCGGTGATGGCGCTGGCGCTGGCATTGCCGCTGGGCCTGTCCATCGCGCTGGACAACCTCAAGCATTTCGCCGGCAGCGTGCAGCAGTCGCGTGACATCAACCTGTTCCTGAAGCCCGAGCTGGACGCGGCCGCCGCGCAGACGGTGGTGGCCGCGCTGCGCGCCCGTGCCGAGGTGGCCGAGGTGGCCGTGCGCACCCCGGAAGAAGGCCTGGCCGAGCTGCGGCAGAGTGCCGGGCTGGGCGAGGCGATCGATGCGCTGGGCGACAACCCGCTGCCGACGCTGTTGATCGTCACCCCGGCCACGGGCGATGACGCCGCGTTGGCCAAGTCACTGGAAGCCCTGCCGGAAACCGACTTGGTGCAGCACGATGCGCTGTGGCGGCAACGGCTGGACGGCTGGTTGGCGTTCGGCGCACGGCTGGTGCAGGTGTTGTCGGTGCTGTTGGGCGTGGGTGCGGCGCTGGTGGTGGGCAACACCGTCCGGCTCGACATCCAGGCCCGGCGCGAGGAAATCGGTGTCCTGCAGCTGCTCGGTGCCAGTGACGGCTTCATCCGCCGTCCGTTCGTCTACCTGGGGGCGTGGTATGGCCTGGGGGCCGGCGCGGTGGCGCTGGGGTTGATCGGTATCTGCGGTCTGGCGCTGCGCCCGCCGCTGGCGACGCTGTCGCAGAGCTATGGCAGTCCCTTCGTGCTGCACGGGCTGGACCTGTTCCACTCGCTGATGGTGCTGGTGGCGACCACGATCCTGGGCTGGCTCGGGGCATGGCTGGTGACAGGCCACTTCCTCAGGCAGACTCGCCCGACTGAAACCTGAGGCAGGCATGGCGAAGCACGAACTCAAGCATCTGATCAGTGACGCCCCCCGGGTGATGGTGGTCGATGGCTCAAAACTGGTGCGGCGCCTGATCAGCGATGTGCTCACACGCGAGCTGCCCGACGTGGAGGTGGTGGGGTGCGCCAGCATCGCCGAGGCCCGCGCCGCGCTGGCGGCTGGCCCGGTGCATCTGGTCACCACCTCGCTGGCCCTGCCCGATGGCGACGGCCTGACCCTGGCGCGTAGCGTGCGCGACGCCGCCGGGCAGGCCTACGTGCCGGTGATCGTGGTGTCCGGTGACGCCCAGCAGCACCTGGAGCAGCGCCGTTTCACCGAATACGTCACCGACTATTTCGACAAGTCGCTGGGCCACGAGGCGTTGGCGGCCTTCATCCGTGGCTACGTGCAACCCGAGCCGGTGCCGGATGCGACCGTGCTGTACGTGGAGGACAGCCGCGTGGTGGCCGAGGCGACCAAGCGCATGCTGGAGCGGCACGACCTGCACGTGGTGCATGTGCTCACCGCCGAGGATGCGTTCTCGCTGCTGACCGCCGAATCGCTGGGCCGCACCCAGCGCGAGATCGACCTGGTGCTGACCGACGTGACCCTGAAGGGCGAGTTGAGCGGGCGTGACGTGGTCGAGCGGATCCGCATCGATTTCGGCTACGGCAAGCGCCGCCTGCCGGTGCTGGTGATGACCGGCGACGGCAACCCGCACAACCAGTCGGCGCTGCTGCAGTCCGGGGCCAACGACCTGGTGCAGAAACCCATCGAAGAACGCCTGCTGGTGACCAAGGTGCTGTTCCAGCTCCGGCTGGCGCGCATGGCCCAGCCGGCGGTGACGCTGTGAACCCGGAGCAGGCGGCGCAGATCCAGCTCGAGCCGAGCTGGAAGGCACAGATCGGCGACTGGCTGCTGCGTCCGGAGATGCGCGAGCTGTCGGCCTTCCTGCGCCAGCGCAAGGCGGCCGGCGCGCACGTGTTCCCGCCGGGCCCGCAGATCTTCGCCGCCTTCGACGCCACCCCGTTCGAGCAGGCCAAGGTGGTCATCCTTGGCCAGGACCCGTACCACGGCCATGGCCAGGCGCATGGGCTGAGCTTCTCGGTGCCGCCGGGCGTACCGGTGCCGCCGTCACTGCTGAACATCTACAAGGAGATCGAGGCCGACCTGGGCATCCCGCGCCCGGACCATGGCTGCCTGGTCCCGTGGGCGAAGCAGGGCGTGCTGCTGCTCAACGCCGTGCTGACGGTGGAGGAGGGCAAGGCCGGGGCCCACCAGGGGCGCGGCTGGGAAGGCTTCACCGATCATGTGGTGGATGTGCTCAACCGCGAGCGCGAGGGCCTGGTGTTCCTGCTGTGGGGCAGTTACGCCCAGCAGAAGGGCAAGGTGATCGATACCCGCCGCCACCGCGTGCTCAAGGCCCCGCATCCCTCCCCGCTGTCGGCCCACCGCGGCTTCCTGGGCTGCCGCCATTTCTCCCAGGCCAACGACTACCTGCAGCGCCGCGGGCAGGCCCCGATCGATTGGGGGCTGCCACCGCGGGCGGTGCTCGACGCCGCGCTCGCTGGCGGCTGAATCAGCGTGCTCCCTGTCATTTGACTGAGATGCCTGCTCTGGTAGGGTGTGGAGGATGGGGAAAGCAGCTGTTTGTGGCACCTATTCAGGCTGAAGGCCGGGTGTCGTGCCAAAAACAGAATGCTGGAACTTTTTCTGTACCGGTCAGTCCAATAGTTCTGACTGCTAAGATTGGGACACTATGAGCCTGCATACCTCCACTGCCCTTGTGGCAAACAATCTCCCGATTCCCAGTGCGCTCGGCTCGCTGGATGCCTACATCGGTGCCGTGCACCAGATCCCGGTGCTGTCGGTCGATGAGGAACAGGAACTGGCGCGTCGTTTCCGCGACGAGCAGGACCTGGATGCCGCGCGCGAGCTGGTGCATTCGCACCTGCGCTTCGTCGTGCACGTGGCCCGTGGCTACAACGGCTACGGCCTGCAGCTGGGCGACCTGATCCAGGAAGGCAACATCGGCCTGATGAAGGCGGTCAAGCGCTTCGACCCGGAAATGGGCGTGCGCCTGGTGTCCTTCGCCGTGCATTGGATCCGTGCCGAGATGCACGAGTTCATCCTGAAGAACTGGCGCATCGTCAAGGTCGCCACGACCAAGGCGCAGCGCAAGCTGTTCTTCAACCTGCGCAAGTCCAAGACCCGCCTGGGCTGGATGAACGCTGCCGAAGTCAGCGCCGTCGCCAAGGACCTGAACGTCTCCGAGCGTGAAGTGATGGAGATGGAGTCGCGCCTGTCCGGTCGTGACGTCGGTTTCGATGCGCCGTCCGACGAGGACGACGACCATGCACCGCCGTCGCCGGCCGCCTACCTGGTCGCACGCGATGAAGACCCGTCGCAGGCCTACGAGCGCGAGGACAGCGAGGACAACCAGCTGAGCCTGCTGCGCGAAGGACTGGCCAAGCTGGACCAGCGTTCGCGTGACATCATCGCCCGCCGCTGGCTGGATGCCGACAGCAAGGTGACGCTGCAGGAGCTGGCCGACGAGTACGGCGTGTCGGCCGAGCGCATCCGCCAGATCGAGGCGAACGCGTTGAAGAAGATGAAGGCACTGTTCGCCGCCTGATCAGGCGTTGAGGTGCACCGAAAAGCCCGGGGAAACCCGGGCTTTTTCGTGGGCGTTGGTGCGGGCGGACTCTTCCGGTGAAGCTCCCGGCCGAGCGTGGCCCGGCGCGACGGTGTAGATTCCGCGCTTGCATCCTGGAGGGAGAGAACGATGAAAGGTACTTGCCTGTGTGGCGCGATCGAAGTGATTGCCGGTGACGCGCACGTGCAGATCGGCCTGTGTCATTGCAGCATGTGCCGGCGCTGGTCCGGCGGGCCGTTCTTCGCGGTGCATTGCGATGACAAGGTGCGGTTCAACGGCGCCGAACCACGGCGCTACCGTTCCTCGGAATGGGCCGAGCGCGGCTTCTGCGGCGACTGCGGCACCCACCTGTTCTACCGGCTGGTGCCTGACGGGGAGTACTTCGTGTCGGCAGGGCTGTTCCAGCAGGCACCGCTGGAGCTGGTCAGCCAGATCTTCATCGACGAGAAGCCGCCGTTCTACGCATTGGCCAATGACACGCCGACGCTGACCGGCAAACAGGTGTTCGAGCAGTTCGCTGCCGGGCAATGAACCGGGCCGTGCCGGGCGATGCCCGGCACGGGGTTGTCGATGATGCACGGCGGGGCACGGCTCCGCTCTACCGGGGATCGGGCTTCCGGTCGTCGTAGGGGTTGCCCAGGATGATGCGCGCGCTGCGCTGGTAGCTCCAGTACGCCACGCCCCAGTTGAGCAGCACCACCAGGCGGTTGCGGAAGCCGATCAGGAAGAACACGTGCGCGGCCAGCCAGAACCACCACGCCAGCACACCGGACAACTGCAGCTTGCCCATGTGCACGATGGCGGCCATGCGTCCGATCGTGGCCAGGTTGCCCTGGTCGTTGTAGCGGAACGGGGCAGGGGGCGAGGCACCGTCCAGGCGTGCACGGATCACCTGGGCGACGTAGGCCCCCATCTGCTTGGCGGCCGGCGCCACGCCGGGCACCGGGCGGCCGTTGTCCTGCAGCAGCGCGGCCAGGTCACCGGCGACGAAGATCTCCGGATGGCCGGGGACGGTCAGATCCGGCTGTACCTGCACGCGGCCGGCGCGGTCCAGTGGCACGTCCAGCGTGCGCGCCAGCGGCGAGGCGGCCACGCCGGCGGCCCACACCACGGTGCGCGCGGGCACGTGCACGTCGCCGAGCTGGAAACCGAAGGCGTTGATGTCATTGACCGGGGTGCCGGTCAGCACCTCCACGCCGAGCCGTTCCAACTGCTCGCGCGCCTTCTGCGACAGGCGTTCCGGGAAACTGGACAGCACCCGCAGCCCGGCCTCGACCAGGCGCACCCGTGCCGACGCGGGGTCGATGTGGCGGAACTCGTTGCGCAAGGTGTGCCGGGCGATCTCGGCCAGGGTGCCGGCCAGTTCCACGCCCGTGGGGCCAGCGCCGACCACCGCGAAGCTGAGCCAGGCGGCTTTCTTCTCCGGGTCGTTCTCGGCCTCGGCACGCTCGAAGGCCAGCAGCAGCTTGCGCCGCAGCAGCAGGGCATCGTCCAGCGTCTTCAGGCCCGGCGCGTCGCCGGCCCACTCGTCGTGGCCGAAATAGGCGTGGGTGGCACCGCTGGCGACCATCAGCAGGTCATAACCGACACGGGTGCCGTCGCCCAGCACGACTTCGCGCTGTTGCTTGTCGATGGCGGTGACCTCGCCCAGGCGCACGTCGACATTGCGTTGCCGGCGCAGGATGTGGCGCAGCGGAGCGGCGATATCCGGCGAGGACAGCCCGGCGGTGGCGACCTGGTAGAGCAGTGGCTGGAACAGGTGATGGTTGCGGCGGTCGATCAGGGTGATGCGCAGACGGGCCTTGGCCAGGGCACGGGTGGCCCAGAGACCGGCAAAGCCGCCGCCGACGATGACCAGGTGGGGGACTGGGTCGTGTGGCATGTACGTTCTCCAGAAAGACCGGCATCGGGCCGGCCATTGGTGGGGGCAACGGGCGCTGTCGATGATGTCATGTGATGTGCGGACAACATAGATGGCCGATACTGCGGCTCAGTCTTTCGTCATGGAGCTGTGTCATGTCCGAGCCGGAGAAGCGGATTGCCCTGTTGATCGATGCCGACAACGCGCCTGCATCGAAGATCGATGAAATCCTGGTCGAGGTGGCGGCCTTTGGCGTGGCCAACGTGCGCCGTGCCTATGGCGACTGGAAGAACCCGCGCCTGAAGGGCTGGGAGCACGTGCTGCATGAGTTCGCGATCCGGCCGATCCAGCAGTTCGCCTATTCCAAGGGCAAGAACGCCTCGGACATGGCGATGGTGGTCGATGCGATGGACCTGCTGTACGCACGCAACCTGGACGGGTTTGCGATCGTGTCCAGCGATGCGGACTTCACGCCGCTGGTGATGCGGCTGCTGACCGACGGCGTGAAGGTGTACGGCTTCGGCGAGCAGAAGACGCCGGTGGCCTTCGTCAACGCCTGCTCCAAGTTCATCTACCTGGAAGCCCTGGGCAATGATCGCTCCGAGCCGCATGAGCCGAGCGCGGAGCCGGTGGCGGCCGCGCCGGTGCCGGCCGCGGCCAATGCCGGCGAGGGCGCGCCGAATGCAGCGCCCCCGGAAGCGGCCCCGATCACGCCGCGTTCCAGCGGCGAGTTGCGCGGTGACACGCGCCTGATCAACCTGCTGCGCGGCGCGGTGGAAGCCGCCGCCGACGAACAGGGCTGGGCGATGCTCAGCGCGGTGGGCAACCAGATTGCCAACCGCGCCTCGTTCGATTCGCGCAACTACGGGTATCGCAAGTTGAGCGACCTGATGAAGGCGACCGGGTTGTTCGAGGTCAAGAAGGACGGCAAGTCGTCGGCCGTGCGTGCAGCGCCGCGCAAGGCGAGCAAGGTAAGCAAGGCAAGTGCGAAGCGGGCCGAGGCGAAGCCGTGACAATCAGTTCAATGATGCAAAGCGAACACAACGGAGCAAGCGGATGTTGAAGATCTGGGGTCGGCGCAATTCAAGCAATGTGCGCAAGGTGCTGTGGTGTGCCGAGGAGATCGGCCTGCCGTACGAATCGATCGAGGTCGGCGGCGCTTTTGGTGGCACCCAGTCGCCGGACTACCTGGCGATGAACCCAAACGGGCTGGTACCGGTGATCGAGGACAACGGCCTGCCGGTGTGGGAGTCCAACGCCATCGTGCGCTACCTGAGCGCACGTTACGCGCTGGGCACCTTGTATCCGGAAGATGCCGCCGCGCGCGCGCAGAGCGAGAAGTGGATGGACTGGACCATCTCCAGCTTCGCGGTGGCGTTCCGCGACCTGTTCTGGGGCGTGGTGCGGACCGCGCCGGCCGATCGCGATGAAGTACGCATCGCGGCCGCGTTGCAGCGTTGTGGCGAGTTGTTGAAGCTGGCCGACGCCGAGCTTGCACGACAGCCGTGGCTGTCCGGCGAGCAGTTCGCGATGGGCGACATCCCGCTGGGCGCGTTTGCCTATGCCTGGTTCGAGATGCCCATCCAGCGGCCGGATCTACCGCATCTGGAGGCGTGGTATGCGCGGTTGAAGACGCGCCCGGCGTATCGGGCGGCGGTGATGACGGCGTTGACCTGAGCGCGCGGCCTTGGGCTTTTCCTGGGGCCCCTCTCCCGTTTCTTGCGGGAGAGGGGCTGGGGTGAGGCCAGCTTTCGGCGTTGCTTTCCGCGAGGACGAGGTGCTGCTGTGGGCTTCGGTTGAAGAGCAACCGCAACAGCGCCCCCATCCGCCCTCCGGGCACCTTCCCCCGCCAGCGGGGGAAGGGAAATTCCAAGTCCAAGTCCAAGTCCAAGTCCAAGGCCAAGGCCAAGGCCAAGGCCAAGGCCAAGTCCAAGGCCAAGGCCAAGGCCAAGGCCAAAGCCAAGGCCAAAGCCAAAGCCAAAGCCAAAGCCGAAAGCCGAAAGCCGAAAGCCGAAAGCCGAAAGCCAAAGCGGTTTGCCGGCGTTGGCTGCGCTTCCCGCTTTCCCTTCCTGAAAAAGAAACGGCAGCCGCCTGGTACCAGCGCGACTGCCGTGGAGGAGCGCCCCGCGCGCTCAGCGCGGAGGGGTGAGGCTTAGAACTTCCAGGTCAGGCCCATGTACAACTGGCGACCGGCATAGCTGTTGGACAGCAAGCGGGCCTTGGTGTCATTGCCCAGGTGGATGCGCTGTTCGGACTTGGTGGCGTTCAGCACCGAGGCGCTCAGCGTCAGGTCCTCGCGGATGTTGAAGGCCGCGTTGAGGTCCAGCTGGTCGTAGGGTTCGCTGTAGGCGTTGAAGCCGTTGTTCAGGTCACCCACCACTTCGCCGCGACGGTTGTATGAGGCGCGCGCCAGGAAGCGGGCGTTCTCGTAGAACACAGTGACGTTGGCCTGGTTCTTGGCGCTGCCGACCAGCGGCGACTCGCCGATGGTCTCCCCGTCGATCTCGACCGAGGCCATGTTGGTGTCGTTGTAGGTGTAGTTGGCCTGGATGCCCAGGCCGAAGCCGAAGGTGTACTGGCCGTAGAGCTCGACGCCCTGCGACACCGCGTCACGCCCGTTGGCATCGGTCTGGTAGTTCTGCACCGTCACCGTCTGACCGCCGACGTTCATGGTCACGTCGCGCTCCACGCCGATGGTGAAGTTCTTCACGTCCTTGCGGAACAGGCCGACACCGGCGACCGCGCCGGGCTTGAAGTACCACTCCAGACTCAGGTCGTACTGGATGGCTTCAAACGGGTCCAGGTTCTTGTTGCTGCCCGAGCCGTACCAGCCCGGGTTGGTGGTGCCACCGGTGACCAGGCGGTCGTTGCTGTACTCCTCGCTGTAGTAGCTCAGGCCGCCGGGGTAGGCGATGGAGGTATAGCTCGGGCGTGCGATGACCTTGGAGGCGGCGCCGCGCAGCACCAGGTCGTCGGTGATGTCCCAGGCGATGTTGAAGCTCGGCAGGATGTCCGTGTAGGTCTTGTCCAGCGAGGCCATCTCGTAGGACTTCTCGCGGGCAAGCCGGTCAGGCAGGCGGACCAGATCGTTCTCGCAGTTGTAGTCCTGGCCGGAGTTCAACAGTGCAGCGGCGGCAGGGTCGTTGCAGGACATCGGCGTGCCGGCGCTGTTGTCGGCCCAGTAGTCGATGAAGCGCTCGACCGAATCGCTGGACTCGGCATGCTGCTTGGTACGGGCCACGCGGATGCCGATGTTGCCGCGCACGCGCTCGGTGCGGAAGTTGGCCTGGAAGTAGCCGCTGTAGACCTTCTCGCCCACGTTGTAGACGAAGTCGTCCTCACGACGGCTCTGCGCCGCGCCATAGGTCCGGTTGAGGTAGTCGATGTAGGCCGGGTAGTTGATGCCCGGGAACACATTGGCATTGAAGCCGCCGGCGATGTTGCCGATCGGCTGGGACAGGAAGAAGCCAGGCTGGGCGACACCGGCGGTGGAATCACAACCGGCCTGGTAGCGCTTGCTGTAGTCACCCGGATCGGCACCCTGGCACACCCAGTAGGTGTTGCCGGTGTTGCGATGCACCTTGCCGTCGCTGTACTTGGCGCCGAACTGGAACGAATCCAGCCAGCCGCTTTCGAACAGCTTGGTGAAGTCGGCCTGGAAGTGGTTCTGCTTGATGCTGGTCTGCATCCAGGAGGAGTCGGTCGAACCGGTATCGACTTCGGCGACGCCATTCATGAGCTGCTGCTGCAGGTCCGGCGAGAACGTCGCCGACGGCGTGCCGGTGATGTCCCACGCGCTGTACTGGTTGCCGCTCTGCCACACGCCATCGACCTTGCGGCGTGGCTTGGCCGACATGCGGAAGCTCATCGACGGTCCACCCTCGGACCAGGTGCGGCCACCGGCGAAGCTGGCCTTCCACAACGGGCTGATGTCCCAGTCCACGCTCAGGTCGGCGGTCTGCGACAGCGCCTTTTCGCGGCTATAGGTGCCGGTCAGCTGCGGGGTGGGGATGGTGCAGTCATCCGGGCCCCAGCCACCGCCCGGAAGGCCTGCGGCTGCCGCCTCGTCCTCGCTGCAGATGTAGGTCTTGCCGGCCAGCTTCTGGTACTCGGCGCCGGTGACGATGGTGCCGCTGGGGTCCATGGTGAAGCCATTGAGCAGGCGGCCGCCTTCCCAGTTGCCGTCGCCGGCCACGCGCGCCAGGTTCCATTCCGGCACCTTGAGCATGTTCTGGGTGTAGTTGCCTTCCAGCTCGAAGCGGAAGTAGTTGGCGGTCATGGTGACGTTGTCGACCGGCTTGAACTGGAAGGTCAACTGGCCGCCGCTGCGCTCACGCTTCTCGTCCTTGACCGCGAAGTTCACCGAAGTCGGCATGAAGAAGCCGGAGTAGTGGCCGCCGTTCTGGTCGTAGATACCCGACCGGCCCCAGAACTGGGAGACGTCCTTCAACGGCCTGCCGTGGGCGTCGACCGGGGGATTGCGCGTGGTGCCGGCTTCGTTCCAGACATAGTCATGGCTGATGTTGCCATTGGCGTCGAGGCGATCGCTGTACCACTGCCAATCCTCGGTGCTGACTTCCATGGTACGGCTGCGGCGGTTCTGCTGGGTCGCGCCGATCAGCAGGCCGAAGCGTTCGTCCTTGCTGTGCCAGGAGTACATCGCCGACGCCTGCGGGTCGATGCCGCTGGTGGTGTCGGACGACGTACCCTCGATGCTGGCGAAGCCGGAGTTGGCTTCCATGTCCAGCGGGCGACGCGTGCGCAGGATCACCGTGCCGCCAATGCCGCCTTCTTCGATGCGGGCTTCCGGCGTCTTGTACAGCTCGGCGGCCGACAGCATGTTGGACGGCAGCAGGGTGTAGTTGAACGAGCGCGAAGCCTCGTTGTTGGTTTCCGAACTGGCGACGTAGTTGCCGTTCAACTGGGTCAGGGTGAGGTCAGGTGCCAGGCCGCGCACGCTGACGTTCTTACCTTCGCCGCCGCTGCGGGTGATGATCACGCCGGGCACGCGCTGCAGCGCGTCGGCGACGTTCTTGTCGGGGAACTTGCCCACGTCCTCGGCGGTGATCACCTCGACCACGGCGTTGGCATCACGCTTCTGTTCCAGGCTCTTCTCGATGGCGTAGCGGTAACCGGTGACGGTCACGCTGTCCAGCGTGGTGGCGTCGGGCTGCGTGGCAGCCTGTTGTGCGAACGCCGCGCCCGGTGCGATCGCGACGGCGAACAATGCAGCGGCAATGGCGGCGGACAATGCGTCGCGGCCTTGCATGCGGGTGATCTGTTTCATTCCACTCTCTCCCTCTCCTGGATTGAACTGGTAGCTGATACGGAAACTTGAATCGATCTAATTTTTGAAGCCGATTTCTTTTTGACGTTGCAGGTGTTGCCCGTGGCGTTGCCTCGGTCCTTTGCGCCTTTCACGATCAGGCAATCGCGACCGAGTCATTTGGATCGATCTAAACGATTGGCGGCAAATTTTTACCACAGCAGCCGGGTGCGACGCATGCTGCTGCGCAATATGAGCCGGGCCCGGCCGTCCGGGCCGATGTCGCGGCAGGGGGCTCAGGTCAGGGGCGTCCGGTCCGGGAGGGGGCGGGCACCGGGTGAGGCGTGGGGCGATCCGCAGGCGCAATGGTGCGCCGCAGAATGCAAGTCCAGAAAATCTCGTGTTCTACTTAAATCGATCTAAATTTGCAGGAGGGCGGACCTGCACCGATTGAAATGCTGGTTTTCCTGCCTTCATGGCGGGCTGATCGGCAGCTGATCGATGCCGTTTTCCACCTGATCGCCGCCGCTGGGCTTTTCCATCGGCAGCCACCTGCCCGCTTGTTGAGGCCGACTCTCTCCCCCGTCCTGCCGACGGACGGGCCGGCCTCACAGGCCCGGCTTCGGCCGGGCCAACCTGACGACGCCGTACCGACATCGACCCAAAGGATCCATCGCATGAGCCGATTGCCGTCTGTTTCCTCCCGCCTGATCCGGCCACGGCCGCTGGCGCGCCTGGCCTGCGTGCTGGCCTTGTCCGTGGTCCCGCTGCTGCAGGCCGCGCCGGTGGCGCTGGAGCGCGAGGTCAACACCTTCATCGGCAGCAAGGACGACGGCAATACGTTCCCGGGCGCGTCGGCCCCGTTCGGCCTGATCCAGGTCAGCCCGATCGGCAGCCACTACTCGGGCTGGCGCTACGACGACGAGAAGATCCGCGGCTTTGGCCACTCCTTCATCTCCGGCGCCGGCTGCTGGGAACAGGGCGGGCAGGTCTCGGTCCTGCCGGTGACCGGCAGCATCGGTCCGGGCGGCGACTTCGACACCCGCGATGCCAAGCGCTTCGACCACAAGAGCTACGCCTCGGCCTATGCGCACGACGGCGAAGTGGGCCAGGCCGGCTACTACAAGGTGCGCCTGACCGACTACGGCGGCATCGACGTGGAGACCACCGCGCGCACCCGTGCCGCGGCCGAGCGGTATACGTTCACCGCCGGCAGCGGGCTGGGCCATGTGCTGGTCAACGTCGGCCAGGCCAACGAGCGCCACTCGGTGATCGGCAGCGTCGTCGACGTGGTCGGCGATCGCGCGGTGGAGGGCAAGCTGGTGACCAAGAGCTTTTGCGGCGGACACCAGTACACGACGTGGTTCCGCATCGAGTTCGACCGCCCGTTCAAGGCGCATGGCACCTGGGGCGAGAACGGCGGCCTTCCCGATGCGCGACACAGCATGGAAGGCGAACTCAAGCCCAATGGCGCCTGGTTGAGCTTCGACCTGGCCGATGGTCGCAGCGTGACCGCCACCAGCGCGATCTCGCACGTGGACGCCGAGGGCGCGCGCAACAACCTGCGCGCCGACGGCAAGCAGGGCGACCGCCTGCTCGGCTTCGATCGCATGCGCGCGCTGTCGCAGCAGAGCTGGCGTGAGCAGCTGGACAGCGTGCGCGTCCAGGGCGCCAGTGCCGATGACCGCGTGGTGCTGTACACCGCGCTGTACCACGCGCTGTTGCAGCCGATGACCGGCAGTGACGCCGATGGGCGCTATCGCGGCTACGACGATGCGATCCACCGTGCCGATGGCTGGACCTACTACGAGTACTTCTCGCTGTGGGACACCTACCGCTCGCAGAACCAGTGGCTGGCGCTGACCCGCCCGGACGTGGCACGGGACATCGCGCGCAGCGTGCTGGCCATCGATGCGCAGGGTGGTTGGCTGCCGCGCTGGGGCTACGCCAACTTCGAGACCAACGTGATGACCGGTGACCCGGTGACGCCGTTCCTGGTCGACCTGTGGCGTTTCGGTGCATTGACCGGCCGCGAGGCCGAGGCCTGGACTGCACTGCGTCGCAATGCGTTCTCGATGCCGCCGATCAACTCGCGCCATGCCGGCCGCTCGGGCAATGCCACCTATCTTGCCGACGGGTATGTCGCCTATGACCGCGCATTCCCGTCCAGGGGCATGGACGTGGACCCGCACCACGGCGGCTCGGCCACGCTGGAATACGCCTTGGCCGATTGCGCGCTGGCACAGATGGCCGATGGCCTGGGCCATGCCGACGATGCGCAGGTGCTGCGCGTCCGTGGCGGCAACTGGCACAAGGTGTGGGACGCCGACGTGCGTGATGCCGAGGCCGGCTTCAGTGGCTTCCCGCGTCCGCGCGCCGAAGGCGGCCAGTGGTACACGCCGGCCGATGGCCATTACAGCCCGCGCTCGCAGCATGGCTTCCACGAAGGCACCGCCTGGCAGTACCAGTGGCTGGCGCAGCAGGACATCCCGGGCCTGGTGACGGCGATGCATGGCCGTGAGGAGGCCGGTCGCCGGCTGGATGCGTTCTTCGCCTATGACGAACTGCTCAAGTCGCCGCAGACCGCCGCGCGCAAGGAATGGGTGGTCGGGCCGTACAGCTACTACAACCAGTACCGCTACAACCCCAACAACGAACCGGACCTGCATGCACCGTGGATGTACACGCTGATCGGCCAGCCGTGGAAGACGGCCACCGTGGTGCGCGCCGCGCAGCAGTTGTTCACCAACGCGCCCAACGGCGTGACCGGCAACGACGACCTGGGCACGATGTCGGCCTGGTATCTGTTCAGTGCCCTGGGGCTGTATCCGGCGGTGCCGGGTACGGGACAGTTCCTGCTGCATTCGCCCCGCTATTCCAGCGCTGAAATCAATCTCGGCAACGGAAAGCGACTGCAGCTGAGGGCACAGCGTGCCGATGCCAATCGCTTGCAGTACATTCACGCCGTCCAGTTCGAGGGCAAGCCGCTCAACACGGTGTGGCTCGACTGGGAGCGGCTGAGCAAGGGTGGGACGGTGGAGTTCCAGCTGGGCGAAGACGTTCCGACGCAGGGCTGGGGTACGGCCATTGCGGATCTGCCGGTGTCCTATTGCGCCACGCCGGGCAGTGAAATGAAGTGAGCTGCTGCGACGCCGTTGCCAGTGGGTTCGGGCAGGGCGCGTCGACGCGCTGCCCCGATCCTTTAGGATTTTTGCGAATCGAGCCGTCAGCCTGAGCCATGAACGATAAGAAACCCGCCGCCAGCCAGCGCGCCGGCAAGGAAGCAAAACGTGCGGTGACCGTGACCGACATCGCCCAGGCGGTGGGCGTGTCACGTGCGACGGTGTCGCTGGTGCTGCGTGGCAGCCCGCTGGTCAACGTGGACACGCGCGCCAAGGTGGAGGCGGAGCTGCGTCGCCAGCGCTACGTATACAACCGCACCGCGGCCAACCTGCGTCGCCGCACCTCCTCCTCGATCGCGCTGGTGATCAACGACCTGTCCAACCCGTTCTTCGCCGAATTCGCTTCCGGCGTGGACGAAGCCCTGGGCGAGAAGGGGTATGTCACGCTGCTGGGCAGCACCTCCGAGTCGCCGGCCCGGCAGCAGGCGGTGCTGTCCACGCTGATGGAACACACCCCGACCGGCTTCATCCTGTCGCCGGCCGAAGGCAGCGACACCCAGGCGCTGCGCCAGGTGCTCGGCGTCAACGCCAACGTGCTGCTGTTCAACCGCGAGCTGGAAGGCGCCGACTGGGACTTCCTGACGATGGACAACCAGAACGGTGCCTACCTGGCCACCCGCCACCTGATCGAGCAGGGCCATCGCGACATCGCATTCTTCGGCGGGCATGCCGCGTCGAGTTCGTGCCACCAGCGCCGCATCGGTTACCAGCGTGCGCTGTCCGAAGCAGGCCTGGATCTGCGCCAGGACTGGCTGATCGAATCGGCACCGAACCGCCTGGAGGCCGCCGCACGCACCGGCGAGCTGTTCGAGGGTGGCCAGCGTCCCAGCGCCGCGGTCTGCTACAACGACACCGTCGCCCTCGGCCTGATGCTGGGCCTGACCTCGCGCGGCATCCGCCCCGGCGCCGACTTCGCGGTGACCGGCTTCGACGACATCTCCGAAGCATCGGTGGCGGTCCCGCCGCTGACCACGCTGACCGCCGACCCGCGCGAGCGTGGCCGGCAGGCGGCGTCGCTGTTGCTGCAGCGCCTGGACAACCCTGACGCGGCTCCGATGCGCGTGGTCGCGCCGGTGCAGCTGCGTGTCCGTGAGAGCAGCGCGGCGTTGCCACGCTGACCGCCCCCTTCCACCGCATCCACCGCAAGGCGCCTTCCCATGCCGACACTTCCTCCATCCCCGCTGAGATCCACAGCTGCAGCACCGGTGGTCAACACCAAGGTGGCGCTGGCGGTGGTCACCACGATCTTCTTCATGTGGGGCTTCCTGACCTGCCTCAATGACATCCTGATCCCGCACCTGAAGAGCGTGTTCCAGCTCAACTTCGCGCAGGCGATGCTGGTGCAGTTCACCTTCTTCGGCGCGTACTTCCTGATGTCGTTGCCGGCCGGTCGGCTGGTCGCGCACGTGGGCTACAAGCAGGGCATCGTGATCGGTCTGGTGATCGCCGGCATCGGCGCCATCGGCTTCTGGCCGGCGGCGGAACTGCGCGTGTATGGCGCGTTCCTGACCGCGTTGTTCGTGCTGGCCACCGGCATCACCGTGCTGCAGGTGGCGGCCAACCCGTACGTGGCGCTGCTGGGCCCGGAGCGCACCAGTTCCAGCCGGCTGACGTTGGCGCAGGCGATGAACTCGCTCGGCACCACGCTGGCGCCGTACTTCGGTGGCGTGCTGATCCTGTCCAACACGGTCAAGACCACCGACCAGATCGCGGTGCTGCCGGACGCCGAGCGCGCGGCGTACTTCGCCCACGAGGCCAGTGCGGTGCAGGGGCCCTATCTGGGCTTGGGCATCTTCCTGTTCCTGCTGGCGGTGTTCGTGTTCCTGTTCCGCCTGCCCCGGCTCACCGAGACCACCGAGAAGGCCGACGCGGGCTCGCACACCTGGGCCGACGTGTTGCGCCATCGTCACCTGGTGCTGGGGGTGCTCGGCATCTTCTTCTACGTGGGTGCGGAAGTGGCGGTTGGCAGCCTGATGGTCAACTATTTCTCGCTGCCGGAGATCGGTGGCATCACCGAGGCACAGGCCTCGAAGTACCTGATGGCGTACTGGTTCCTGGCGATGGTGGGACGCTTCGCCGGCTCGGCGCTGATGGTCAACCTGTCACCGCGCAAGCTGCTGGCGATCTTCGCGACGGTGAACATCGCGCTGCTGGTGATCACCATGAGCAACACCGGCATGCTCGCGGTGTACAGCCTGATCGCCATCGGCCTGTTCAACTCGATCATGTTCCCGACCATCTTCGCGCTCAGCATCGAGGGCCTGGGGCCACTGACCAGCAAGGGGTCGAGCCTGCTGATCATGGCCATCGTCGGTGGTGCGATCGTGCCGTACCTGCAGGGCCAGCTGGCGGATCGCATCGGTCTGCACCATTCGTTCGTGCTGCCGCTGCTGTGCTACGGCTACATCATCTTCTATGGCCTGTTCGGTGCCCGCCGCGGCGCGGCCGCCACTGGGGCCGCATGAGACAGCCATGAGTACTCCCCGCATGCCATCTCCGTGCGCCAACCGCTCCGGCCCCCGCCAGGACGGGGCAGGGCCCGGTTCCCCCTATACCTCCGTTGCCGGCGCGTGGTCCGGTGACGAGGGTTCCGTGCCGCAGCGCGGCCATCCGCTATCCCATGGCAGGACGGGCATGTCGCCCGCCGCCGTCATCGCCCAAGGAGACTGAGGCCAGATGGGCAAGATTGTTTGTTTCGGCGAAATTTTGATCGATCTACTCGCGCAGCCGCCGGCCACGCCGGATACCCCGCGCGCGTTCCTGCAGTACGCCGGTGGTGCGCCGGCCAACGTCGCGGTGGCCGCCGCGCGGCTGGGTGCCAGCAGCCATTTCGCCGGCATGCTGGGCCGCGACATGTTTGGTGACTTCCTC
>NZ_JAYFUH010000226.1:0-13177 GCF_034961085.1 Stenotrophomonas capsici | reverse complement strand
AGCTCGCCGCCCAGCGGGAACAGCAGGCTCTTCGCGTCCGGCGACCACTGGTAGTCGACGATGCCGCTCAGCGCGGCGATGCGCTGGCGCTCGCGGCGCGCCTTCTCGGCATCACTGAGGGTTTCCTCGCCGGGCAGCACCACCTTCGAATCCACCAGCAACCGGGTCTGGCCGCTGGCGATGTCGTATTCCCACAGGTCCAGCTGGTTGCGGTCGCTGTCCTTGCCGCGCAGGAAGGTCACCCGCGAACCATCGGGGGCCACCTTGGGCT
The DNA here is from genome assembly GCF_034961085.1 of Stenotrophomonas capsici. NCBI lineage: Bacteria > Pseudomonadati > Pseudomonadota > Gammaproteobacteria > Lysobacterales > Lysobacteraceae > Stenotrophomonas > Stenotrophomonas capsici. The sequence continues at coordinate 12,906 of NZ_JAYFUH010000226.1, read as the reverse complement.
TCATCAGCGTCGGGCCGGTCAGCGGTGCATTGCCGGTGATGGCCTCCAGGGTGAGTTTTTCGGCTTGGGCGACTGCAGGCATGGCACACATCATGGCAAGGGCAAGGAACAAGGGACGCATGGGATTCCTGTCGAAGGCATCACGGATCGCGCCATCCTAACGGAGCTGCCTCTACAGTGCCGGGGCCAAAAGTCCTGCATTCACATGGAGCTTCCCACGGTCATGGCCGACGCAACCCCGCAACAACAATGGCACGACGCCGTACATTCCTACGCCCACCATCTCAACGCCTATATCGCCGAGGGCGACGCCTGCGGCTGGGAGGGCATCGGCGAACCCGATGACCCGCCGGCGCTGTCGGCACTGCTGCCGGAACTGCGCCAGCAGCTGCGTGCCGCCAATGCCGAAGGCAGCGAGGCGGCCATTGCCCGCCTGCGCAGCCAGTGGCCACCCCTGCACGAGGCCACCAACCCCTTGCTGGAAGACAACGGCCAGGGATTCGGCGCGCTGGCCTGGCGTGCCGATGGCAGCCTGCTGATCCGCACCGGCACCTGGTATGAACCCGGCCAGGTGCTGCGCCTGCAGGGCCTGGAAGTCACCCCGGAGCCGGACCTGCAGATGTTCGGCAGCAGCCCGGATGGCCGGGTGCTGGCCCTGCTCCGCGAGGGCCGGATCGCACTGGTCCACGGCGCCGACGACACCCCGGTCGCGGTGCTGCCACTACCCACCGGCCAGGAAGGGCTGCCGTCCGTCCTGGCCGCGCTGGCCGAAGACGACGCCACCGTGCAGCAGCTGGTGCCGTTCAACGATGGCCAGCGCGTGGTGGTGGTGCAGGCCGGCGGCGTGTTCCTGTGCAGTGCCACCGGCATCCAGCGCCTGCTGCCTGCCGCCCGTGAACTGGAAGAGGCCGCCGGCGAAGACGACCCCTACGGCGTGCGCCTGGACATGGTGCATGCGGCGGTGTCGCCCGACGGCAACTGGATCGCCTGCGGCCACCAGGACGGCCGCCATCGCATCTTCGACGGCCACGGAACGCCGGTCAGCGAGGTCGGCCCGCACGGCGAATACCCGCACCATGCGGCGTTCTTCGCCGATGGCCGGCACGTCGCGCTCAATGCCTGCCACTTCTACAACGGCGCCACCATCGGCGTGGAGGTCGCGGCGCTGGCCCAGATCGACACGGACTTCTATGAAGACCACCCGGCGGTGCGGGTGATCGAGCCCGGTGCGCGCGTCTATGCCAGCGCACCGCTGCCGGAAGGGCTGGTGCTCGGCGACGCCTATGGCTACCTGCGTGCGGTGGACAGCGCGGGAACCGTGCTGTGGAAGCAGCACGTCGGCAGCACCATCAGCGCCATGGCCACCTCACCGGACGGCCGCACGCTGGCGGTGGGCAGCCATTCGGGCACGCTGCACCTGCTCGACCTGGCCTCGACCGACGCCCGCCCCGAGCAGGTCGGCACCCACCCGCGCCGCGAACTGCGCCGCTGGCTGTTCTGGAAGCAGGAAGCACGGCCGCTGGCCTGGTGAGCATGGCCCCGCGGCGGCGGGGCCATGCCACGGGCAACGCTGGCCGGGCTCAGCGTTGCCCGAACAGGTGCCGCTTCTCTTCCTCGCTCAGTGGCTGCCCGGCCTGCGGGTTCACGGTCGGCCCGATCGCATAGGCGCGCTGGGTAGCCGGGCGTGCGGCGATGGCCTGGTGCCAGCGGCGCAGGTGCGGGAAGGCGTCGAAATCCACCGGCAGCTTGGCGTAGGCACCGATCCACGGGTAGCTGGCCATGTCAGCGATGCCGTAGTCGTCGCCGGCCAGGTAGGCCGACTGCTCCAACCGCTTGTCCATCACCCGGTGCAGGCGGCGCACCTCGCTGTCATAGCGCTCGATGGCGTAGGGAATGCGCTCGGGCGCATACACGTTGAAGTGCCCCATCTGCCCGCTCATCGGGCCCAGCCCGCCCATCTGCCAGAACAGCCATTCCAGCGTCGCGGCTCGGCCGCGCAGGTCGGTGGGCAGGAAACGGCCGGTCTTCTCGGCCAGGTACAGCAGGATCGCGCCGGACTCGAACACGCTCAGCGGCGCACCGCCGTCGGCCGGGGCATGGTCGACGATGGCCGGCATCTTGTTGTTCGGCGAGATGGCCAGGAACTCGGCCTGGAACTGGTCGCCCTTGCCGATGTTGACCGGGTGGATGCGGTATTCCAGGCCCGCCTCCTCCAGGAACAGGGTGATCTTGTGGCCATTGGGGGTGGGCCAGTAGTGCAGGTCGATCATGAACACGCCTCCATCGGGACTGACACCGAGTGTACCGAGGCACACCGCTTGGCAGCGTGTGGGGGCGCCCGTTAACCTGCGCGCTTTCCGCAACGCAGCATCCCTTTCATGTCCGACCGCAAACCGTTGAGCCCGCTCTCGTCCCTGATCTTCGCCTCGCGTTGGCTGCAGTTGCCGCTGTATCTGGGCCTGATCGTCGCGCAGTGCGTCTACGTGTACCTGTTCGGCAACGAGCTGTGGCACCTGATCACCCACGCGCAGACCTGGACCGAGCAGCAGATCATGTTGATCGTGCTGGGCCTGATCGACGTGGTGATGATCTCCAACCTGCTGGTGATGGTGATCGTCGGCGGCTATGAAACCTTCGTCTCGCGGCTGCGCCTGGACGGCCACCCGGACCAGCCGGAGTGGCTGAGCCACGTCAACGCCTCGGTGCTGAAGGTCAAGCTGGCCATGGCGATCATCGGCATCTCCTCCATCCACCTGCTCAAGACCTTCATCGAGTCCAGCCAGGTCGGGGCGCCGCTGTGCACCAAGGCGCTGACCGAGGCCGGCGAGCTGTGCTCCAAGTTCACCGCCGACGGCGTGATGTGGCAGACCATCATCCACTGCGTGTTCATCCTGTCGGCGATCGGCATTGCCTGGACCGACAAGCTGATGAGCAACGGCCACGCCAAGCCGGCCGCGCACTGAGTACCCCCGATGGGCGCCACAATGTGACGCCCATCACTTTTTCACCCTGTCACAATTTTCTGGCACCGCAGCCCGGTTCAGCGATGCTAGATTCGCGCTTCACTGTCGGCCGCCGCGGCTTTGGGAAACGCCGCGCCTTCTCGCCCATCAGGCACGGCCGTCCACGTTCGTCGATTCAAGGGGATGTTTGATGTCGTACGTCACGAAGCAAGGCAGGCTGCGCCTGTTGGCACCCGTCGTTCTGCTGGCCTCGCTGGCCGCCTGTTCCGGACCGGATGAAACCGCGCCTGCCGCCGCCAATACCGCCGCGGCTCCGGCCGCCGCCGCGCAGGCGGCCGCGGCCGACAAGGCCGCCTCGGAGAAGGTGCAGGGCATGGACACCGGCACGTTGCGCGATGCCGCCAGTGCCGCGCTGCGCGAGAACCGCATGTACGCCCCGGCCGGTGACAACGCGATGGAGTACTACCTGGCCCTGCGCGACAAGCTGCCCGACGATGCCTCGATCAAGAGCGCACTGACCGACCTGCAGCCCTACACCCTGATCGCCGCCGAGCAGGCGCTGGCCCGCGAGGACTTCACCGAAGCCCAGCGCCTGATCGCGCTGGTGGAGAAGGTCGACCCCAGCGCACCGGCGTTGCCGCGCCTGAAGCAGGGCGTGACCAGCGGCATCCAGGTCGCCGAGCGCCGCACCACCGACGAAGCCGACAAGGCCAAGCGTGACGCCGAGAACCGCGCCAAGCAGCAGGTCGAGCAGCAGCGCCTGGCCCAGCAGCAGGCCGCCGAAGCCTCGGCCGCCCAGCAGCTGGCCGCCCGCCAGGAAGCCGCGCGCAAGGAAAGCGAGCGACTGGAGGCCGAACGCCAGGCCGCCGCCCGCCGCGAGGCCGAGCAGCGCAGCGCCGCCCAGGCGGCCGCCGCCGCTGCCGCCGCGCCGAAGCCGGCCGCGGCCCCCGCCGCCCCGACCCTTCGCGCGGTCAGCACCCCGGCCCCACGCTACCCGGCCGATGCACTGCGTTCGGGCACCTCCGGCGAAGTGCTGGTGGAACTGACCATCGGCACCGACGGCTCGGTCACCGACGCCCGCATCCTGCGTGCCACCCCGGCGCGCGTGTTCGACCGCGAAGCACTGGCCGCGGTCAGGCGCTGGAAGTTCGAGCCGATGGGCAGCCCGGTCACCACCCGCCGCACCCTGGCCTTCGCACCGAACAAGTAAGCCCGCAGGTGCATGATGGCGACGAAGGCCCGGAGCGATCCGGGCCTTCTGCGTTTTGCCCCGTGCGGTGATCGTGCCGGCGACGCGCGGATGCGGTGCCGACAGGGCTGCAGCCGCACCGGTGATCCGGAAGCGATGGGGCCTGCCCTGCCGACATCGCGCCACACCACGTCCCGGGCAGTGCCGTGCCGACCGCTGCCCACCAAACAGAAGGCCCGGCATTCGCCGGGCCTTCTGCATCGCACTGCGGGTCGATCAACCCGAGATCGCCAGGCGCTCCTGGCGGTAACGCCACACCGCGATCCCCCACAACACCAGCGCCAGGCCCAGCGAGGCCAGCAGGTACACCACCCACTGCGTGGCCGACGGCATCTCGCCACGGGTCACCTTCACCAGCATCTGGTTCTGCGACAGGAACGGCACCGCGTACTGCCACAGCTGGGTGTCCTTCAGCGGATAGGCCATCAGCGCGTAACCCGGCAGCATCGGCAGCATCATCAGCCAGGCGATGTGGCTCTGTGCTTCCTTCATGCTCTTGGCGCTGGCCGCCAGGCAGGTCAGCAGCGCGGTGCCGATCACCACCAGCGGCAGCAGGATGGTCAGCAGCTTGCCCATCGCCGCGAAGCTCACGTCCAGCGACGTGGCCGCGCCGGTGCCCATGCTGGCGCTGAGCTTGAAGGAGAGCAGGATCAGCAGCATCGACACCAGCCCGACCGTGACCGCGGCCAGCATCTTGCCGCTGACCAGCGCGCCACGCGCCGCCGGCGTCGCCAGCAGGGGCTCCAGCGACTGCCGCTCACGTTCGCCGGCGGTGGTGTCCATCGCCAGGTGCGAGCCACCGATGAAGGCCGACAGCATCAGCACCAGCGGCAACACGATCGACAGGAAGATGCCACGCTTGGCCTCGGCCGTGGCCAGGTCACGCGTGCCGACGTTGACCGGCGCGGCCACCTTCGGATCCACGCCGCGCGCCAACAGCCGCAACGCCCCCACCGACTGGCTGTACTCGCCCAGCGTGGTCTTCAGCCGCATCACCTGCACGTCGCTGGTACGGCGCGTGGTGTCGGCTAGCACGTCGACCTTGGCCGGCTTGCCGGCATGCCAATCCTCGGCGAAGTCCGGATCGATGATCAGCGCCACGTCGTCCTTCTGCGCGCGGATGCGGGCCTCGATGTCCTTCGGCGCCTCGGTGGCGTTGATGCCGCGGCTGGCCAGGAAGGCCACCAGGTTCGGCGCCTGCGCCATGCCGACCACCGGCAGGGCCAGATCCTTGTCCAGCTGGTTCTCGGTGCGCAGGCTGGTCAGCTTGCTCATGCCCAGGAACATCAGCGGGTACAGCAGCGGTGCGGTCAGCAGGGTGAGCAGGAAGGTGCGGCGGTCACGGGCGAAGTCGCGCAGCTCCTTGCGCATCACCGTGATCATGCAGCCCAGGAATCCGGTCCGGTTCATGCGTGCAGGCCCTCCTCGCTGCCGATCAGCTTGACGAAGGCATCCTCCAGGTTGGACTCGTGCGCATGCTCGCGCAGCTCGTCCGGAGTGCCCTGCGCCACCACCCGGCCATGGGCGATGACGACGATGCGGTCACACAGCGCCGCCACCTCCTGCATGATGTGGCTGGAGAAGATCACGCAGCGCCCCTCTTCGCGCAGCTCCTTGAGGAAACCGCGCAGGCCGCGGGTGGTCATCACGTCCAGGCCGTTGGTCGGCTCGTCGAGGATCACGTTGCGCGGGTCGTGGATCAGCGCGCGGGCAATAGCGGTCTTGGTCCGCTGGCCCTGGCTGAAGCCCTCGGTGGCGCGGTCCAGGAAGTCCTCCATCTGCAGCGCGGCGGCCAGCCGCGCGGTGCGCGCGGCGATGTCGGTGGCCGACATGCCGTGCAGCTCGCCGAAATAGTCGATGTTCTCGCGCGCGGTCAGGCGCTTGTACACGCCCCGCGCGTCGGGCAGCACGCCCAGGTTGCGGCGCACCGTGTCCGGGTCCACCGCCGGGTCCACGCCATCGACCAGCACGCGGCCGCTCTCCGGCGTCATCAGGGTATAGAGCATGCGCAGCGTGGTGGTCTTGCCGGCACCGTTGGGGCCGAGCAGACCGGTGATCTCACCATCGCGCGCGGTGAAGCCCACCTCGTCCACGGCGATCACCGGGCTCTTGTCCTTGCCCCTGCCGGGGAAGGTCTTGCGGAGTCGTTCTGCAACGATCATGTAAGCGGATTCCTCAGTGATGCGTCGAGATCACGGTTCCCAGCCATTGAAGCTGGTGAACGGTGGCACGTAGTTGATCTTGTCCAGGCAGCTCGCATCCAGCGCGCGCGCATCGGCCTTGTCCATGAACTCGGTGAACAGCTTGGGCATGCAGCCGGCACCGATCACGTTGTGGCCCTGCCCGCGCAGCACGAACAGGCGGCCATTGGGCAGGTGCTTGACCACTTCCTCGCCATAGCGCGGCGGCGTGACCGGGTCGAACTCGCCTTCCAGCACCAGTGCCGGCACCTGCGTGGCCAGCGGTGCGTGGAAATCCGCCGGGGCCTTGCCCTTGGGCCACACCGCGCACATCGCGGCCAGGCCTTCGGCCATGCGGTTGCCGAGCACGGTGTGCTCGTCGCCGGCGGTGGCGACCATGCTGTCGGCATCCTCGCTGCAGACCACCGACAGCTGCATGCCCATGGCCATGCTCTGGCTCATGTCCGACTGCAGCATCTGCGCCAATGCCATCAGGTTCTCGTAACGGCCGGCGCTGGCTTCGTGGATCAGCTTGGGCAGCAGCGCGCCGGCGGCGGGCATGTAGGCGTACATGCGCACCAGCCCGGCGACCAGGTCGGCGTTCAACTCACCCTGTTTCTGCTCACCGGTGGCCGCATCGCGGTAGGTGACGCTGACCGGTTGCGCGCGCAGGCGTGCCAGCAGCGCGTCCAGTTCGGCGCGCGGGTCGCCCAGGGCGTCCTTGCACGAAGGCGTGAGGGTGCACTGGGCGAACTGCTTGGCCAGCGCATCGTCCAGGTTGCGCGCGAAGATGTTGCCCAGTGGCTGGCTGTTGGGCACCACCGAGTCGAGCACGATGCTGCGCGTCTGCTGCGGGTGGCGCATGGCGTACTGCTGGGCCACGCGGGTGCCGTAGCTGACGCCGATCAGGTTGATCTGCTCGGCGCCGATGGCCTTGCGCACGTCCTCCAGGTCGGCGACCGCGTCGGTGGTGGTGTAGTGGCGCAGGTCGGCCTTCTGCGAGAGCGTGCGCGCACAGGCGGCCGCATGCGCGCCCATGGCCGCGGCCGACACGTCGGTGCCTTCGCTGTCGGCGCAGGCCAGCAGGTTGGAGTCGCCGGTGCCGCGCTGGTCGACCAGGATCACGTTGCGCTGCTCGCGCACCTTGGTGAAGGCCGGGTCCAGCATCGGGTAGCTGTCCACCGCCGACTGGCCGGGGCCGCCGGCCAGGAACAACACCGGGTCGGGCTTGAAGTTGCCTTCCTTCTCCGGTGCCAGCCAGGCGATGTTGAGGGCGATCCGGCGACCCTGCGGGTTGGCCCGGTCCTCCGGGACCTGCAACGTGGCGCATTGCGCCTCCAGGCTGGCGCGGCCGAACGTCGAGTCCAGGCTGCACGGCTTGAACGCCAGTGACCCCAGCACCATGCCCTTGGCGGGAGCGGCATCGGGTGGGGAGGCACTGCATCCCAGCAGGCCGCCGGCGACGGCCATGCCCAGGACAGTGGTACGGATGGTGCGGGACATCATCGGAACAGCCCCTCTCGGTTGAAAGCGTGGATTTGGACCTGCTGCATCACCAGACGCAGCATGGCCGGCTATGTGACATCAGGGAAGAAGATCCCCTCGATCTTCTGCTCGAACACGCGGGCGATGCGGAACGCCAGGGGCAGGCTGGGGTCGTACTTGCCGGTCTCCAGCGCATTGACCGTCTGCCGCGACACCTCCAGGCGTTCGGCCAGTTCCCCCTGCGACCAGCCCCTGGCTTCGCGCAGTTCGCGCAGACGGTTCTCCATCCCGGCCTCAGTGGTAGCGCCGTGCGACCACGGCCTTGGCCAGGCCGTAGGACAGGCAGACCAGCGGGAACACCCAGATCATCGCCACGTTGGACGGCACGTCGATGACCTTGGCCGACTGCAGGAAGCCCCCGGTCAGGTAGACCAGCGACACGAACGCGGTGGCGGCGCTGACCGCTTCCAGTTCGATGCGCTGCTGCATTTCATCGACGTCGCGGATGTAGCGGACCATCGCGCGCAGCACCAGCACGATCGGCGGTACCGGCAGCAGTGCGATCAATGCGCGCAGCCCGGCGCCTTCGGCGCCACGCAGCAGGTACATCGACAGGCACAGCAACACCACGTAGCCGAGCATGGCCACGACCACTTCACGGGTGTAGCGACGGCGCAGGGTCGGGGTGGCGGCATCGCAGCCGGCCGGCATCAACCGGCGCAGCACGCCGGCGATCAACAGGCCCAGGCCGATCCCGGCCAGCACCCCGGCCGCGCGTGCGTTGACCAGCGCCGCCAGCAACTGCTGCAGCAGCACGCCGCCCAGCAGCAGGACCGCGCCACTGCCCAGCAGCCACCATGACAACGCAGGGCGGCTCATGGCCGTTGCCCCACGCGCGGGTTGGCACGGGAACGCATGAAAGTGCGTGTCTGGCGCATGGTCCTGCCCTGTAAAGGATGCTTGACACATCCTGCAGTGCGGGCCCGGCCTCTGTCAAGCGTCCTTTACAAGCCCACCAAAGCGATGCGTGCCTCAGTGCGCCCGTTGTACCGCCATGCGCGCGTCGCCGCCGACCAGGCCCGACTCCAGCCCGTAACGCAGCAGGTCCAGGTCGCGCTTGAGGCCGAGCTTGAGCATGGCCGCACCCTTCTGGCTGCTGATGGTCTTCTTGCTGCGGTTGAGCCGCTCGGCGATCTCGTTGACGGTCATGCCCGATACGTACAGCCGGATCACTTCCAGCTCGCGTCCGCTCAATGCATGGATCTGCGCGCGGCTGGTGGTGATCGAATCGGCCACCTCGGCGATGGTCGGCGACAGGTAGCGGCCATCGGCGTAGGCCACGTGCACGGCCGGCATCAGGTGGCTCATCGAGTCGGACTTGCTGAGGATGCAGGTGATGCCCAGCTTCAGCAGCGAGTGCACGATGCCGGGGTTGTCCAGCATGGTCAGCACCACGATGCGCAGCTCGGGGAAGCGCTGGCGGATCAGCCGGAACAGAAACATGCCGTCACCGTGCCGGCCACCGGGCATCGCGTAGCCGGTGATCAACACGTCGCACTCCACCCGGCCAAGCAGCTCCAGCAGTTCGCTGGAATTGCGCGCGGTACCCATGATCGATGCGCCACCGGAGGCTTCGATCACGTGATGGATGCCGGCACGGACGGCGGAATGATCGTCCGCGATGACGACCCTGAGGCTGAGTGGTTTCATGATGGTCAGAGTGGTGAAGGTAGGCGGGCCGATGCACCGTGCAGGCACGCGCGGGCATCGTCGTGTGCCTGGACCGACCCGTTGGTTGTTCCGGCACAATTTGTTAATTAAATGTATGTGCGGGCGCACAACGATGTAAGCGCCCAGGTCCGAAACCGGCCAGGCGGCCGATAGGACAGGTCTGAATTGATGCACGCAAGGCATCATCCGCCGTTCAAAGCGTGATCTTCGTGCGTGCATCCTTGCAAAAGAAACTGCGTGTGCCGCGTCGTCGTGGCTCACGCCATGGACATGCGGGCCGCACTCATTCCACGGCCGGGTCGACGCCGCCCGACGATGCCGGTGCGACCAGACCATTCTCCATCGCGTAACGGAACAGGTCCACGTCACGCTCCACGCCCAGCTTCTCCATCGCCTTGGCCTTCTGCGTGCTGATGGTCTTCTTGCTGCGATGCAGGCGCTCGGCGATCTCGTTGACGGTCAGCCCCGACGCGAACAACCGCACCACTTCCGCTTCGCGCTGGCTCAGCACGCCGTCCGGGTTGCGGCTGCGGCGGTTCCAGTCGACGCCGCTCACCACCCGTTCGATGCTCGGCGAGAAGTACCGGCCCTGCGTGCGCGCGGCATGGATGGCCGGCACCAGGTGGGTGATCGCATCGGACTTGCTGACGATGCACTGCACGCCCTGGGTCACCAGCGTGTGCAGCACCGCCGGGTTGTCCAGCATGGTCAGCACCACCAGCTTCACGTCCGGGAAGCGACGCCGCATCAGGCCGAACAGCGCCACGCCGTCGCCCACCTCGCCGCCAGGCATGGCGTAGTCGGAAACCACGACGTCGCACGGCACTTCGGCCAGCAAGGCCATCAGTGCCGTCGAATCACCGGCCGTCCCCACCAGTTCGATGGTCGATACCGAAGACAGTTCATGCCGCACGCCGGCGATCATCCCGGGATGATCGTCGGCCAGTACCACCCGGATCCTGAAGCTGTCCACGCCACCCCCTCCAACGACCACCGCCCGCCGGCCGGTTCCGCCCTTGAAGGGTGCACCCATCGGCACACATGGGGACCATGTGCTGGGGCGATTCTATGTCAGTGGCCAGCCCGCCGCGCAAGCGCGTGCAAGCGCCGGCGGGCCTGCTGCGACGTGCAGGCGCAATCCGTGGCGCGGCTCACTCGCCGCTGACGAAGTTCCACACCGGCGCGGCGTCGTCCTCGCGCAGATCGGCCACCTGCGTGACGCACTGGCCCGGCACCACCTGGATGCCCTCGTCCTTGCCGCGTGCCGGCAGGTGATAGTCGATGCGGCACAGCGCGCGCGCATCATCGGCCCAGCGCACGGTCAACGTGCCGGTCTCGCGCAGGCCACGCACGAAGATGCGACCGCCCTGCCCGACCACGCCGACTTCGCGGTCATCCTCGTCGATGACATTGGCGCCGAACGGCAGCACCGAACCGTCCTGTCGGCGTACTTCCAGCACCGCAGAGCGCCCGGACTCGGTGGCGAAGCGCACCTTCGCCACGGCACCGGCGCGCGGAGTGACCTGCTGGCTGTTGAGCTTCAGTTCCACGTCCGTGGACAGGCCCTTCGGGTCGATGCTGATCGTGTTCGCGCGGTACGGGGTCAGGTACGGGATGACCGCGTAGCCGCGCCCGTCCACCTTGACGCCGGCGGCGTTGAGCAGGCGCGCGCCCTTCGCATCGGGCACCTCGACGATGCCGAAGGTTTCCGACAGCGGCTGGGACAGCGTCCAGCCATCGGCATGGATCACCACCGCGCCGCGCGCGCCCACCGATGCCTGCGAGTGGTGGCTGCCCACCGCCATGCTGGCCTGCAGGTCGGCCTTGCCAGCGCGGTACATCAGGTTGGCATTGAGGTCGGAGGTGCTGTCGATGTCGCCGCCGCGTGCATGTGCCAGCGACAGGCCGTAGGACAGCTGGTTCTCCTCGCCCACGGTGCCGGACAGGGTGCTCTGCGCACGCGAGCGACCGCCATCGTTGTAGGACAGGTTGTTGCTCAGGGTCCGGGACCGGCCTGCGCTGCCCAGCCGCACCGTCAGGCTGGCATAGTACTGGGTATCGGCGCGGCCATCGGCGCTGTGCTGGCGATTGGCCGAGATGCCGTAGTTCATCCGCCCCAGCGAACCGCTGTAGCCGAAGGAGTAGTTCACGTCCGAGCCGGGCCGGTTCCAGTAGTCGGACAGCGACGCGGTGGCATGCAGGCGGCCATGGCGCTCGCCCAGGCGCTGCCCCATGCTCAGCGAGGCGCGATTGCGCTGGCGCTGCGGTGCCCAGACATCGCTGTGGCGTTCGGCCTCACGTGCCTGCATCGCTTCGCCCAGGCCATAGAAGCCGCCGGTCGAGTAGCGGTACGCCGCGATCGCGACGTGGGTACCGGTGGCGGCGATGTCGCGTGCATAGCTCAGCCGGTAGCTGGCCCCGCGCACCGCGTTGCCATCGGCCAGGACGGTGGAGGACTGGGTGACGTCAGCGCCCACCGCGCCGAGGCGGGTGTTCAGGGCCACGCCCACCATGCCGGCGGCATAGTCCGGCGCGGCGGTGACGCCGGCGTAGCCGGTCACGCGGTTGGACAGGCCACGCTGCCAGGTGCCCTGCGCGAACAACGGCTCATCGCGGCCCTGATGCTGGCGCAGCTCACCCATCGTGGCGCTGAAGCGGGTCACCCCTGGGCGCAACGACAACGGCACTGCGGCAAACGGCACCGAGAACATGCGCTGGCTGCCATCGGCTTCCTGGATGGTGACCTCCAGGTCACCGCCGTAACCGGTGGCGTAGAGATCATCGATCTCGAACGCACCCGGTGCCACCGTGGTCTCGTGGATCAGCGAGCCGCCCTGACGGATCGTGATCCTGGCATTGCTGTTGGCCACGCCACGCACGGTCGGCGCGTAGCCGCGACGCGATTCGGGCAGCATGCGGTCGTCGGCTTCCAGGCGCACGCCACGGAAACCGACCGAATCGAACAGGTCACCGCTGGTGAAGGCCTCGCCGAGGGTCAGCTCGGCCGACAAGGCCGCCACCTCGCGCTTGGCATAGGTAGCCATGGCCTGGTAGTCGCGCTGGCCCCGGGTGTCGAAGCTGTAGGAGCCGTCATGGCGCAGGCGCCAGCCCCCCACGTTCAAACCGGCATTCACGCCAAGGTAGCCGCGGGTGACGGCGGCGTTGCCGCGCATCTTCTGCTGGTAGACATTGAAGCTGTAACCCAGCGAGGCGGCGTTGATGCCGGCATCCCAGTTGGAGGGATCCACGTAGCCACGCGCGCGACGCAGCATGGCGGCCTGCGGGATGCTCACCTCCA
>NZ_JAYFUH010000225.1:0-10449 GCF_034961085.1 Stenotrophomonas capsici | reverse complement strand
GACGAAGCGCTTCTCCATCCAGGCGGCGTAGCGCTCGCTGCTGACGAACACCCACTTGCCATCGGCGCTCTCGTGCAGCACCGCCACGGCGTCGCCGGGGAACAGCGCCGACTCCTGGAAGCGATCGATGTCGGTGTCGCCTTGGCTGCTGAACACGCGCAGTTCGGTGGGGAAGGCCCGCAACGCGGCGCGGTGGACGACCAGGCCGTACTGGATCGGGCGGCTGGCCGGCACGCGCTCCAGCGCGAGGTTGTCGGTGATGGCCTTGAGCTGGGCCGCGCCCACCGGCTTGCCCTGCACGTCGTACAGGGGGCGGGTGGGGGCGCGGGAAATGCCGTTGATCTGCTCCAGCACCAGGGCGCGCGGCAGGTTGGCCGGCAACGCACGCAGGTCGTGGATGGAACTGTCCTGCTGGCGCATGCGCGCGTTCTGCGCGTCGATCCCGGCGCGGTCCAGGATCACCGCGTCGGGATCGGGCAACTGCGCGATCCAATGCTGCGGTGCGAGGAAGCTCTCCTCCAGGCCAAGGATGCCCGCGTAGGCCGGGGCAGGCGCCTGCGGCGGCGACAGTGCCCACGCCGGGCCGGCGCAGAGCGCCGCAGCGAGGAGCAGGGCCCGCGACAGCGGGGCGAGGCGTCGGCGCGGAAGGTGTGCCGGGATCACGTTCATTGGAACTCCCCTTGGAGATGCTTCGGAATATTTATTCCTTTCATCCATGAAAGCAAGAATAAATTATTGACCGGCTATCGGGTGCGTGTTAAACAGCCGTTACCACCCTGCACCTCTGGATGTGTTGCCGTGGCTTCAACTGTCGATTCTGCCTGCTTTGTCCGTGTCGCTCTCGCCCGCAAGGTAGCCGTCTCCCTGCTGGGGCTGGGCATCGCCTGCACGGCGCAGGCCGGCGAGGCCCCAACGCTGCCCCTGCCGGCGTTGGAAGCACGGATCGACCGCGGTGACTTCGCCGGTGCGCAGGCCGAGATCGATGCTGCCCTGGCCGCACCGGGGACCGATGCGCAGGCGCGCCAGGCCTATGCCTTCCAGCAGGAGCGGATGCGCCGGATGCGGCTGGATTTCAGCCTGGACGAAGCGCAGGCCAAGGCCGCGGTGCGCCGCTCCATCCCCGACCTGCGCGAGGCCGAGTTCAAGGCCTGGGACGATGCCGGCCTGATCGAGCACCTGGACATCGACGGCCAGCGCCGCTGGTTCAACCGTGCCCCGAACAACCTGTTCCTGCTGAGCGAGGAAGCCTCGCAGCGTCGCCCGGCGGACAAGCGCATCTCGCGACCGGGGCCGTACGAGCGGCTGGGGCCGCACCACGCCGAAGTCATCGCGGCATCTGACCGCAGCGGCCGCAACAGTGTCAGTCCGCGCCGCATCCGCGTGACCCAGTCGATCACGGTCAAGGCCGATGCCGTGCCCGCTGGCGAGACCGTGCGTGCCTGGATCCCGTACCCGCGCGCGATCCCGGGCCAGCAGGAAAACATCCGCTGGCTGGGCAGCGTGCCGGACGGTGCGCAGGTCGCGCCCGAAGACACCCTGCAGCGCACTGCCTACCTGGAGCGCACCGCGGTGGCGGGTACGCCGACCGAGTTCTCGGTCAACTATGAAGTCACCATCTCCGCGCGTCGCTTCGTGATCGACCCGGACAAGGTGCTGCCGACGCCGTCCGACCCGGCGCTGGCGCCCTTCCTGGCGCAGCGCGCGCCGCACGTGGTGTTCACCCCGGCGCTGCGTGCGTTCTCGCGCAAGGTGGTGGGCAACGAGACCAACCCCTACCGCGTCGCCCGGAAGCTGTTCGACGCGGTGGACCAGATCCCGTGGGGTGGCGCACGCGAATACTCCACCATCAGCAACATCTCCGACTACGCGCTGCACGCCGGCCATGCCGACTGCGGCCAGCAGACGCTGTTGCTGGTGACGCTGCTGCGCCTGAACGGCATTCCGGCGCGCTGGCAGTCGGGCATGGTCTATTCCGATGACGCGGTGGGCTACAACAATCTGCACGACTGGGGCGCGATGTACCTGGCCCCGTACGGCTGGGTGCCGATGGACGTGACCACCGGCGCGCTGGACAGCAGCGTGCCGGCCGAGCGCGACTTCTACTTCGGCGGCATCGATGCCTACCGCATCGCCTTCAACGACGACTACTCACGGGCGCTGGTGCCGGCCAAGCAGCACTTCCGTTCGGAGACCGTGGACCTGCAACGTGGTGAAGTGGAGTGGAAGGGCGGGAACCTCTATTTCAACCAGTGGCAATACGACTTCCAGACGCAGGTGCTGCCGCTGGAAGGGCAATAGACAGCAGTTCGAGTCGTTACTTCACTATCTGCAGGAGAGAGCAGGGGATGAACAGCAAAATGTTGAAGCGGGCGGCGCTGACCGTCGCATTGGGCGCCTGTCTGGGGGCACTGGCGCCGAGCGTGATGGCGCAGAGCGCCACCGGCGCGATCGCAGGCCGCGCGAGCAGCGGTGACCAGATCACCATCGTCAACAAGGCCACCGGCCTGACCCGCACCGTCACCGTCGGTGCCGATGGTTCCTATCGACTGAGCCAGCTGCCGGTGGGCGATTACAGCCTGCAGGTCAAGCGCGATGGGCAGACCGACAAGGAACCGGTCGCGGTCAACGTGGCCCTCGGCGGCACGACCACGGTCAATCTTGGCGGCGGCGGTGCCAGTGGTGCGGTGACCCTGGATTCGGTGCAGGTGCTTGGCACGCAGATCGTCAACCGCGTGGACGTGTACTCCACCGAGAGCTCGTTCAACATCAACCGCGAAGAACTGGCGCGCATGCCGGTGGAGCAGTCGATGGACTCGGTCGCGCTGCTGGCACCGGGCGTGGTGGGTGGCAATTCCAGCTTCGGTGGCATCAGCTTCGGCGGTTCCTCGGTGGCCGAGAACGCCATCTTCGTCAACGGCCTGAACGTTACCGACATCTACGACCGCCAGGGCTATTCGGCGCCGCCGTTCGCTTTCTTCAAGGAATTCCAGGTCAAGACCGGCGGTTACTCGGTGGAGTTCGGCCGCTCCACCGGCGGCGTGATCAACGCGGTCACCCGCTCGGGCTCCAACACGTTCGAAGGTGGTGCGCAGGTGACGTTCGAGCCAAGCGCATGGAAGTCCGCTGGCCGCGACCATTACCACCCGGGCAGCAGCACGGACGGTCACTTCGCCAGCCGTGATTCCTCGTCCTTCACCAAGACCAACGTCTGGGGCTCGGGCCCGATCGTGAAGGACAAGTTGTTCCTGTTCGCGATGTACGAGAACCGCAACACCTATTCGCGCTTCAGCAGTGGCCAGACCGCCTACAACACCGGCAAGGCCAACGATGGTTTCTGGGGCAGCAAGCTGGACTGGAACATCACAGACAACCATACCTTGGAGCTGCTGGCGTTCTCCGACGACGGCGAGACCAGGGGCACCAAGTACAAGTACAACTGGGACAGCGCCCGGGTCGGCGATGTCACCGGTACCAGCACCAATGAGGGCGGTGGTACCAACTGGTCAGGCACTTATACCGGCCACTTCGGCCAGAACTTCACTGCCAAGGCGATGATCGGCCGGAACGAGCGCAAGGCCAACGCGCGTTCCGGTGGCGATGATGTCTGCGACTTCATCACCAGCAACACCAGCGGCCAGAACAGCTATGCGCCGTACCTCAACCAGATGCCGAACAAGACGCTCGGCTGTTCGCCCAGCCGCGAAGTCGTGGAGATGACCAATACCCGCGATGCAGCGCGGTTGGACTTCGAATGGTCGCTGGGCAACCACCTGATCCGCTTCGGTGCCGACCGCGAGAAGCTGACCACCGAGCAGATGTCGCGTTACTCCGGTAGCGGCACCATGTATACCGCCTACGTGCCTACCCCAGGCTCGGAAGTGTTCGGCGGCGCCGGCGTCTACATCCCGCCGAACGTCACGCAGATGTTGATGGCACGCCGCAACGTGTCCGGTGGCAAGTTCGATACGGTGGCCAATGCGTTCTACATCGAGGACCAGTGGAACGTTACCCCGAACCTGCTGCTGACCCTGGGCGTGCGCTCGGACAGCTTCAACAACAAGGTCGCCGACGGCAGTTCGTTCATCAAGCAGGACAATCTGATCGCACCGCGTGGCGGCTTCTCGTGGGACATCAAGGGCGATGGCAGCACCAAGCTGTTCGGTAACGCAGGCCGCTACTACCTGCCGGTCTCGAACAACATCAACGTCAACTTTGCCGGCGGCCTCACCGACGAATACCGTTATTACGCGCTCGATGGTTGGACCGAACACGTGAATCCGATCACCGGGACCAAGTACATGCTGCCGATCGTCGGCCAGCAGATCGGTCCGGCCGACACCAGCATGAACACCGGCTCGGGTGACCTGCGCCAGAGCGTGTCGCGGGACATCGATGCGGTGTTCCAGGATGAATTCATCCTGGGCTTCCAGGCGATGATCAACCAGGCCTGGTCGTGGGGTATCAACGGTACCTACCGCAAGATGGACCGTGCGGTCGACGACATCCGCATCAACCACACCCCGTGTGGTCCGGTCGGCCGCAGTTTGTGGGTGGTCGGCAATGGCGGCGGCAACGTCACCATCTGGGGCGATCCTTCGATCGGCTGCGCCAGCGAGGGCTGGATCACCATCGACACCAGCAAGGACGGCTACATCAAGGGTGGCAGTGGCGAGGTGACGGGCTACAAGAAGCCCAAGCGTCGCTACAAGGGCGTGGAGTTGCAGATCGACCGTGCGTGGGACGACAAGTGGATGTTCAACGCGTCCTACCTGTGGTCCAAGAGCGAGGGCAACCTGGAAGGCCCGACCAACTCGGACACCAATTTCGGCAGCACCGGCATGGTGCAGTACTACGACCATCCGGCGGTGAATGAGCGCTATGGCGTGCTGTTCAATGATTTCCGCCATCAGTTCAAGGTCCGTGCCGGCTACCAGATCAACGAGCAGTGGTCGGTGGGCTCAACGTTGCAGGTGCAGTCCGGTGGCCCGATCACGGCGTTCGGCGTGACGTGGCCGGGTGACAGCCTGGCGGCCGGTGGCTTCGCCTCGGAAGGCTCGGGCGGCGGTTCGGGCTGGCTGTGCGTAGCCAAGTGCGATAAGCCGTGGAACGAACGTGTGCTTGAGCCAACCGCGCGCGGTGCCTTCGGTCGTCTGCCGTGGACGTGGAACATGGGGGCCAACGTGACTTGGCGTCTGCCGGTGGAAACGGTGGACCTGACGGCCCGCCTATCCGTCTACAACGTGTTCAACAACCAGACGGTGATCAACGTGCACCAGCGCTACGAGGCTAACCCGGGCGTGAAGCGCGATACTTTCGCCACAGGCACCCGCTGGCAGTCGCCGCGGTATACCCAGCTGGTCGTGACCTGGAACTTCTGATCGTGTGCTGAACGAACGGCCCGCTTCGGCGGGCCGTTCGCTTTTTGCGGAGGGAACGATGGGCATCAAGCAACTTGCATGGATCTGTGCGCTGGCCGTGACCGGAATGGCATCTGCCGCCGGGTCGTCGCGCAGCGAAGTGCTGGTCGACCAGGCCATGCAGCACTACCACCTGCCCGGCATCGCGGTGGGCGTGATCGAGGATGGCAAGGTCGTCCAGCGCATCACCCGTGGCGAACTGGTCACGGGCGAAGGCGCACCGGTCGATGCCGACACGGTGTTCAAGATCGCCTCCAACACCAAGGCGATGACCGCCGCAGTGCTGGCGCGGCTGGTGCAGGCCGGCAAGCTGCGCTGGGATGACCCGGTGACGCGCTACCTGCCGCAATTCCGCATGCATGACCCGTGGGTGACGCGCAACCTGCAGGTGCGCGACCTGCTGATCCACAACAGCGGGCTGGGGCTGGGCGCAGGCGACCTGATGTTGTGGCCCGAGCCGAATCACTTCGACCGCAACGACATCATTGCCGGGTTGGCGCACCTGAAGCCGACTGGCAGCTTCCGCGCCGACTACGCCTACGACAACCTGCTGTACGTGGTGGCCGGTGAAGTGGCGGCTGCCGCAGGCGGCAGACCCTACGCTGAGCTGGTACGGCAGGAAATCTTCGAGCCGCTCGGCATGCGTCGTTGTCAGGTAGGTGCATGGTCGCCTGCCGAAGCAGGCAACATCGCGCGCCCGCATTACCGCAACGACGGGCACGACATCGCCGCCGCGGCCGACCCGGCACGCGTGGAGGATTTCCCGTCGATGGCCGCCGGTGGCATCCGCTGCAGCCTGGATGACATGCTGCGCTGGATGCAGGTGCTGCTGGATCCGGCGCAGGCGCCGGGGTGGCTGGACGAGACCCAGCGCCGCGCGTTGTGGACGGCGCACATGCCGATGCCGATCAGCCAGCGCCAGCGCGAGTGGGACAACAGCCATTTCTCCGCCTATGGCTATGGCTGGCGCCTGTCCGACATGGATGGGCAATGGAAGGTCGCGCATACCGGCACGCTGTCGGGCATGTATTCGTCGCTGGCGCTGCTGCCGGATCGCAGGACCGGCGTGGTGATGCTGATCAACGGCGAGGCGGAGGACGCGCGCACCGCCCTGACCCAGGCCCTGCTCAAGCAGTACACGGCGCCGTCCAACGCGCCGGACGTGCTGTATTACGCCGGGCAGATGGAGCAGGCCGCGCGGCAGCGGCAGGCCGCCGGCCACGTGCGTCCGGCACTGGCCGATCGCAAGGCCGCGCAACCGGCTGAGGTGGCGGATGCGCTGGGTGTCTGGCGCGATCCGTGGTTCGGCGAGGTGCGGCTGTGTGCCACGGGGGGCGGTGTCGCGTTCGCTTCGGTCAAGTCACCCACGCTGCAAGGCCCGGTGATGCGCAGCGGCACGCAGTGGTTCGTCGCGTTCCAGGACCTGGGCGAGGACGCCGATGCGTGGCTGGAATTCTCCGGTGATGCGGCGCACCCTGTCATGCGCATGCGCGCCATCGACCCGGAGATCGACTTCAGCTATGACTACCAGGACCTGGAATTCCACCGTGTCGGCGCGTGTCCGTAACACGGTGTTGATGGTGCTGCTGGGCGGCGCCGCCGGTGCCGCGACGGCGGTCGATGTCTCGCCCGCCACCACGCCGCAGCAGGCGGACATGGTCGATGTCGCCACCCTGGCACCGGGCTTCGTGCTGGACATGCGCTACGCCGGCCAGGACAACTTCACCGGCCGCGTCGTGCCCGGCTACGAGGCGCCGCGCTGCTATCTGCTGCAACCGGTGGCCGCGGCGCTGGCGCGGGTACAGCGCAGCCTGCAGGCGCAGGGCATGGCGCTGCAGTTGTACGACTGTTATCGGCCGGTACGCTCGGTGAAGGCCTTCGTGGCCTGGGTGCATGACCCGGCCGACCAGGTCGCCAAGCCGCGCTATTACCCCAACGTCGACAAACGCACCCTGCTCGATGGCTACATCGCCGAGACCTCCGGCCACAGCCGCGGCGCCACCGTCGACCTGGGCCTGCTGGATTGCCGTGGCGGCGACTGCACGGCGCTGGACATGGGCACCGGCTTCGATCGCTTCGATCCGCTGGCGCATACCGCCAGCCCGGACATCAGCGCGGCGCAGGCGCACAACCGCCGGTTGCTGCTCGATGCGATGCAGGCCGAGGGTTTTGCCAACTACCCGATGGAATGGTGGCATTTCACCTTCAAGCCGGAGCCCACCCCGGACACGGCGTACGACTTCCCGGTGCGTTGAGCCGGGGCATGGCAGGTAGACTGCCTGCCCCTGTCATCTCCCCGTTGCCCCATGAACCTGGTCCTGCACTACGGCCTGCTCGGCTCCTTCGAAGCGGCATTGATCGCGCTGGCCGTCGGCTTCGTGGTCTACGCGCTGTGGTGGCAGGTGTGCCGGCGGCATGGCCTGTCGCATGGGCATGCGGTGGGCTGGTCCAGCCTTGCCGCGGTGGCCATCTCCAGCGGCGTGGATGGCTGGAACCTGTTCTACCTGGGTATGGTGCGGCTGGAGTCACCGTTGTATGCCCGCCTGGCGCTGGCGGCGATCCACGATCCGGACCAGTTGGGGACGCGCGTGGTGCTGGAAGTGATCGGTGCATTGATCGGCGTGGGCCTGGGTTGGTGGGCATTCAGTTCCCGGCACCTGGCGCAGGACGCCACCGATGCACCCTGAGCGCCGTTTCCAGGCCGATAGGTGCCTTTGCTGGAACAGTTGAATCGGTGGCTTACATCCACTTCACGAGCGGCTAACCGCGGCGGTAACCGCAGTGGGCAGGGGAGTGGTTAAGGCCACGTCTGCAGTGGATTTCCGGGGCAAGGACGATTCAGCTGGAGGCCGTCAGGGTTGGGGCCGTGCGGAACCTGCCGCGCTTTCCCAACAACGACGAGGAAAACCTGATGACCATTCGTAATCGCGCCCCGCTGTTCGCCCTGGCCGCACTGATGGGCTCCGCTCTGGCGATGCCGGCCATGGCCCAGGATGCACAGGACCAGGCCGCCGCCGCCCAAGCTGCGGCGCAGCAGGCGCAGGATGCCGCGGCCGATGCATCGGCCAACGCCGCACAGGCGTCGGCCGCCGCCAATGGCGGCCAGACCTGGGGCAGCGTCGATACCGACGGTGACGGCAGCATCAGCAAGACCGAGGCGCAGGCCAACGCCGGCCTGTCGCAGGTGTTCGATGACGCCGACGCCGACAAGGACGGCAAGCTGACCCCGGACGAGTACCGCGCCTACGCGGCCAAGCAGCAGAAGTAAGCCCACAGGTGGAGCGCCCCTTTCCCGGCTGGGGAGAGGGGCGCTCCTGTTTCCGGGGTGGTGCGCGGCATGGCGGTACGGGGTAACGCGGTATCCTGTCGCGCATGAACCAGACCACTTCCCCCTCCGCCATCGGCCTGGTCGGCTTCGATGGCGATGACACGCTCTGGAAGAGCGAGGACTACTACCGCCTGGCCGAGCAGGAGTTCGAATCCATCCTCGGCCATTACATCGACCTGCACGATGCCGATACCGCCCGCCACCTGCTGGCCGTGGAGCGGCGCAACCTGGCCATCTTCGGCTATGGCGCCAAGGGCATGACCCTGTCGATGCTGGAAGCGGCGATCGAGCTCACCGACGAGAAGATCTCCGCCCACCACCTGCGCCAGGTGATCGAGATCGGCCGCCGCACCCTGCAGCACCCGGTGGACGTGATCGACGGCGTGCGCGACGCCGTTGCCGCCATCGCCGCCGAATACCCGGTGGTGCTGATCACCAAGGGTGACCTGTTTCACCAGGAGCAGAAGATCGAGCGTTCGGGCCTGCGCGACCTGTTCCCGCGCATCGAGATCGTCTCGGAGAAGGACCAGTCCACCTACGCGCGCGTGCTGGCCGAGTTCAACCTGCCGGCCGAGCGCTTCGTGATGGTGGGCAACTCGCTGCGGTCGGACATCGAGCCGGTGCTGGAGCTCGGCGGCTGGGGCGTGTACACGCCGTATGCGGTCACCTGGGCACACGAGGCCGAGCACGGTGTATCCGACGATGCGCCGCGCCTGCACCAGGCCGATACCGCGCACCAGTGGGTCCAGGCGGTACGCGCCATCGCGGCGCAGGCTGGCTGAGCATGGGCAGCGTCCGCCATCGGCAGCGCCGGCCCGTGCTGACGTTGCTGGTGCTGGGCCTGCTCACGGGAGCCCCCGTGGCGGGCGCGCAGCAGCCCGCCGCGGCACCGGCCACGGCCCCCGCACCTGCGTACGCGGCGGCCACCGGCGATGCCTGGGTGGACCGGCAGCTGGCCGACATCAATGCCTATGCGGCGCGCTATCCGGATGCCTTCCTGGATGAACTGGTGCGCTATGCCGGGGCACGCCCGGGGTATGTCCAGGCACTGATGCAGGCGCATGGCTGGGCACCGGCCGATGTCTACCTGGCCTGCTTCTGGGGCCAGGTCAGCGCGACCGGTTGCCGGGAGTGGGTGCGTGCCCGCACCGCCCAGCCGGACGCGGACTGGAAGGCTGTGCTTGAGCGCGATGGCCGGGCGGTGGACAACCTGCAATGGCGGGCCCTGCGCCATGCCATCGTGGCCAGCTACGACCACTGGGACCGGCCGATCCGCCTGGATCCGTTGCTGCAGCGCCAGTTGGGCGATCGCGCGAAGCGGGATGCGGCCGCGCGCAAGGCGCAGTGAGCGAGCGGAACCCCCTGCGAGCCTGATGGCGGCGGGGCAGGGCATCGCGCCGGGCGGGCGTCGCTGACACCGCTGGCACGGGGGCTTTTGTTGCCGGGCGGATAGGCGCGGCACTGCATTCCGGGCGAAAATGGCGGTTCCTTCGATTTCGCGCCAGCGCGCCCAGTCATGACCGCCGACCGTTTCGTTTCCTCCGACCACATCCGCAGCCTGTTCTCGCAGGCCATGTCGCACATGTACCGCACCGAAGTGCCGTTGTACGGCACCCTGGTGGAACTGGTGGGCGAGATCAACGCCGACGTGCTGGCGGCGCAGCCGGCAATGGCCGAGCAGATGCAGCGCAGCGGCGAGCGCGA
>NZ_JAYFUH010000224.1:0-2397 GCF_034961085.1 Stenotrophomonas capsici | reverse complement strand
GGGAGCACGCGGATCTACGTCTGACATGGCATTGCGCCGCCCCCCGGGAAGCCAGGGCCGCACGCAGGCGGTGCCCGGCCGTCATTTCGACGATGGCCGGCACCTGGCGGCCTATGCCGACCGGATCGCGGTGCGTTGCCATCGCTGTGGAACGGCAGGCTGGGTGTTGGCGCAGTGGCAGCCCTACCGCTGGACGGCGCGCTTCCGTTGCGCTGGCTGCAGCCTGTCGCTGGATAGCGCCGAAGGCACATGGGTGGGGCAGGTCAGGTACAGCGGGCGCCGTCCCTGCGGCTATTGCGGCCATCAATGTGTTTCGGTGTGCGAACAGCGCGCCAGCGCCGCCCATGCCGGGCTGACGCATCTGTCCGGTACCTGCAGGCAATGTGGGCGGCAAAGCGATGTGGCGGTCGGCATGAGCCGCGTGCGTGACGGTTCGCCGGCGGACCCGCATTTCGGCCTGCCGTTGCACCTGGTCGAGTCCACGCGCGCCGGGGTGGTGTGGGCATACAACGCGGCCCATGTGCAGGCGCTGCAGGCATTTGCGGTATCGAAGCTGCGCGAACGCGGTGGCGTGCACAACGCCTCGATGATCTCGCGCCTGCCCACCTGGATGAAGCTGGCGCGACACCGTGCCTTGCTGCAACGTGCGCTGGAGAGGCTGCTGCAACGGCTGCCGGAGTGATTGCCGGCGCACGCCAGCAGCGGCCTCGGCCGCGAGGCAGCAATGGTTTCTACGTGCGGTGGTTCCCCTCAGTGGAAGCGCTATCGGCTTCGCGCCTGAAGGTGCTCCTACGGCGTGGGCGTAGGCGGAGAGGCGACCCCTCCCCAACCCTCCCCTTGGCTGCGCCAAAGGGAGAGGGGGCAAGAGCGGCATGCCTCGCATTCTGAAAGGCCATGCATGACCGCCCCCTCCCTTTGGCGCAGCCAAGGGGAGGGTTGGGAAGGGGTGCTCTTCAGTGCCGGTGACGACACCCACTTCGCGACCGGAGCCGCTTCTACCGGCTACAGCAGGCCGTCGCGCTTGACCGTCAGGTAACGCTCGACCAGCGCGGCGGGCAGTTCTTCGGCGGTGACGTCCAGCACCATCACGCGGTGGCTGCGCAGGGCTTCGTGGGCGTCGGCGCGTTGTTGCAGGTAGCGGGTGATGGCACCGGCCTGGATGGCATCGGACACGGTCTCCACGTCGCGGGCCAGCGCGTCGTCCAGTTCGCTTTCGCGCAGGCTGGCCACGCAGACCAGGTGGCGCTTCTGCAGCAGGCGTACGGCGGCAAGCAGGTCCTCGATGTCCTCGTCGCGGACGTTGGTCACCAGCATCACCAGGGTGCGCCGCGAATGGCGCAGGCTCAGTTCGGTGGCAGCGGCCAGGTAGTCGGTGGCGACCGGCCGCGCCTGCAGGTCATAGCTGGCGCGCAGCAGCGTGTCGATCGCCCCCAGGCCGCGTTGCGGCGCTACCCAGCGGCTGTCGCCGCCGGTGGCGAACAGGCCCACGCCGTCGCCCTGGCGCAACGCCAGGTAGGACACCACCAGCGCGGCGTTGAGCACATGGTCGAAATGCGACAGGCCACCTTCGTGCGCCATCATCCGGCGACCGGTGTCGATCATCATCACGAGCTGCTGGTTCTTCTCGTCCTGGTACTCGCGCGAGATCAGCTTGCGCGCGCGCGAGGTGGCCTTC
Source organism: Stenotrophomonas capsici (assembly GCF_034961085.1). Taxonomy (NCBI): domain Bacteria; kingdom Pseudomonadati; phylum Pseudomonadota; class Gammaproteobacteria; order Lysobacterales; family Lysobacteraceae; genus Stenotrophomonas; species Stenotrophomonas capsici. The sequence goes on along the minus strand of NZ_JAYFUH010000224.1, from coordinate 722 downwards.
CAGTCGATCTGGCGCAGGCTGTCGCCGACGCGGTACTCGCGCATCTGGTGGAAGTCGGTGCCTTCACCACGGCGGCGCTTGAGGTGCGCGCCGACCAGGCGCGAGGCCATTTCCGCGCTGAGCAGGGCCAGCCGGGTGAGCGGGGCGAAGTTGGGGTAGACGCGCACGGTCTGCGGCGGCCCGGCGATGCGCGATTGACGCCACAGGCGCAGTAGCGAATGCAGGCGCAGTTGCACGCCGTCGAACACGAACGTGCCGCGGTTGGCCGGGGTGAGGTGGTAGCTGAAACGGGTTTCGCTGGCGCGCGGCAGGGTCAGGCGACGCGGCAGGCCCGGCGTTTCCCAGCCATCCGGGACCAGGTCGTACACGTCCACGCGTTGCCGCCCGAATGCATCGATCTGCAGCCAGGTTTCGCGTTCGACGCCCAGGGCGAGCGAGTCGGGAAGTTCACGCCGTACCTGCGGGGTGGGGCGGCGCCACAGCAGCAACGCATCGAGCAGCGCCAGCACCGCGATCGCCGCGGCCGTCAGCGTCCATGCCTGCAGCGGCAGGTAATGCAGGGCCACCGGCACACCCAGCAGGCCCCACAGCACCAGCAATGTGATCAGCCGCGGTGACGGTCTCACTGATGGGGTTCCGTGGTGGTGCAGGGGGTGGAAGCAGCGGGAGCATGGGCACCGCTCCCCCTGGCTCCCCTACGCACTGCGTGCGCAAGGCAGGGG
>NZ_JAYFUH010000223.1:0-1681 GCF_034961085.1 Stenotrophomonas capsici | reverse complement strand
CGGCGTGGTGCTGGGCGGCGAGTTCGCGCAGGCCGACGCGCAGGCGCGCGTGGACGCGGCCGCGGCGATGGCCTTCGCCGCCTTCCCGCGCCTGCAGTACATGGCCTGCACGCAGCGCACCGCGCACAGCGTGGGCCACCATTCGATCGGTGCGATGCTGCTCGGCCGCGATGGCACGCGCACGGTCGCACCGGTCGAGGAGCTGACCGATATCATTGACCGCATCGGCGGTGGCGACGCATTCGCTGCCGGCGTGCTGCACGGGTTGATCGAGGGCCTGGACGCCGACACCACCCTTCGCTTCGGCCTGGCGGCCGGTTGCCTGAAGCACTCGATCCCCGGTGATTTCAACCCGGTCGGCGTGGCCGACGTGATGGCCCTGATGGGCGAGGGAAAATTCGATGTCCGGCGCTGATCCGCGCGTACGCGCAGTGCTCAAACTGGCCCCGGTGATCCCGGTGTTCACCCCCGAGGACGTGGACGATGCGGTGCAGGTGGCGCATGCCTTGTTCCGTGGTGGGCTGCCGGTGATCGAGGTGACATTGCGCACGTCCATCGCGCTGGACGCGATCAAGGCGATGGTCGAGGCGGTGCCCGATGCGGTGGTGGGCGCCGGCACGGTGCTGACCGCGGCGCAGATGGAACAGGTCAAGGCGGTTGGCGGGCGCTTCGCGGTATCGCCGGGCGCCACCGACCGGCTGTATGCCGCCGCGCGCGACACCGACCTGCCGTTGCTGCCGGGCGTGGCCACCTCCTCGGAACTGATGCGCGGGCTGGAGCAGGGCCTAGATACGTTCAAGTTCTTCCCGGCGGTGCAGGCCGGTGGTGCGGCCATGCTCTCGGCCTGGAACGGCCCGTTCGGCGACGTGCGCTTCTGCCCGACCGGCGGCATCAGCGCGCAGACCGCCGCGCAGTTCCTGCACCTGCCCAACGTGCTGTGCGTGGGCGGCAGCTGGCTGACCACCCGTGAGCTGCTGCAGGCCCGCGACTGGGCCGGCATCGAGCAGTTGGCGCGACAGGCGTCGGTGTTGCCGGGTTGATGGAATGACGGGGCAGGGCACTTACCCCTCCCCAACCCTCCCCTTGGCTGCGCCAAAGGAAGGGGGCAGAAGCGGCAATCGCTGCTATCTGAAAGACCTCGCATGACCACCCCCCTCCTTTGGCGCAGCCAAGGGGGTGAAGAAGGGCGTTTGCACGCCACGGGCGTGCGACCCGATGAACGCCCGAGGCTGTGCCGCAGGGCCGGACGGGTTGGGGAGGGGTCTGGCTCCTAAAGCTTCAACCGCCGATACAACGTACTGCGATTGACCCCCAGCCGCTTCGCCGCCTGGCTGACATTGCCATCGCACGCCGCCAGCGCCTGGCGCATCACCTCCAGCGTCATCTCCTGCAGGCTGCCATCGCCGGCCGGGACGACGGCAGGCGGGGGCACCACAAGCAGATATTCCGGCAAGCCCTCCGCCGCGATCACCGCGGTCGGCTCGCTCAACGCCACCAACGTGCGCAGGCAGGCCACCAGCTGCCGCAGGTTGCCCGGCCAGTGGTAGGCCGCCAGCTTCTGCAGGGCCTGGTCCGACAACGTGCGCTGTTGCGCCAACGGCGCCCATAGCGCCTGTACCAGCGCGGTACGGTCCGCTTCCTCGCGCAACGCCGGCAAGCGCATCACGTGGTCGGCGATGCG
>NZ_JAYFUH010000222.1:0-2967 GCF_034961085.1 Stenotrophomonas capsici | reverse complement strand
ACCGGCAGGCCGACCACGGCAGTGACCAGAAAGGCCACGCCCAGCTTCATGACGTAGTCGCGGTTCTCGCGCTGGCCCAGGCCGGTGGCCAGCGTCCACAACCGCTGCCGCAACGCCAGCGTCACCGCCAGGATGGCACCGGCCTGGATCACGAGGTTGAAGAAGTCCGAGCGGCTGCCCAGCCAGTGCTGGGCGATCAGCAGATGGCCGGTGCTGGAGATGGGGAGGAATTCGGTAAGGCCTTCGAGAATGCCCAGCAGGAGGGCGGAGAGCAGGTCGGACATGGAGATCGGTGGGGAAAAAGGCCGGTACAGCATAGTCCAAGTGATGTGTTGCACCTGCATGGTGCCGTGTACGCCGTTTGCACCTCCGTGGTGCAAACAGGTCGATGCAATTGCAACTTTCACCAAACAAAAACAATCACTTGCGATGCTTTCGGGGTTGGCACGCTACTTGCTCCTTCACCCCCACACGTCATCACCCATCCGAGGTTGCACCCGATGTCCCTGGAAAACGTTGAGAAGCTGATCAAGGACAACCAGGTCGAGTTCGTCGACCTGCGTTTCGTCGACATGCGCGGTATCGAGCAGCACGTGACCTTCCCGGTCTCGATCATCGAGCCGTCGCTGTTCGAGGAAGGCAAGATGTTCGATGGCAGCTCGATCGCCGGCTGGAAGGGCATCGCCGAATCGGACATGGTGCTGCTGCCGGACCCGGACAGCGCCTACCTGGACCCGTTCTACGCCGATCCGACCCTGGTGCTGACCTGCGACGTGCTCGACCCGGCCACCATGCAGGGCTATGGCCGCTGCCCGCGCGGCATCGCCAAGCGCGCCGAGGCCTACCTGAAGTCCTCCGGCATCGCCGACCTGGCCTTCTTCGGTCCGGAGCCGGAATTCTTCATCTTCGACTCGGTCCAGTTCGCCAATGACATGGGCCACACCTTCTTCAAGATCAACTCCGAGGAAGGTTCCTGGAACACCGGCAAGAGCTACGAAGGCACCAACAGCGGCTACCGCCCGACCGTGAAGGGCGGCTACTTCCCGGTGCCGCCGACCGACTCGCTGCACGATATCCGCGCCGAGATGTGCAAGGTGCTGGAAAAGGTCGGCATCGAAGTCGAAGTGCACCACCACGAAGTGGCCAACGCCGGCCAGTGCGAGATCGGCGCCAAGTTCAACACCCTGGTCACCAAGGCCGACGAACTGCAGCGCATGAAGCACGTCATCAAGAACGTGGCCCATCGCAACGGCAAGACCGTCACCTTCATGCCCAAGCCGCTGGTCGGCGACAACGGCAGCGGCATGCACGTGCACCAGTCGCTGGCCAAGGAAGGCAAGAACCTGTTCTCCGGTGACGGCTACGGTGGCCTGAGCCAGATGGCGCTGTGGTACATCGGCGGTATCTTCAAGCACGCCCGCGCCATCAACGCCTTCGCCAACTCCGGCACCAACAGCTACAAGCGCCTGGTCCCGGGCTTCGAAGCACCGGTGATGCTGGCCTACTCGGCCCGCAACCGTTCGGCCTCGTGCCGCATCCCGTGGGTGTCCAACCCGAAGGCACGCCGCATCGAGATGCGTTTCCCGGACCCGATCCAGTCCGGCTACCTGACCTTCACCGCGCTGATGATGGCCGGCCTGGACGGCATCAAGAACCAGATCGACCCGGGCGCGCCGAGCGACAAGGACCTGTACGACCTGCCGCCGGAAGAAGAGAAGCTGATCCCGCAGGTCTGCTCCTCGCTGGACCAGGCACTGGAAGCGCTGGACAAGGACCGCGAGTTCCTCAAGGCCGGTGGCGTGATGAGCGACGACTTCATCGATGCCTACATCGCGCTGAAGATGAAGGAAGTGACCGCGTTCCGCGCAGCCACCCACCCGCTGGAATACCAGCTGTACTACGCAAGCTGATCCTTTCAGGTGGCGATGACGAAGGGCACCCCTCCCACCTTCGTCATCGCCGCCGCCTTCAAGGCTGGGGAGCCTTGCAGGCGGTCTGAAGCAGGACGCACGGAAGCACCAGGGGCAAGAGAATCCGGACGCGCGCCATGGGCCATTCCTCCCTCCCGCGTCACTGCCGTCAGCGGCTGGAAAAGTGCTGCCGTCAGCGAGGCCCATGACACGTTCGGCGCAACAGCCAGCGGCCGCATCGCGGCCGGTGGAAGACACGAAGCCGGCCCGCAGGCGCGGGCCGGTCTCCTCCACTACGGGACATGCGCATGAAATTGATCTCCGCCATCATCCGGCCATTCAAGCTTGACGAGGTACGCGAGGCACTGGGCGCCGTCGGCGTTTCGGGCATCACCGTCACCGAGGTCAAGGGCTTTGGCCGCCAGAAGGGGCACACCGAGCTGTATCGCGGTGCCGAGTACGTCGTCGACTTCCTTCCCAAGATCCGCATCGAGACCGCCGTCACCGACGACCGCGTGGATGCGGTGATCGAAACCCTGCAGGGCGCGGCCGGCACCGGCAAGATCGGTGACGGCAAGATCTTCGTCACCCCGCTCGAGCAGGTGGTGCGTATCCGCACCGGTGAAACAGGCGCTGACGCGCTCTAACCCCCACAGCCGGAGTCGACAATGCGAACGGAATTTTTCACCGGGCTCAAGGCCCGGTTCGGTGGCCTGTGCCTGTCGTTCATGCTCGCTGTCATGGCGGTGGGCATGCTTCCCTCACACGCGTTGGCCCAGCAGGCCACGCCGCCGCAGCCGGAGGCAACGCAAGGCGCGGCACCGGCAGTTGCCGCCGAGGCCACGGCCGAAGCCGCCGCCGAGGCGGCACCCAGCTTCGATCGCGGGGACGTGGCGTGGATGCTCACCGCCACCTTGCTGGTGCTGATGATGGTGGTGCCGGGCTTGGCGCTGTTCTATGGCGGCCTGGTGCGTGCCAAGAACGTGCTCTCGGTGTTGAGCCAGGTGCTGGTGGTGTTCTCGCTGGTGCTGATGCTGTGGGTGGCCTATGGCTACAG
>NZ_JAYFUH010000221.1:0-9952 GCF_034961085.1 Stenotrophomonas capsici | reverse complement strand
CTGCAACTGCATGGCCTGCACGCACGCGGGCAATGGCCCGGCGCCGAGCAGCTGAAGCCGGTCTGGGAACGCATCGGCGCGCATGATCTGGTGGTGATGATCGGCGACGGCTTCGACGAGGCGGCGATTGAACTGGCCGAACGCCTGGCCAAGGCCGGTCGCGACGTGGTCCACCTGCAGCTGCTCACCGTGGAGGAGCGCGACTTCCCATTCCGCGACGGACACCGCTTCCGCGACCCGGAAACCGCGCAGGAACTGCTCAGCGATGGCAGCCGCGTGCGCGCCGACTACCTGGCCCGCTTCGCCGAGGCCCGCCGCACGCTGGATGCGCGCCTGCAGGCCGCGGGCATCCGTCACGACACCGCTTTCCTCGATGCCCCCATCGATGCACCGCTGCAGCGCCTGTTCGGCCGGCGCGGAGGCGCGGCGTGAGCCTGTTGTGGCTGTTCCCGGCCGGCCTGGCGGCGTTGGCCGCGCTGCTGTTGCCGCTGCTGATTCATCTGGCCCGGCGCGACCAGCAACAGCTGATCGATTTTGCTGCGCTGCGCTGGCTGTCGGCCAAGCCGCGCCCGCGCCGCCGCATCCGTTTCGACGAATGGCCGCTGCTGCTGGTGCGCCTGCTGTTGCTGGCGGCACTGGCATTGTTGCTGGCGCGCCCGGCACTGGACGGCCTGCGCGACACCGAGCCACGCATCGCCGTGCTGCCTGGCGTGACTCCGGCACAGGCGCGTGCCGTCGCCGGGACCCCGCCGTCGCAATGGCTGTGGCTGGCACCGGGGTTTCCGCGCATCGGGCAGGACGCGCCCATGCCCGATGCGCGGCAACCCGTGGCCAGCCTGCTGCGTGAGCTCGATGCATCATTGCCGCCGGACGTGCCCCTGACCGTGATCGTGCCGTCGGTCAGCCAGGGGTGGGACGCACAGCGCCCGCGCCTGTCGCGCACGGTACGTTGGCTGCAGGTCAACGTGCCCCCTGCGGGCACGGCCTCGGCGACGCACAAGCCACCGCGGCTGCAGGTCCGCCACGATGCCGATGGCGCCTTGCAGCTGCGCTACCTGCGCGCCGTGAACCAGGCCTGGCATGCGGAGGCCGTGCTGGACAGCGCCGGCGACGACCAGGCCTTCACCGAGGGTGACGCGGTGCGCGTCTGGTTGTCTTCCAAGCCGGTGCCCGCCGGGCTGCTGGCCTGGGCCGGGAACGGCGGCACCTTGCTGGTCGACGCGCGTACCCCGGTGCCACCGCAGGCGCAGCGCTCCCCGCTGTGGCATGACGACGCCGGCAACCTGCTGCTCGAGCAGGTCAACCAGCCACCGCGCTGGTTGCGCTGGAATGCCAACCTGGCCGCGGCATCGATGCCGGCGTTGCTGGATGCGCGCTTCCCCTCGCAACTGCAGGCACGGCTGCAGCCGCCGCCGGCACCTGGCCGTGCCGATGCCACCAGCCTGCGCCCGGACAGCGGTGCCCCTGCGTATCCGCAGCCCGCACGCGAGCTCGCACCGTGGCTGGTGCTCACGGTCGCCCTGCTGTTCCTGCTCGAACGCTGGCTGGCCAGCGCTCGGCGTCGCCGGGGGCAGGCATGAAACGGCCTGCGCTGTTGCAACGCGCGCGACGCCGGGTGCAGGCCATCACCCTGCTTGGCGGGCTGCCGCTTGCCGCGGCGCTCGCGGTGCTGGCTTGGCGCCTGTACGACATCGATGTGGCAACGGCGGTCCTCACCCTGGCCCTGCTCGCGGTCGCCGGCGTGGCGATGTGGCGCGCGCGCCGGCGCGATGCACGCTGGCTGATTACCCGGCTCAACGAGCATCCGCGCCTGGAGGACAGCGCCGACCTGCTGTTCGCCACGCCGGCGACATTGAATTCCCTGCAGCAGCGGCAGCGCCAGCGCATCGGCCAGCGCCTGCAGGCGGACCCGCCCGACCTGCGCCAGCCGTGGCCGGGATTGCGCCTGCTGGCCTGTATCGCGGTGGCGTTGCTGGTCGCGGCCATCGCCCTGGCATGGCCGCGCGGTGGCGAGCGGCCAACCACCGCCAATGACACCACCGGCGACGCGGCATCCCCGGCCGCGCAGGCACCGGTGCTGCGTGCCGCGCAACTGCGCGTGACCCCACCGGCCTACACCGGCCAGCCCGCGACCGGCGGCGAGAAACTCGACGCACGTGCCGTGCAGGGCAGTCGCCTGCACTGGCAGCTGCAGTTCCAACCGCAGCCGCGGCAGGCATGGCTGCAGTTCCATGATGGGCGACGGTTGCCGTTGCAGCGCGACGGCGAGCGCTGGCAGGCCGGGCAGACGCTGCAGCGCGCGGGTCTGTACCGCATCGTCACCGCGCCGGCGCTGGCCACCGCCAGCCGCGCCTACCGCCTGGACGTGGTGCCGGACCGCCCGCCGCAGGTCAAGGTGCTGGCGCCGGCGCAGACCCTCAACCAGGCCACCGCCGGGCAGCGGCAATGGCCGCTGCGCTTCGAGGCCAGCGACGATTTCGGCGTCACCGCCAGCGCCACGCTGGAGCTCACCACCGCCAAGGGCAGCGGCGAGAACATCGCCTTCCAACACCAGCGTGTAACGGTGAACGGCAGCGGCCCGGCCACCACGCGCCGCTTCGCCTACACCGCCGACCTCGCCGCGCTGGGCGTCGGCCCCGGTGACGAAGTGGTCGCGCGCCTGACCGTGCGCGACAACCGCGACCCGCAACCGCAGCAGGCGCGCAGTGCCAGCCTGATCCTGCGCCTTCCCAGCGAACAGGACGTGCAGGCCAGTGCGCTGGAAGGTGCGATCAAGAAGGTGATGCCGGCCTACTTCCGCAGCCAGCGGCAGATCATCATCGACGCCGAGGCCCTGCAGAAGCAGCGCGGCCAGCTGGACGCGGAAACCTTCACCAGGCGCTCCGATGCGATCGGCGTGGACCAGCGCATCCTGCGCCTGCGCTATGGCCAGTTCCTCGGCGAGGAGGCCGAAGGCGGGGCCAAGCCGCCACCGACCGGCGACCTGCCCACCGGCGACGCCGCCGCGGCCGGTGACCCTGCCGAGCACGCCGACGCGCATGCCCACGAGGACGGCCATGACCACGGCAGCAGCGGCACCGACAGCACGCCGGTGTTCGGCAGCGCCACCGACGTGTTGTCCGAGTACGGGCACACCCACGATCACGCCGAGGCCGCCACGCTGCTGGATCCGCAGACGCGCGCCATCCTCAAGGCCGCGCTCGACCAGATGTGGCAGTCCGAGGGCCACCTGCGCCAGGGGCATCCAGACCTGGCATTGCCCTACGCGTACAAGGCACTGGGCTTCATCAAGCAGGTGCAGCAGGCCGAGCGCATCTACCTGGCGCGCGTGGGCAGCGTGTTGCCCCCGATCGACCTGGCCCGGCGCATGACCGGCAAGCGCGAGGGCCTGGGCAATCGCGCCCTGCAACCGTCCACGCGGCCGCCACCGGAGCGTTTCATCAGCGATGCGTGGCAGGCATTGGCGCAGGCCGATGGCGCGGTCGACCTGGACGCGCTGTCGCGTTGGCTGGATGCACATCCGCAGGCCGTGCCGGACCCGCTCGACGTGCTCGCCGCCATCGACGATGTCCGCCAGCAACCGGATTGCCAGGCATGCCGCCAGCGCCTGCGCGCGCAGCTGTGGCCGGCCCTGCAGCGCCCGCCCGGCCCGCCCGCGCGCCGCGACGCCGCCGATGCCGGCGGGCGCCGCTACCTGGATGCATTGGCCGCGCCACAGGAGGCACGATGACGAGCACCTGGCTGCCATGGGCCATCGTCGCACTGGCGGTACTGCTGGCCAGCATCCGCCTGTGCCAGCGGCCACGCCCGGCACCGGCACGCCTGTCCGCATTGCTGCTGTTGCAGGCCGTGGCGGCGGTGCTGCTGTGCCTGGCCTTGTCGCCCCCGCCGCGCAGCGTGCGCGCCGACACCCTGGTCATCGCCACCGCCGGGGCGCGGGAGGCCGATGTGCTCGCCATTCCCGCCGCTACCCATCTGCGCCTGCCCGAGGCACCGGCGATGTCGCGCGTGGCCGCGGTACCGGACCTGGCCACCGCCATGCGCCAGCATCCGGGCACGCGCGAGCTGGTGATCGTCGGTGATGGATTGACCGCGCGCGACCGCGACGCGCCGTTGCCGCCGGCGCTGCGGTTCCTCGCCAACCCCGCGCCGGCCGGACTGGTCGAACTGCGCGCACCGCCACTGCTGGCACCGGGAGCCCGCTTCGAGGTGGGCAGCCGCGTGCATGGCCTGCGTGATGTCCGGGTCGAACTGCTCGATCCGGCCGGCCACCGCGTCGCCATCACCACGCCGGGCAGCGATGGCCGCGTGCGCCTGGTGGCCAGCGGGCGCGAGCCTGGTGATGTCAGTTTCGCGCTGCGCCTGCTCGATGCCGACGGCAAGGTACGGGACCAGCTGCCGGTGCCGGTACGGGTGCGCGCGGTGCCGCCGCCGTCGCTGCGGCTGCTGGCCGGAGCTCCGGGGCCCGAGCTGAAGTACCTGCAACGCTGGGCCGCCGACACCGGCGCGTCCCAGCAGACCAGCATCCTGGTCGGCGGTGGCGTGCAGTTGGGCGATGCCCCGGCCGCCCTGGATGCGGCCAGCCTGGCCAAGATCGACCTGCTGGTGCTGGACGAACGCCGGCTGGCCGCGCTGTCCCCGCTGCAACGCAATGGCGTCAACGCGGCGATGCGGGCCGGTCTCGGCGTGCTGGTGCGCATGGGCGGGCCCCTGGATGCCGGCGCACGGCGTGCCCTGCGCGAATGGGGGCTCGATACCCGCGGCGGCCAGGAACTGCGCCCGCTGAAGTTCATTGATGGCGCGGCGGGCGATGGCAGCGCGGAGCCGTTCGCGCTGGAGCGTTTCACGCTGGATGTCGTTGGAGACGACGCGGTGCCGCTGCTGCGCGATGCCGAAGGCAACGCGGTCGGCCAATGGCGTGCACTGGGGCTGGGCCGGGTTGGCGTGTTGCCGGTCAGCGACAGCTACAGCCTGGTGCTGGCCGGCCACGCGCCACAGCACGCCGCGCTGTGGAACCAGGTGCTGGCAACGCTGGCGCGCCCGCTCCCGACCACGCCGTCGCCCGAACTTGCCGGCTGGGGCTGGGCCGGCGAGCGCAACGTGTTGTGTGGCCTGCCGGCCGGCGCACAGGCCATTGCCCCGGACGGCGCGCGCAGCGCCCTGCTGGCCGATCCACAAGCAGGCAACTGCAGTGGCTGGTGGCCGACGCAGGCCGGTTGGCACACCCTTGCCGCCGGTTCGGCGCAGGCGACGATGCTGCTGCTGGAACCGCAGCAAGCCAGGGCACTGCACGCAACGCAACAGCGGGATGCAACGCTGGCGCTGCGTGGCACCGCCGGCACCGCGCAGGCCGCCATCCGCGTTCCCGGCCCACGCTGGCCATGGCTGTTGGCATTCGTGCTGGTCGCCGCATTGCTGTGGTGGCTGGAGCGCCGCAAGCCCGTCGTGGCAGCGGCCTGAGCCGCGAAGCCGATACCGCATCCTGCCGCGACACGTCGCCTGGTTTTCCCGAAGCTGGCATCAGGTGACCGGAAGCCTTCGTGGTTTCGCGGCCAAGGCCGCTCCTGCGCCGCGCCCGCAACGCGGGTGAGGCGCGTCACATACCGGCACGCTCTTCACCCACGGGCGGCCGCGATCCGGTAGAACCACAGCGGCAGGGGGTTCCAACTGAAGGGGTCCTATCGATGATGCACCGTCATACCGCCGTGCTGCTGTCTGCCGTCATCACCAGTATCGTGGCCGCACCCGCGCTCGCCCAAACCTCGCTCAAGGCAGCGCAGGCCGATTCCAGCCAGGCGCTGGACATGCAGTTGAAGATGGAAGAAGCCGTGCTGGCACCGCAGCGCGCGATGTTCCGCCGCTACTTCCAGCAGGCCTACCGCCGCTATCCCTCCATCCCGTCCGGCACGCTGGAGGCGATGGCCTTCGTGCAGAGCCGCTGGTCCAACCTGCAGCCGCGGCAGGCACAGGACGCCAACCACCTGCGCATGCCCGCCTCCTGGGGCGTGATGGGCCTGTACGCCGGCCAGGGCTTCGAAGACCAGGTCGGTGAAGGCGCACGGTTGCTCGGCGTCAGCAGCGACGCGGTGCGCACCGACGTGGCCACCAACATCCTGGCCGCCGCCGCGCTGCTGGATGCGCAGATCCGCCAGGACATCCCCGATGCCGATGCGCGGACCAACGCCACGCCCGAAGCCATCCGCCCCGCGCTGATGCGCTATGCCGGCTTCGCCCCGGCCGGCGCACAGGCCGCGCGCAGCGGCGGCAACATCGACACCTACGCGCGCACCAGCTTCGCCTATGACGTGCTGCTGGCGCAGGACCGCGGCGTCAACGACCGCGGCATCGTGGTGCCGGAACGGCCCATCGCCTGGGAGGATGCCTTCGACGCGCCGCAGCTGGTCACCCTGCGTGCCCCGATGGTGCGCCTGGATGTCAGCGGCGACCGCGTGGATACCGGCGCCTACCACATCGACCCGGTCAGCGAGACCCTGCAGGCCAACGCCGCGCGCGCCGATGCACGGGCCACGGCCGGCATCGACGCGACCATCCAGAGCACCGACTACGGCCCTGCGATCTGGAGCGCCGCGTCCAGTTCCAACTACGCCGCCTCGCGCGCGGCCGCGATCAGCGCGGTCACCGTGCACACCACCCAGGGCAGCTACGCCGGCACCATCTCGTGGTTCAAGAACGCCAGCGCCCAGGTCAGCGCGCACTACGTGATCCGTTCCTCCGATGGCCAGGTCACGCAGATGGTGCGCGACGCGCACACCGCCTGGCACGTGGGCAGCCAGAACAGCTACACGCTGGGCATCGAGCACGAGGGCTACGTCGACAACAGCTCCTGGTACACCAACGCCATGTACGAGGCCTCGGCGGCGCTGGTGCGCAACTTCTGCGCCAAGTACAGCGCGATCAGCTGCGCCAGTGCCTACAGCGGCCCGTCCAGCAGCGGCATCAACGTGCTCGCCACCAGTGTCAAGATCAAGGGCCACCAACACTACAGCGGGCAGACCCACACCGACCCGGGCATCAACTGGAACTGGTCCAAGTACTACGCGCTGATCAACCCGGGCAGCGGCGGCGGCACCGGCGCGGTCACTTACCTGGACCGCTTCGAGAGCAGCGTGGGGCATTTCGACACCAGTCCCAGCTATTCCGGCAGCACCACCGGCATCAGCACCGCTTCCACTGCCACCCGCGACTGCACCACGCAGAAGAACGGCAGCTGTTCGCTGCGCGTGCTGCTGAAGGACAACACCGCCAGCACCGCTTCGTGGGCGGTGCGCCTGCTGTCCGGAGCCGGCACGCCGGCCAACAACACCGCGCTGGCGCGCAGCAACGGCGTGGTCGGCTTCTGGGTGTGGACCGGCGGCAGCGGCGTGAGCGTGGGCGTGGGCATCGACGACAGCGATGGCACCGAGCGATCGACCAGCAAGGCCATCGCCGCCAATACCTGGACCTACGTGTCATGGCCGCTGAGCGATGCGGCGCAATGGAACGCCTGGGTCGACGGCAACGGTGCGATCACCGCCTCCAGCGTCAAGCTCGATGCGATCTGGCTGTACCACGCCAACACCGCGTATGACATCAACGTCTACATCGACGACGTGCAGATCAAGAACTGACCTGCGGCAGCAGGCAGCCATGCATCGCATGGACATCACCCGGCCGGTGGCGCCGGGCATGGCCTGGCACCACCGGTTTGTGTCGCAGTGCCTCCGTGCCGGGCAGCGCCCGGCACGGTCACTCACTTCCTGGCGCTGAGGATCGGCGTCAGGTAGTCGGTGCTGCCTTCGATGCGCTCCAGCACCGGGTAGCGCAGGCCGCCCTGGTAGTCGATGCTCAGGGTGCGGTACACGTCCATCTCCTTGACCAGCAGGCGCACCGGCTGCGGATGGGCCTTGGCCGCACGCACCGCCTCCTCCAGCTCGTCGGCGCTGTACTGCAGGTCGTTGACCGCCAGCACCTGCATGCCGGTGCCCAGGCCGGCGTTGAAGGCCGGGCTGTCCCAGCGCACTTCGCCAACGCGGCCGGCACTGTCCAGCGACATGCCCAGCGAGTAGATGAAGTTGGCGCCCCGGCCCTTCATCATCGCCTTGTAGTAGGCGCTGGGCTTGTCCTGGTAGACCAGCTTCCAGCCGGCGGCGGCGATGCCGTCGGTCAGCCCGCGGCGGCCATCCACGCGCTCGCGCAGGAACTGCGTCCAGTCACCGGTGGGCTGCACCTGCTCCAGCGTCGCGGCGACATCCTCGAAGGTATAGGTATCCGGGCGCTCCCACTGGCCATCGTTCTGGCCGAAGAAGGCCTTGGCGAAATCATCCAGGCTGCGCTTGCCGCCACTGAGCTTGCGGATGCGCACGTCGGCTTCCAGCCACAGCATCTGGCCACCCTGGTAGTAGTCCTCGCTCATCTGGTAGCCACGGTACGGCTTGGGCTTGCGGCGGGCGATCACCGGGTCGTTGGTGGTGTCGCCCAGCGAGCGCCATTCCAGCCCCGGGCGGTTGTCGGCGTAGGTGGCGGCCACCAGCGCCAGCGCATCACGCGAGGCCTCCAGCGGGCGGATGCCGGCGCGCGCGGTGAGCACGTTGCCCCAGTACTGGGTCTGGCCCTCGTACACCCACAACAGGCTGCCCTGCATCGGCACGTTGTAGTTCAACGTGGCCAGGTCGGCCGGGCGGCGGTACTTGCCGTCCCAGGAATGGGTGTATTCGTGGCCGAGCAGGTCGCTGCTGCCGACCTTCGCGTCCCAGCCGCTGAAGTAGTCGCGGTCCTCGCTGTTCTCGCTGGAGCGCTGGTGCTCCAGGCCGATGCCGCCCAGCTGGCTGGTCACCGCGAACAGGAAGTCGTAATGGTCGTAGTGCTCGGCACCGAACAGCTTGCGCGCCTGGGTGACCAGCGCGCGGTGCTGCTCGATGTGCTCGGGCTTGGCCTCCAGGTCCTTGGCGCGGTCGGCGAACACGTTCAGGCGCACCGGGCGGGTGCCGGCCGGGGCCAGGTCGAAGCGGCGGTGGTAGCGGCCGGCGAACACCGGCGAGTCCACCAGGATTTCCAGGTTGGTCGGCGCGTAGTGCACGGTGTCGCCGTCACGGCGCGCCACGGTCAAGGCGCTGGCCGCTTCCCAGCCCTGCGGGTAGCGCGCGTTGGCCTGGTAGGTGATGGCATGGGCGGCATGCCCGGCCGGGTACAGCAGCATCGCGTTCCACTGCAGGTTGAGCATGTTCGGCGTCATCACCGTGCGCCCCTGCGCCGAATCGGTGGGGCTGAGGAACTGGTACTCCATGCGCAGCTCGCCGACGCCTTCGGGCACCTGCACGTTGAAGGTGTAGACGTCGAGCGGGTCGCGCACCCAGTCCAGGCGCTGGCCGTTGCCGGTGATGACCAGGCCGGCCAGCTTCTCGATCTGGCCGGTGGGCGAATGGTTGCCCGGCAACCAGGCCGGGTAGTGGAAGCGCTGCAGGCCGGCCTGCACCGGCACGGTCTGCTTCACCTTGAACACGCGCTGGCCCAGGCCGGTGGCGTCCACGTCGAGCACGATGGTGCCCGGGTAGGCGGCCTCGCTGATCCTGACGCCCCGTGCGTCGGTATCGGGCACGTCCGGTGCCGCATTCGCCAAGCCGATGGCGGCCATCAGGGCCAGCCCCAGCGCCGCAGGACGGAATACATGCATCACCAACCTCTCGTTTGTCTGAGAGCCCCATGATGCGTCGACGCGCACGGCCCTGACACGGGCCGTTAGGCATGGTCGCGGACACCCACGCCGCGGGAGCGGCCTTGGCCGCGATGCATCATCCGACCCCGCTCCTAGGTGCGGACGAAGATATCCACGCGGCGGTTGAGCTGGCGGCCACCCGGGTTGTCCTTGCCGTTGATCTCGTTGGGCGCGACCGGCTGCGTTTCGCCGTAGCCGTGGGCGCTTGCCCCGGCCGCCGCACCCCGCTGCTGCAGCGCG
>NZ_JAYFUH010000220.1:0-1392 GCF_034961085.1 Stenotrophomonas capsici | reverse complement strand
ACCTGGTACGCCATGGTCGACCGCGACGACGACCTGAAGGTCGGCTCGCGCTCCACGGCCATCCTGTTCGGCGAGCTGGACCTGGTCATCCAGGGCATCCTGTACGCCCTGTTCTTCGGCGCGATGGCCCTGGTCGGGCAGCGCGCGGCGCTCGGCAGCGCGTACTGGGCCGCCCTGGCGGTGGCCCTGGCAATGGTGGTCTACGAGTTCTGGCTGTGCCGCAACCGCGAGCGCGAGCCCTGCTTCAAGGCCTTCCTGCACAACAACTGGGTCGGCGCGGTGTTGTTCGCCGGCATCGTCGCCAGCCAATACCTCAACCGATAGCAGAAGGCCCGCAATGCGGGCCTTCTTTCTATGCTGGAGCGCCTCCAGGCGCGAGGCCGACACCCTGCAACGGGTACCGGCTCTTCCCGCCCCGGCACCATCGCCGGCTTCGCGGCCCAGGCCGCACCTGCGTCGCTCAGGCTTTCAGCGCGCGCAAGCGGAACGCCGCGATCACCTGCAGCACCCCGTAAACCAGGGCCAGCGCACCGATCCACAACGAGGTCACCATCAGCCCCGACAAGGGGTTGAGCGCGAACATCACGCCCAACGCGACCGCCAGCAGGCCACTGAGGACCAACATCCACTCGCCGCGGATGTGCTTGCGCACGCGGATGGCGAACACGATGCGATAGATGCCACCGACGATCAGCCAGCCGGCCAGGAACAGCAGCAACACGCTGGCCGTGGCCAACGGGTTGAGGATGGCCAGCACGCCGAAGGCGATCGATACCAGGGCATAGAACACCGCCCAGCCCCGGGACACCGGCGCCGCGCCGCTGACCAGGCCGACCAGCACCACCACGCCCTCGACCACCGCCATCACGCCCAGCCACCACGCCAGCAGGGCCGCCGTGCGCACCGGCGACATCAACGTCAGCACGCCGAACACCACCGCCAGCAGCCCGAACAGCAGCACCACCCACCAGTTGCGCGTCAGCGCACTGAACAACGAACCTGCGGGAAATACCGGGGAACCGCCCATAGCCATCTCCTCATGTGATGCACGAAAGTTGATACCCCCTCGGCACTGACTTTATGCCACCGGCGCTGTCATGGCGCGATCACGGCACCCGCGCGCAGACCCAGGCGTCCACCCGGGTCACGCCGGCACGGCGCAGGGCAAGCGCCGCCGCCTGCAGCGTGGTGCCGGTGGTCATCACGTCATCCAGCAATGCCACGTGCACCGGCAAGCCCGGCCTGGCGAGGAAGGCCGCGCGCAGGTTGCGCCGGCGCTGGTCGGCATCCAGCTCCGACTGCGGCATGGTCGCGCGCGTCCGGCGCAGGCCATCGCAGAGCGGGATGCCCAGCGCCCGGGCCAGGGGCCGGGCCAGCTCGCGTGCCTGGTCA
>NZ_JAYFUH010000219.1:0-920 GCF_034961085.1 Stenotrophomonas capsici | reverse complement strand
CCAGGTCCATGCGGCCGAGCACCTTGACCCGGCTGACCACCGCGGTCATCACCGAGGGTGGCATCTCGAACACTTTGTGCAGCACGCCATCGATGCGGAACCGCACCCGGCCCATGTCGCGCCGTGGTTCCATGTGGATGTCGCTGGCGCGCTGCTCGTAGGCGTACTGCAGCAGCCAGTCGACGATGCTGACCACGTGGTGGTCGTCGGCGTTGACGTCGCCGGAGCTGCCCAGCTCGACCAGCTGCTCGAAGCTGGGCAGGGTGGTGGCGTTGCCGCCGTCCCGTGAATCGTTGCGGGCATTGCGGATCGAGCGGGTGACGCCGAAGAACTCCATCGTGTAGCGATGCAGGTCCAGCGGGTTGACCAGCACCACCTCGATGCGGCGCCGGCTCAGGTGTTGCAGGTCCGGCACCCAGTCGCGTGCCAGCGGCTCGCTGGTGGCCACCAGCACGCGCTCGCTGTCCACGCCCAGCGGCAGGATGCGGTGGCGGCGGGCATAGGCGTGGGAGACCACGGCGGTGGCGGCGGCCACGTCCACCCGGGTCGGGTCGATGCGCAGGTAGCGGGTGTGGGTGCGGCCGGCCAGCCATTCGGTCAGCCGCTCCAGCGCCAGCTCGCCCCGGGCCGGCGGCGCGGCGGCCAGCTTCAGGTTGGCCAGCAGCACCAGCGGATGGATCTCGCTGGGGTTGCGCGCGCCCTGGGCCGAGAAGCGGATCCGCTCCTGGTCGTGCGCGGCCACCAGGCCATCGCCCAGCAGGGCGGCGGCGACGTTGGAGAATTGCAGCTTACCGGGCGTGATCGGCACCGGAACCGGTGGTATCTGCGCGCTGCCTGCAGCCTGTTGCTCCACCCCGAACCCCTTGCTGGCGCGGCCAAAGAGCGGCCGCTCGCTATACTAGCGCACCCCTTTCGCATGG
>NZ_JAYFUH010000218.1:0-1128 GCF_034961085.1 Stenotrophomonas capsici | reverse complement strand
CCCACAGGCGGCCGAACAGGACGCGCCGGAACAGCAATTCCTCATAGGCCGGGGCCAGGAACACGGCGAAGACCACCAGCAGCAGGGGATAGTTGGCCAGTGCCTGTTCCATCAGCGGCAGGTTGGTCGGGGCCGGCTCGATGCCGAACTGCTTGCCGATCCAGCTGATCAGGCTGCTGCCAATGAACACGCAGGCCGCTACCAGCAGCGTCCAGCCCCAGGTCGTACCGCGGCGGGCATTCCGGTGCGATTGCGCGCGCTCGGCCGGCGTGGCGCGACGACGCCAGAAGTACAGCACCAGTGCCGCGCCGCCGGTGGATATCAGGGCGATCAGGATCTGCGCCAGCGCGCCCGGGTCACCCAGCAGGCCCGACAATTCCTCGCCGGCCGGCATGCCATTGCCGTTCTTCGCGGCCTCCATGCCCACCATGACGCCGCGCCACAGGCCCCAGGCCAAGCCACACGCCAGGCTCAGGCACAGCAGGAAGCCGGCGGCGAGCAACAGGTCCGCGATGAAGCCGATGACCGGCGATTCCTTGCGTGCCATGGGCGGGGAGAGCGGGGGAGGGACGGACATCGCGGGCCTTTGCAGAGCAGGCGGTGGGCAGAAGACGGGCGCCATGGATGCCTGGCGCCCGGGTCTTGCGGCTGGATCTCTCAGATATCCAGGTTCATGACCTTCAGCGCGTTGTCCTCGATGAAGTCGCGGCGCGGTTCAACCACGTCGCCCATCAGGGTGCTGAAGATCTGGTCCGCTTCCACCGCATCCTCGATGCGTACCTGCAGCAGGCGGCGGGTATCCGGGTTCACGGTGGTGTCCCACAGCTGTTCCGGATTCATTTCACCCAGGCCCTTGAAGCGCTGGATCTGGCGGCCCTTCTTGGCCTCTTCCATCAACCAGGCCTGCGCCTGCGCGAAGCCGGTCACCTCGGTGCTCTTGTTGCCACGGCTGATGGTCGCGCCCTCGCGGATCAGGCCATGCAGCAGCTGCGACGCCTGGTGCAGCGGACGCAGCTCGCCGGACTCGAACGCGGACAACGGCAATACCTGGATGTGCTCCTCGCCCATGTGGCGACGGGTCACCAGCACGGCCGCCGGCCGCTGTTCGTTCGGTTCCTGCAGGGTCAG
>NZ_JAYFUH010000217.1:0-1117 GCF_034961085.1 Stenotrophomonas capsici | reverse complement strand
AAGGCCACCGTGCGCGCGCTGCCGCTGCTGTGGGTGGGTTCCGGGCTGGGTGCCTGGTTGCTGGGCGAGCCCGGCAGCCATCACCTCGGTGCCAGCGGCGTGACCCACGGCCTGATGTTCCTGGTGTTCGTGCTGGGCCTGCTGCGCCGCGACCGGCCGGCCATCGCCGCCGGCATGATCGGCTTCCTGTTCTACGGCAGCATGCTGATCACCATCCTGCCGCATGAGCCGGGCGTGTCCTGGCAATCGCACATGGGCGGTGCCGCCGCCGGCGTCATCGCCGCGCTGATGTTCCGCCACGCCGACCCGATGGCCCCCCGCAAGCGCTACAGCTGGGAAGACGAGGAGGAAGACGAGGTGCTGGCCGACGCCGATGAGCTCGAGCCACCGTCCCCGCGGCAGGTACCGGTGTTGTGGCAGCCTCGCGAGGGCCGCGATTACGAAGTGGTGGTGCCGCTGCGCCGGCGCGACCCGAACGACCCCGCGTAAGCGCGGCCTCGGTCGACAGGCTTACCCCTCCACATCACAGCCAAGGCCGCGCTTACTGCGTGCCGTCCACCGCGCGGCGGCCCAGTGCGGGATCGTCGGTGAACAACGCATCGATGCCGGCCTTGAGGTACTCGCGCATCTCGGCCACCGATGCCTCCGGGTTGCGCGCGTTCTCCGCCCCCTGGCGCATTGCCGGCGGCAGGAACGGGTTCTCCGGGCGGAAGGTGTAGACCACCACCTGCAGGCCGGCGGCATGCGCATCCCCGACCAGTGCGGTGGGCGCAGCCAGGCCCCCCTGCGCGTTCCACGGGATCACCATGCGCCGTTCCGGGCCGATGGCGTCGGCGTAGCCGGCGATCTCCTTCAGCCCGGCCGGCGTCGCCATCTGCGCATACGTCAGCGTGCCGCCGGCCAGCACCACGTCGGCCGGCATGTCGCCGGCAGCATCCAGCAGCTGCAGCAGGCGGATGTTGGAATCGCGGCCCAGCTTGGCGCGCAGCGCGCGCAGGTTGGCGGTCTCGAAGGACTGCACCATCACCGGCGCCACCTTGGTATAGGCATTGCCCTGCAGCGCGGCCAGCAGCTTGTCTTCCATCGGCAGGCCAATGCCGCGGAAGTAGCTGCCGTG
>NZ_JAYFUH010000216.1:0-1306 GCF_034961085.1 Stenotrophomonas capsici | reverse complement strand
CGGCGGCGAGATCAGGCCGATGCCCGGCTTGGCGTAACGCAGCCGCGCGATCAGTTCGTTGACCTTGTGGCCGGGCAGCTGGCCGCCTTCGCCGGGCTTGGCGCCCTGGGCGACCTTGATCTGCAGCACTTCGGCATTGACCAGGTACTCGGCGGTGACACCGAAGCGGCCCGAGGCCACCTGCTTGATCTTGGAGCGCTTCTCGGTGCCGTAGCGCACCGGGTCCTCGCCGCCTTCGCCGGAGTTGGAACGGCCGCCGAGGCGGTTCATCGCGATTGCCAGCGCCTCATGCGCTTCCGGCGACAGCGCACCCAGCGAAATGGCGGCGGTGTCGAAGCGCTTGAACAGCGCCTCGGCCGGTTCCACTTCCTCCAGCGGCACCGGCGTGGCCGCCGGCTTGAGCTGCAACAGGTCGCGCAGTGCCGAGGTTGGGCGCGAATGCACCGCGTCCATGTACTTGCGCCAGTCTTCGGCCTTGCCGGTGCGCGCGGCGCGCTGCAGGGTCAGCACCACGTCCGGGTTGTACATGTGGTATTCGCCGCCATGCACGTACTTGAGCAGGCCGCCCACTTCGGCCGGCGCCAGCTCGTTCCACGCACGCGCGGTGAGTTCACGCGCCTCGGTATCCAGCCGCGCCAGGTTGACGCCGCCGATGCGCGCGATGGCATCCGGGAAGCACAGCTGCACCACATCCGGATCAAGGCCGATGATCTCGAACAACTGCGCGCCGCGGTAACTGGCCACGGTGCAGATGCCCATCTTGGAGATGATCTTGCTCAGGCCCTTGTAGATGCCCTTGCGATAACTGCGGCCGATCTGCGAAACCTCACCGCCCTTCTTCAGCTGCAGGATGCCGCGCCGGCCCATGTCGAACAGCGTCTGGTAGGCCAGGTACGGGTACACCGCGGTGGCACCGTAGCCGAGCAGGCAGGCCATGTGGTGCGCGTCGCGCGCGGTGCCGGTCTCCACGATCAGGTTGACGTCGCAGCGCAGGCCCACCTTGGACAAGTGGTGGTGCACCGCGCTGGTGGCCAGCAACGCATGCACCATCGGGCGGTCCGGCACCGGGTAGCGGTCGGACAGCAGCAGCACCACGATGCCATCCCGCGCGGCCTGCTCGCACTGCGCGCAGATCCGCTCGATGCCGGCCTTGATGCCTTCCTCGACGCTGTAGGACAGGTCGATCAGGCGATTGCGGTCGACGTATTGCTCCATCTTCACCAGCTGGCGCAGCTTGCGCTGGCTGAGCACCGGCGAGTTGAGGATGACGTGGTTCACCGTCTCCGGGCCGGCATGGAAGATGTTG
>NZ_JAYFUH010000215.1:0-1241 GCF_034961085.1 Stenotrophomonas capsici | reverse complement strand
CCCAAAGGCCATGCCAACTTCCGCTCGGGTTAGGTCCTCTGACACGAGAGGTGGTGTGCTTCCGCGAAATAGAATGAACGCAGAAGTGCCATCTGCCTCCACGGCGAGGCATACAACCTCATCACCCGGTCCATAGTGGCCTTCCCAGTGAACTCGAGCACTTGGAGGCAATTCCGGGCATCGCAGCTCGGCGGCAACCGTGAGAGGATATAGCGCAAGCGCAAAGAGAGCGAAGATGTTCATGTGAGCCATAACGCCAGAGTTAAGGCAAGCGCGAAGCGGCTTCGCCTTGAACGAATTGTTAGCCGCCATATGGACGGTATCCATCGAACTCCCACTGCAACTCGTGATTGAGAGTTTGGGCAACCTCCTGCCAGCTTGAGCGAGACGCTTGTGCGAGCAGGCGGTTGAGCGAGTGCTCCACCTGGAGCCAAGAGAACGAATCCACAATTAACGTGCCACGCCCCCAGCCAAATCGCTCTGATTCGGCCAATGCGCTTGGCGTGGCAACGGTAAAGGAAAAATCGTCACCAGCATTGCCTGTGTCTGGCCCGACCGTGGCAAGCATATGAACAACGCAGTGTCTTGGATTCGCAGGAGGCTCTCCTCTGGTCAAGTCGGAGCATGAGAGGTTGAGCAGCTTAGGAACGATCATTGACGGCTAACTCCGGAATTAAGCAGACCCGCGCAGCGGGGGCGGCTTGAATGAATTGTTAGCACTCAACCCGTGCACTCGCGACTGTCCGAGTACAGGTAGTAAGTGTCGAGATCTAGTCGCAAACCGTAGAAGGCGAGCCGGGACACGATAGTCTTTGAAACGCGGAGTCCCGCGCCAATGTCATTGAAGTTGCCAACTAGTTGCATGGTGCCGCCTAAGCGATGGCTGACAGCGGCAAAGGCGCTTGAGTTGGCGTCCATTTGAAGAAGAACGTCCTTCAGATGCTCATCTAAAGCCGCGGTACGCTCGACCCTGGAATAAAGCGACCATTTACCCGTCCGCCGTTCCCGGTGCCGAGAGTCTCGGTCTCCCTTGCGCCAGGCGCGTGTCGGAGTGATGCCAAGTTCAGCAGACACGGCCGAAGGGTCAAGGTCGTCATCGTACACCGCGAAGTAGGCATAGCAGTTGTTGGGATCTGTCATTGAGCGCCAACTCCGGAATTAAGCCGACCCGCGAAGCGGCTTCGGCTTGAATGAACTGTTGGACGCGTACCTAGCGCGAATAGTGGCAGGTGACATTTACT
>NZ_JAYFUH010000214.1:0-1928 GCF_034961085.1 Stenotrophomonas capsici | reverse complement strand
CGCGAAACGGTGCGCGTACAACCCCGGCGACGGCGTGCGGCTGGCGTCCAGGCCGCGGCAGAACAGGTAGCGGATGCCGCCGAAGTCGCGCGCGTAGTCGTAACCGGCACCGATGCGGAACCGCAGCCAACGGTGCAGGGCCACGGTGTAGATCAGCGCCTGCAGGTCGTACTCGCTGTGCTGCATCGCCGCTTCCAGCTGCGAGGGCGCGTAGTCCGGCAACCGGTTGGATTTGTAGTCCAGCACGTACCAGCGTCCGTCGCGGACGTAGGTCAGGTCGATCTTGCCGGTCATCAGCCCTTCCAGTTGGCGGCGCAGGCCAAAGCCGTGGCGGTCACGCACCACGCCATGCACATGCAGCACCCTCAACAGGGCCGGCACGGTGGTGGCCTGCATGGCGAAGTGGAATTCGATCTCGGCGCTGTACGTGCCCATGGCCAGCGAATGCAGCGCGCCGCCCTCGGGCAAGGTCACGGTCAGGGTCTGGCCGATCAGGCCGGTCAGCAGGCTGACGCCGTCGGCGATGTCTTCCTCCACGTAGCCGTCGTCGCGCAGGGCCTTGGCGATGACGGCGCCCTGCCCGTCCGGCGCAGCCTCGCCGGCCTGCCAGTGCCCCCAGGCGGCGAAGTCCACGTTCTCCAGCGCGGCATGCAGCACGTTGCCGAAGCGACTGCCGGCAAAGCGGGGGTCGAATACCTCGGCCGGCGTGTCGACCACGGCCGGTTCGGCTTCCACGTCCACTTGTGCCGGTTCGTCGGAGGCGCCGCCCTTTTCCTCGGTGGCCGCAGCGGAGGTGTCCTGCCCGCCGTCGGCATGCGCCAGCTGGGTGAAGCTGTACACCCACCAGTCGTGCGGCACCACGCGCTGCACCGCGCGCACCGGCGGCAACGCCTGCTCACGCTCGGCGGGCAGGCGCGGCGGCAGGCCATGCGGGCCACCGTCAATGATGTGGATATCCGCGTGCGCGCCCAGCGCGGCCATGTCCTGCAGCATCGGGCCCAATCGCGAGGACGCCAGGCCGGTCAGTGCACCCCCGGTTATCCACAGGGCATGCTCGGCGCGGGTCAGGCCGACGTACAGCAGGCGCGCGGTTTCGGCTTCCTCCTCGGCGCTGACCTGCTGGCCGACGGCTTTCCACTGCGGGTCGTCCTTGTCGATCTTCCAATGCAGCACGCGCTGCGCACCGTCGTGCACGGTGCGGTGGTTGGACGTATCCGGCGCGTTGGTCGCGATGCCGACGAACGGCAGGTAGACCAGCGGGTACTCCAGGCCCTTGCTCTTGTGCAGGGTGATGATCTGCACCCGGCGCGCGTCCGATTCCAACCGCAGCAGCTGGGTCTCGTCGCTTTCATCGGCGTGCGCCATGCGTGTCTGCAGCCAGTCGAGCAGGCCATGCAGGCCGATGCTGCGGTTGCTGGCTTCCTGCAGCTGTTCGCCCAGCTGCAGATAGTTGGTCAGGCGGCGCTCGCCATCGACCAGCGCCAGCAGGCGTTCGGCCTGCTCGGCGGCAAGGTCGGACAGCAGTGCCAGTACGCCACCGCGCTGCCAGCGCTCGCGCCATTGCAGCAGGCGTTCCTGGTGCGCGCGTTGGCGGTCGCCCTCGTGCTCCATCGCCGCGATCGCGGCGGCATCCTCGCCCAGCAGCACGGTGGACAGCGCGGCGCGCAGCCGGCCTTCGTCGGCCGGTTGCAGCAAGGCCAGCAGCAGCAGCCGCACCTCGTGCGCCTCGGCGCTGGAGAACAGGCTCTGCTTGCCCGCCGCCACCGCCGGGATACCCACCGCCGCCAGGGCCTGCTGGATACGCGCGGCCTCCTTGTGCGAACGCACCAGCACGGCGATGTCGCCGGGCTGCACCGGCGCGCCATCCACCTGCGCGCGGCCCTCGCGCGACGCACTCAATACCCTGTGGATATCACCGACGCAGGCCA
>NZ_JAYFUH010000213.1:0-1062 GCF_034961085.1 Stenotrophomonas capsici | reverse complement strand
AATCGCCGGGCTTTTTGTTTCAACGTCGGTCAACTTACTTGAACAGCGTGTCCGGATACTCCGGCTTCTGCTCGCGTGCCAGCAGCTGCTGCAGGCCCTCGGCCGGGCTCAGCTCACCGTGCAGTACCGATTGCACCGCCTTGGAGATGGGCAGGTCGATGCCATGGCGCTCGGCCTGGCGCATCACCTCGTCGGCGGTCTGCACCGATTCCACCACCTGGCCGATTTCCTTCACCGCGTCGGGCAGGCTCTGCCCACGCCCCAGGGCAAGGCCCAGGCGGCGGTTGCGCGAGAGGTCGCCGGTGCTGGTCAGCACCAGGTCGCCCAGGCCGGCCAGGCCCATCAGGGTTTCCGGCTTGCCGCCGATGGCGGCGGCCAGGCGCAGCATCTCGTTGAGGCCGCGGGTGATCAGGCCGGCACGGGCGTTCAGGCCCAGCTGCATGCCATCGGCCACGCCGGTGGCCACGGCCAGCACGTTCTTCATCGCACCGCCCAGCTCGGCACCGACCATGTCATCGCCGGTGTAGGCACGGAAGGACGGGCCATGCATGGCATCGGCCACCTGCTGGGCGAAAGCGTCGTCATCACCGTGGACGGTGATCGCCGTGGGCAGGCCCAGGGTCACTTCCTTGGCGAAGGACGGGCCGGTGACGACGGCCAGCGGCACGTCCGGGCCCAGCACTTCACGGGCCACTTCATGCAGGAAACGCCCCGAGCCGGGCTCGAAGCCCTTGGTGGCCCAGGCCACGCCGGCCCCGGCCGGCCGCAGCGGCGCCAGCGCGCGCACGGTCTCGGCGAAGGCATGCGAAGGCACCACCACCAGGATCCAGCTGGCACCGGCAACGGTGGCAGCCAGGTCGGTGCTGGCGCGCAGGGAATCAGGCAAGGGAATCCCCGGCAGGTACCGGGGATTCTCGTGACGCTGGTCGATCGCCTCGATGACGGCGGCATCGCGTCCCCACAGCACGGTCGGGTGACCGTGCCGGGCCAGCAAGGTGGCCAGCGCGGTGCCCCAGGAGCCCGCGCCGAGGACGGCGATCTTGTTCGCGTCGGTCGTACTCA
>NZ_JAYFUH010000212.1:0-941 GCF_034961085.1 Stenotrophomonas capsici | reverse complement strand
CGTGGTCGGGAATGCTGGATTGTGCGCCCAGCCGCGTGCAGGCCAGGGCAGAGGCCGCGCTGGCGGCGAGCAGCGCCTGCTGCAGGGCTTCACCGCGGGCCAGCGATGCCACCAGCGTGCCGCAGAAAGTATCGCCGGCGGCGGTGGTATCCACCGGCGAAATGGCGAACGCCGGCTGCAGCAGGGTACGGCCTTCGTGCCGCGCCAGGCAGCCGCGCGCACCGAGGGTGACGATCACGCACGGCACGTCCAGCCGCGCCAGCCCGCTGGCCAGGTCCGGCGGGTTGCCGGCGACCACGTCCAGTTCGCCCTCGTTGACGATCAGCATGTCCAGTTGCGCCAGCAGCTCGGCCGGCAGCACCTGCGCCGGTGCGGCGTTGAGCGCCACCTTGACCCCGGCCGCGCGTGCGGCCACTGCATAGGCCAGCACGGTGTCGAGCGGAGTTTCCAGCTGCAGCAGCAGCCATTGCACCCCATCGAGCGCAGGCAGGTGTTGGGGCCGCAATGCCATGTTGGCGCCCGGTGCGACGGTGATGGCGTTCTCGGCATCGTCGGACAGGCAGATGAAGGCGGTGCCGGTCGGCAGCTGCGCATCGCGCACCGCGTGCAGCTGCACGCCGGCGTCGCGCAGCGAGGTTTCGATCGGCGTGGCGAAATCATCCTGGCCCAATGCGAGCAGCATCCGGGTGCGGGCGCCACCGGCGCGCGCGCAGGCCACGGCCTGGTTGGCACCCTTGCCGCCGGGGAAGGTGCGGAACTCGCGGCCCAGCACGGTTTCGCCAGGCGCAGGCACGTGCGCGGCGCGGACCACGAAGTCGAGGTTGGCCGAGCCGGCGACAAGTACGGTGGAACTCATGGAATGGCCTGGTAAACGAGGTTGTAGAAACGGGTGGAAGGTGAGGCGAGCGCCTTGTCACCGCTGGGCAGGTATTGCATCAGCA
>NZ_JAYFUH010000211.1:0-1050 GCF_034961085.1 Stenotrophomonas capsici | reverse complement strand
CAAGGCCTGCACGTGCGCCCAGCTCATGATGTGCAGGGTGTTGGCGGTGAACACCGCATCGAAGCGGCCACCGGCGGTGGGCACCGGCTGCAGGCCGGCGACGGGTTCGGTGACTGCCTGCAGCGCGATGGGCGCCGGCGTATTGGGCAGCGCCGCCTCGTCCAGCCATTGCCTGATGCCCGGCAGGTGGTCGCGGTGATCACTGGCCTGCCAGCTCAGCCACGGCAGCGCCGCGGCGAAATGCACCGCGTGCTGGCCGGTGCCGCTGCCGATCTCCAGCACGCGCCGGGCGCCACCGAGGTGTCGCTGCAGCTCGGCCAGGATGGGCGCGCGGTTGCGCTCGCAGGATTCGGCATAGGGTTTGTCGGGCATGGCGGCGCCACCGGGAAAGACCGTCGTGATTGTGCCGCAATGCCACTTTCGGCCCACGCATGACCATGGTCACTTGTGCCCGGCGTGGGCTGGCGCCGAGATTCAACGGTCTTGCGCGATGCGTGCATCGCCTGCTCCGGAGCCCCGCCCCCATGCAACGCCGTCAGTTCCTCACCCTCTCCGGTCTCGGCCTGGCCGGGATGATGCTGCCCAATGCCCGCCTGATCGCCGCCGAGGAGCTGCTCACGCCATCGGACGTGGCGAAGAAGAAGGCATTGGCCGACACCGTGCTGGCATTGGCCAGGCGCGGGGGTGCCAGCTACTGCGACGTGCGCATCGGTCGTTACCTCAACCAGGCCATCGTCACCCGCGAAGACAAGGTGCAGAACGTCACCAACAGCGAATCCGCCGGCGTGGGCATCCGCGTGATCGTCGATGGTGCCTGGGGCTTCGCCGCCAGCAACCAGACCAATGCGCAGGGCGTGGCCGTCGCCGTGGCCCAGGCCATGGCGATCGCGCGTGCCAACGCGAAGATCCAGACCCGTGCCGTGCAGCTGGCACCGACGCCGGGCGTCGGTGAGGTGCAATGGGCGACGCCGATCCGCAGCAACGCGATGGCGGTACCGGTCAAGGACAAGGTGGAGCTGCTGCTGTCGATCAACGCCGCGGCGATCAACG
>NZ_JAYFUH010000210.1:0-1210 GCF_034961085.1 Stenotrophomonas capsici | reverse complement strand
GGTTCCAATCCAGCCGGCCGTTGAACTCTTTGGTCTCGGTGTCCTGGCGGGCGGTCTGCGCGATCTCCGGGCCGATGCGTCGACCATCGGCATCCAGCGAGGCGCCTTGGCGCGCGTAGTTGATGCCGGCCGCGCCGCTGAGCGCGCCACTGCGGAAGGTCAGCGTCTGCGCCAGGTTCCAGGCCAGGTTGTCGCCATCAACATCCGAGGGGCTGCGCAGGCCGACCTGCGTGGCCAGCGCCAGCGGCTGCTCGCCCGGCTGCAGGGTGATGATGTTGATGATGCCGCCGCTGGCACCAGCGCCGTACAGCGCGGTGGCGCCGGAGATCACCTCGATGCGCTCGATCATCGTCGGCGAGATGCTGTTGAGCTGGCGCGAGCCGTCGCGGGCACCGGTCAGCGGCACGCCATCGATCATCACCTGCACGCTGCGGCCGCGCATGGTCGTGCCGTAGTTGCTGGTGGTGCCCGAGGCCGGGGCCAGCGACGGCACCAGCTGGCCGAGGATATCGGCGGTGCTGCGCCCGGCGGCGACCTGCTGGGCCACCTGTGCGTGGTCGATGCGATACACGGTGCCGGCGATCTCGGCCACGCTGCGCGCGGCGCGGGTGGCGTTGACGCTGACCGTATCGAGTTGTTGCACGGAAGTACTGCTCTGCGCGTACAGCTGGCTGCTGATGGCCAGGCTCAGCAAGGCGAGCGGAAGGGTTGCCGCATGATGCCGCATGGTGTCCTCGGGGATGTCGTCAGGGAGAAGGGGAGGGCGCTGCCAGGCGCGTCATCACCGGCCTGCACAACAGCAGGCCGATGGCCGATACGGCCGCCAGCAGCAGGTAATACGGGGCATAGCCCAGGCCTTTGGCCAGAAAGCCGGAGGCCGCGCCTCCGATGAAGAACAGCAGCAGCTCGAAGCACACCAGCAGGGTGAAGTCGGTGCCGGCCTGCTCGCGCGAACTGACCCGCATGAACAGCGCATACAAGCTGGTCATGGCCACGTAGCGCAGGGCCAGCATCGCCACCACCAAGACGCCCAAGCCCCACCGGGAGCCGGCCAGCACGCCGCCGTACAGCAACGCCGCCAGCAGCACGTACAGCACGCTGCGCCAGATGCCGGCGTGCATCAGCAGCTGTTCGGCGCTGCGGCGCTTGAGCAGCCACGCCGCGGCCACGGCGGCAAGCATGCCGATGCCGGCACCGGTTACCGAGATCA
>NZ_JAYFUH010000209.1:0-1157 GCF_034961085.1 Stenotrophomonas capsici | reverse complement strand
GGCGGCCGCCCGGCGACCGGGCTGGCCGGCTGGCTGCACGAGCGCGGCATCACCGAGGTCCATGTCTGTGGCTTGGCGCGTGACTACTGCGTGCTGTGGAGCGCGCAGGACGCGGCGATCAGCGGCTTCCGCGTACGTTTCCTGTGGGAACTGACCCGGCCGGTGTCCTCGGCCAACGACGCGGCCACGCGGATCGCACTGGTCGAAGGCGGGATTGAAGTAGTGGGATAAGCCTCTGCAGGAGCAGCCTTGGCCGCGAAGCCGGGCCGCCTTCCCGCCAACGTGCAACACCCCTCCCCCAGCCCTCCCCTTCGCTGCGCGAAAGGGAGGGTGCACGACAAAGCTCCCTCTCCCCGTCATCCGCTTCGCTACGCGAAGGGGAGAGCAGATCAGCGGAACACCACCGTGCGGTGCCCGTTGAGCAGGATGCGGTGCTCCACGTGACGCCGCACCGCGCGCGCCAGCACCAGCGATTCGGTATCGCTGCCCAGCTGCACCAGGTCACGCGGCGTCATCGCATGGTCCACGCGCGCCACGTCCTGCTCGATGATCGGGCCTTCGTCCAGGTCGGAGGTCACGTAGTGCGCGGTGGCGCCGATGATCTTGACCCCGCGCGCATGCGCCTGATGGTACGGCTGGGCGCCCTTGAAGCTGGGCAGGAAGCTGTGGTGGATGTTGATCGCCCGCCCGGCCAGCGCCTGGCACAGGCGCGGCGACAGGATCTGCATGTAGCGCGCCAGCACCACCAGGTCGATGCGCTCGCGTTCGACCAGATCGATGATCTGCTGCTCCTGCTGCGCGCGGTTGTCCGCGCTGACCGGCAGATGATGGAACGGCACCCCGTAGGAACCGGCCAGGCCGGCGAAGTCGGCGTGGTTGGAAGCCACCGCGGCGATGTCCACCTTCAACTGGCGGCTGTGGGTGCGGAACAGCAGGTCGTTGAGGCAATGGCCCTGCTTGCTGACCAGCACCAGCAAGCGCGCACGACGACGGGCATCATGCAGTTCCCACTGCATCGCGAACGCCTCCCCCAGCGCCTGCAGGCGTACACGCACGGACGGCGCATCGCCGGCATTGCTCATGTCGAAGTGCACGCGCAGGAAGAACCGGCCACTTTCCTCGTCACCGAACTGCTGCGCATCCAGGATGTTGCAACC
>NZ_JAYFUH010000208.1:0-1999 GCF_034961085.1 Stenotrophomonas capsici | reverse complement strand
TCCAAGTTCCCGCGCGAGGACTACGAACGCCTGCTCGATGCGCAGGAAGCCGGTGACCTGGAGGCGGTACGCGGCAGCGGCAACCAGCTCGAACGGGCCATCCGCGTGCAGGCCAGGTCGATCAGCGAGAAGTACATCGTGCCGCCGCACACCACCGACTTCGCGGTGATGTTCCTGCCGACCGAAGGCCTGTATGCCGAAACCATCCGCCGGCCGGGCCTGGTCGACGCGCTGCAGCGCGAGCATCGCGTGGTGATCGCCGGCCCGACCACGGTCACCGCGCTGCTCAACAGCCTGCAGATGGGCTTCCGCACGCTGGCCATCGAGCAGCGTTCTTCCGAAGTGTGGAGCCTGCTGGGCGCGGTCAAGGGCGAGTTCGGCAAGTTCGCCGGCATCCTGGAGAAGGCCGAGAAGCAGATCAACACGGTCGGCAAGAGCCTGGGCGATGCCAGCCGCAAGACCCGCACCATCGAGCGCAAGCTGCGCGGCGTGGAATCGCTGTCGGCCGACGCCGCGCAGGCGCTGCTGGGCGATCTCGGCGGCGAGGATGAGGCCGAAGACACGGGTGCCGACGAAACCTGATCGCAGGCGACGCCGGGCATTACCGGCACCACTGGAACAGCGCGTAACGGGCACCCCGAGGTCGTGCCAGCGCCATCCACGCCCGCTATGCTTGCCCTCCCCAACCTCCGCAGGAAACCGCAATGACTGCTTCCGTGTATGACACCGCGCTGACCACCATCGACGGCGCACCGGCCACGCTGGGCGACTACCGCGGCAAGGTGCTGCTGGTGGTCAACACCGCCTCCAAGTGCGGCCTCACCCCGCAGTACGAAGGCCTGGAAAAGCTGTACCGCCAGAAGAAGGGTGACGGCCTGGAAGTGCTGGGTTTCCCGGCCAACAACTTCAACGGCCAGGAGCCGGGCAGCGAGGACGAGATCAAGCAGTTCTGCGCGCTCACCTACGACGTCAGCTTCCCGCTGTTCTCCAAGATCAGCGTGGCCGGCGCCGACATCCACCCGCTGTACCAGCAGCTGACCGCGGCCCAGCCGGTTGCCATCGGTGATGGCCCGCTGCGCGAGAAGCTGGCTAGCCTGGACATCCCGACCAACGCCGCGCCGGCGATCCTGTGGAACTTCGAGAAGTTCGTGATCGGCAAGGACGGCAGCGTCGTCGCCCGTTTCTCGCCGGATACCCCGGCCGACAACGCGGCGCTGCTGGCGGCCATCGATACCGCCCTGGCGGCGTGACGCGCGGGGCCGGGATCGCCTCCCGGCCCTGTTGCGTAACGGGTTCCAGCGGCACGAAAAAGCCCGGGTTTCCCCGGGCTTTTCTTTTGCGGCATCAGCGGCGATCAATTGCCCCAATCGGGCATCGGCATCGCATCGACCGGGATCGTGGTCGGGTCATCGTCGTCGTCGCCGCGGTTGTGGCGCAGGTCGCGCTCGATCTGGTACGTGCGGCGCTGCAGCCATGCATCGCGGGTCAGGGCGTATTCGTCGACCGCGGTGTCACGCAGCGAGTCCACCGCCATCAGCTGGGCACGCGTGTCGACCAGCTGCAGGCCCTGCAGGCCGATGCGGACCTTGTCCATCTCGATCTGGCGGATCGGCGAGAGCGGCATGTCGCCGGCCAGGCCGAATACGTCACGCACCGTGCGCGGGCCGAAGAACGGCAGTTCCACGTAGCGCGACTGGCGCCAGCCCCAGGTGCCCAGGGTCTGGCCGAAGTCTTCGCTGCGCTTGGGCACCATCGCCTTGCTGGCCGGGTCGAACAGGCCGCCGATGCCGAAGGTGCTGTTCATCAGGAAGCGGCCCAGCGTGTCCCAGGCGTCATCGGCATGGCCCTGCAGCAGCTGGTTGACCATGGTCAGCGGCGAGCGCAGGTTGCTGAAGAAGTTGGTCACGCCGGTGCGCGCGAACTGCGGCACCACCTTGGTGTAGGCGGTGGCCAGCGGACGGGCGACGCTGCGGTCGACGGCATTGTTGAAGCGGTGCAC
>NZ_JAYFUH010000207.1:0-1365 GCF_034961085.1 Stenotrophomonas capsici | reverse complement strand
CTTGTCCGGGATCTCGACGTATTGGGTGTACATGCGCAGCACCACCTGGTGCTGCCCGTTGGGCAGCGCGGTGGCCTGTGCATCAAAACGGCGGAACACCCCTTCGATCTTCTGGCCGAAGCGGGTGCGGATCTCGAAGCCGAACTGTGAATGGGCCGGGTCGAACTGGGGCGGTTCCGCCGCGAAGGACGAAACCGGCCCGATCAGCAAGCCCAGCAGCAGCCCGCCACGGAACAAACCCATGGACTTACGGCCACCAGAACGCCGCCAGACGGGCAATGCCCGGTTCTATCGATGCCTCCATCGGCAGCGACAGCACCGCCAC
The DNA here is from genome assembly GCF_034961085.1 of Stenotrophomonas capsici. Taxonomy (NCBI): domain Bacteria; kingdom Pseudomonadati; phylum Pseudomonadota; class Gammaproteobacteria; order Lysobacterales; family Lysobacteraceae; genus Stenotrophomonas; species Stenotrophomonas capsici. Next base: position 1,040 of record NZ_JAYFUH010000207.1, on the reverse strand, counting down.
CGAGGCCGGCGGCATGCCGCGGTAATCCCCGGACTGGCCGCTGTGCATCAGCGCCACCAGCTGTTCCAGGCCCGGGTTGTGGCCCACCACCAGCAAGCGTTCGACCTCGCGGTGTTCATCCAGCAACGCGGCCAGGGTGCCGGGCACGGCGTCGTAGATGCGCTCCTCCAGCCGCTGCTCGACGTAGCCGGTCAGTGCCAGCACCGCCTCCAGCGTCTCGCGGGTCCGTCGCGCCGGCGAACACAGCACCCGGTCCGGGGTGAGCTTCTGCTCCAGCAGCCAGCGCCCGGCGGCCTCGGCCTCGGCCAGCCCGTGCGGGGAAAGGGGACGATCGATGTCGGCCAGGCCGTTGTTGGCCGGTTCGGCATGGGCATGTCGCAGCAGGATCAGTTCACGCATGGCCGGGGAGTACTCCTGTCAGACCTTGTTCAACCATTTGAGTAGCGGCTCCCAGTCCTGCTGGTGCTCGCGTACCTGGGCGGAGTGATAGTCGAACAGGCTGCGGCCCAGCCCGACCATCACCACGTAGCTTTGGCTGTCGCGCAGCTGCGCGACCACCTCATACGGCCATTGGCCCAGCATCTGCCGGGCCTGTTGCGATGTCTGCGTCCACGGTTTGGTGCGGTTGAGCACCAGCCCCACCGGCAGCGCGCGCGAATGCACGCGCTTGAGCTTGGACAGGCTGTTGAGGAAGCCGACGATGGCCTCGATGTCCAGGGCCGAGGGCAGGACCGGCACCACCACCGCGTCGGCGATGTCGGTGAAGCGCTCCAGGTCCTCGCCGTAGGCGCCGGCGGGGGCATCGATGATGACCTGCTCGGTGCCGTCGGGGATCAGCTTTTCCCAGTTCTTCTTGCGGTGCACGTCGACCGGCAGCACGGCGCTGTCCAGCATGGCCCGGCGCTCGGCCCAGCGGCTGCTGGAGCCTTGCGGATCGGCATCGGCAATCACCGTGGCATGGCCTGCCAGGGCCGAATGCGCGGCCAGGTGGGTGGCGATGGTGGTCTTGCCGACACCGCCCTTGGAGCCGGCTACCAGGA
>NZ_JAYFUH010000206.1:0-1298 GCF_034961085.1 Stenotrophomonas capsici | reverse complement strand
CGCGCGCTGGCAGCGGTGCTCCAGCACGCGGTCGGCGATCTGCGCATCGCCGCCGAGCGGACCGCTCTGGAAACGCTGCACCCATTCCTTCTCGCGCGGCCAGCCGCGGCTCCACGCCATCTCGTTCAACCGCTGGCCAGTGGTGCCGGTACCCACGCGTTCGGCGAACTGCGAGAGCACGTCGAAGTGCTCGGCGGCGAAGGCCAGCATCTGCGGCTTGCGTGCGTCGTGCGCGATCAACGCCAGGCACTGGTTGCCGAAGTCATTGAGGTCGTCCGCGCCGGGGTCCGGCGCCAGGCCGGCGTGGGTGCGCTCCATCTCGATCCAGTCACGCGCGGTGGCCACCGTCGAGATGAACGGCTTGCCGTGGATCACGCACTGGCGCTTGAGCGCGATGGCCTCGGGAAAGATCGAGGACGGGTCCACCGGATCAATGAAGTAGATCGCGCCATCGAGCGTGCGCTCCGGCGAGCCCATGCCGACCACCTCGGCGACCAGCTTCATCAACCCGCCCTCGCGGCCATACGGGTAGCGGTGCAGGGCAGGGTAGTCGGCCAGCGGGCCGGCGCCGACGATGGCGTCATGGGTGCGGCCCACCGCATGCAGTTCCAGGCCCAGTTCGCGGATGCCGCCCTCGCAGGCACGCAGCCAACGGAACAGCGCCGCGTCGGTGCTTTCATGGTGCAGTCGGTTGGCGGCCAGGCCGATACGCATGACGGGAAACATCCGGAAGGGAGACGCCGCTAGTGTACGGCGTGCTCCGTTACCGCGAAGCGGCTCAGGCCTGCAGCAGCGTGACGATGCTTTCGGCTGCGTCGCGGCCTTCGGCCACCGCGGTCACCACCAGGTCCGCACCGCGTACCGCATCGCCGCCGGCGAACAGCTTGGGGTTGTGGGTCTGGTAGGGCAGGCGGCCGGCACCCCCGGCGATGATGCGGCCATTGCCGGTGGCTTCCACGCCCTGCGAACCCAGCCACTCGGGCAAGGTCGGCGAGAAGCCGAACGCAATGATCACCACGTCCGCCTCCAGCAGCGATTCACTGCCCTCGATCGGCTCGGCGTTGCGGCGGCCATTGGCATCGGGCGCGCCCAGTTGCGTCTCGACCACGGTCACGCCGATCACTTCGTCGTCGGCACCGGCTTCGATGGCGAGCGGTTGGCGGTTGAACAGGAAGCGCACGCCTTCCTCGCGCGCATTGGCCACTTCGCGCGCCGAACCCGGCATGTTGGCCTCGTCGCGGCGGTAGGCACAGGTGACGCGCGCCGCGCCCAGGCGGATCGCGCTGCGCACGCAGTCC
>NZ_JAYFUH010000205.1:0-1308 GCF_034961085.1 Stenotrophomonas capsici | reverse complement strand
ATCAAGGGCCAGCGCTCGCCCGAGCGCCTGCTCGACGAGGTCAGCCTGTTCCTGCACAGCATTGGTTCGCGCGGCGCCAACGCCACCCCTTCGGACGACCAGAACCTGGGCGGCCGCCAGGTGCTGCTGGTCGACGACGACATGCGCAACCTGTTCGCCCTGTCCAAGTCGCTGCGCGCGCGCGGCATGAACGTGATCATGGCCCAGGACGGCTACAAGGCGCTGCAGCAGCTGCAGGAAAACCCGTCCATCGAGCTGGTGCTGATGGACATCATGATGCCGGGCATGGACGGCTACGAGACCACCCGCGAGATCCGCAAGCGGCCGGAATGGGCCAACCTGCCGATCATCGCGGTCACCGCCAAGGCGATGCACGGTGACCGCGACAAGTGCCTGGATGCCGGTGCCAACGATTACCTGACCAAGCCGGTGGACCTGGACAAGCTGTTGTCGATGATGCGCGTATGGCTGCAAAAGTAGGCCCCGATGCTCCCCTTGCCAGTCGCGATGAGATCGACGACATCGAAGTCGATGCCTTCATCCAGGCGATGGCGCGGCGGCACGGCTACGATTTCTCCGGTTACGCCCCGGCTTCGCTGAAGCGCCGGGTGCAGGCGCTGGTGCAGACGCTGGAGATGCCGCACATCGGCGAGTTGACCGCGCGCGTGCTGCGCGACGACGAGATGGTCTCGCAGGTGATCTCGCGCCTGTCGGTGCCGGTGTCGGAGATGTTCCGCAACCCGGCGGTGTTCCGGAAGCTGCGCGACGAAGTGTTCCCGGTGCTGGCCTCCTACCCGCAGATCAACATCTGGCAGGCCGGCTGCGCGCACGGGCAGGAGGTGTACTCGCTGGCCATCCTGCTCAAGGAGGCCGGGCTGTACGATCGTTGCCAGATCTACGCCACCGATTTCAGCGACGAGGCGCTGGCGCGCGCGCAGGAGGGCATCTTCCCGATCCGCGACGCACGCCTGTACTCGGAGAACTACCTGGCCGCCGGTGGCCGGCAGACGCTGTCGGACTACTACCACGCCCGCTACGACTTCATGAAGCTCGACGCGCGGCTGCGCGAGCGGGTCACCTTCGCCAACCACAACCTGGTCTGCGACGGGGTGTTCTGCGAGGCGCAGCTGATCCTGTGCCGCAACGTGCTGATCTATTTCTCCGACGCCCTGCAGGACCGGGTGCTGGGGCTGTTCCGCAGCAGCCTCAGCCGCGGCGGGTTCCTGTGCCTGGGCAACCGCGAGTCGATCCGGTTCGCGCCCAGCGCCCGCGACTTCGTGCCGCTGGACGCCGAGCTGCGGCTCTACC
>NZ_JAYFUH010000204.1:0-1452 GCF_034961085.1 Stenotrophomonas capsici | reverse complement strand
AGCCACAACGCGCGTTTCCATCTGCCAGCGTCCGCCATCCGTGTTCCCTTGTCGCGATAAGGCCTGACCTTAAGGGTTGGGGTGGTGACGGGGGAATCAATGGCCGTGATTGGGGTGCCCTTGGGTGCCCAAAGCCCAATCCCCCTCCCGTTTCCGGGAGAGGGGCTCAGGGCGTGCGTTACCTGCGCTCGGCCGCGCTGGCATCGCGCGTGGCGCGGAATGCCTCTTCCGGGCTCCAGTTCGGCCAGTCACGCGAATTGGCCAGCTTCTCGCCCAGGGTGTAGACCACTTCCAGATCACGCACCGCGCCGGCGAAGGTCCAGTCGGCCTGCCATTCGTCGCCCTGCTGGTGGTAGCGCTTGGCGGTGTAGTCGTCGGAGGCCTTCTTGCCGGCTTCCACGCCACCATCGATCCAGTCCTGGCCGGCCGAATACGACAACGCCGGCACGCCACGCTTGGCGAACGGGAAGTGGTCGGAGCGGAAGAACAGGCCCGCCTCCGGCTTCGGGTCCGGCGTGTAGTGCAGGTCCCATCCCTTGGCCACGTCCTTGAGCTGGTCCAGCAGTTCCATCTTCGCCGAACCGTAGATGCCGAAGTCACGCGACGGGCTGTACGGCGCCATGCCGTCCATGTTGATCACCGCCACCGTCCTGGACAACGGGTACAGCGGGTTGCTGGCGTAGTACTCCGAGCCCAGTAGGCCCTTTTCCTCGGCCGTCACCGCCAGGAACACCACCGAGCGCTGCGGCTTGGGCTGCGTGGCGAAGCCGCGGGCCAGCTCGACCAGCGCGGCGGTGCCGCTGGCGTTGTCCATGGCACCGTTGAAGATACGGTCACCGCGTGCATCCGGCTCGCCCACGCCGATGTGGTCCCAGTGCGCGCTGTAGATCACCGTCTCGTCCGGGTGGGTGCTGCCTTCCAGCCGCGCCACCACGTTGTGCGAGGTGATCACCTCGTTGTGGACCTGGTAGTTGGCCGAGAACGTCTCGCCCTTGATCTCCACCGGCTGGAAGTCGCGCGATTGCGCCTGCTTCTTCAGCGTTTCGAAATCCAGGCCGGCGCGCTTGAACATCGCCACCGCCAGGTCACGCTGGATCCAGCCTTCCAGCGCCGGATGCGCCTCGGCGGGCTTGTCGCGCACCACGTCGAACATGGTGTTGGTGTTGGAACCGGCCACCGTCGCCCAGCCGTAGGACGCCGGTGCGGTTTCGTGGACGATCAGCACGCCGGCCGCGCCCTGGCGCGCGCCTTCCTCGTACTTGTAGGTCCAGCGGCCGTAGTAGGTCATGCCCTTGCCGTCGAAATCACCCACGCCGGTCTCGAAGTCCGGGTCGTTGATCAGCACCACGGCGATCTTGCCCTTCAGGTCCACGCCCTTGAAGTCGTCCCAGTTGCGTTCCGGCGCCTTGACGCCGTAGCCCAGGAACACCAGCGGCGCGTCGGTGATGGCCA
>NZ_JAYFUH010000203.1:0-1220 GCF_034961085.1 Stenotrophomonas capsici | reverse complement strand
ACCGCACGGTGGTGTTCCGCTGATCTGCTCTCCCCTTCGCGTAGCGAAGCGGATGACGGGGAGAGGGAGCTTTGTCGTGCACCCTCCCTTTCGCGCAGCGAAGGGGAGGGCTGGGGGAGGGGTGTTGCACGTTGGCGGGAAGGCGGCCCGGCTTCGCGGCCAAGGCTGCTCCTGCAGAGGCTTATCCCACTACTTCAATCCCGCCTTCGACCAGTGCGATCCGCGTGGCCGCGTCGTTGGCCGAGGACACCGGCCGGGTCAGTTCCCACAGGAAACGTACGCGGAAGCCGCTGATCGCCGCGTCCTGCGCGCTCCACAGCACGCAGTAGTCACGCGCCAAGCCACAGACATGGACCTCGGTGATGCCGCGCTCGTGCAGCCAGCCGGCCAGCCCGGTCGCCGGGCGGCCGCCGCGTGGGCCATGGTTCTCGCGGAAGGCGCTGTACGAATCCACCTGCTGGTCGGTGCCCTTGCGCAGGATCAGGTCGGCCACGTCCCAGCCCACGCGCGGGTCCAGCGCCGCCCCTGGGCTGCCCTGCACGCAATGGTCCGGCCACAGCGTCTGCGCGTGGCCATGCAGGTCGATCACCTCGAACGGCGCACGCCCGGCATGCTGGCTGGCGAAGGAAACGTGGTCGGCCGGGTGCCAGTCCTGGGTGGCGACCACCGTGCGGTAGTGGCGCGACGCCAGCAGCGCGGCGATCCCGGGAACGATGGCATCGCCCTGCTGGCAGGGCAGGGCACCGCCGGGCATGAAATCGGGCTGCAGGTCCACCACCAGCAACGCTACATCGGCTGCGTACATCGACTGTTTCCTGACGCGGGAGTGCCGACAGTCTAAGCGGTGGCGCACGGCAGGGCATGGCCGGGGAATTCCTGCCCGGCGCGGTGGTGGGAAGCGATGGCGCAACGAGGTGGACTTCCCGGGGCGAAAGCCCCCTCCCCAACCCTCCCCTTCGCTGCGCGAAAGGGAGGGGGCAGATGCAACATCTGCGGTGATCTACCGGAGCACGGCGCACTGCAGCCCTACGCGGCCACTTCCCCACGCAGCGTGCGTGCGGCACCCACCATCGCTTCCAGCGCGGCCCGGGTCTCCGGCCAGCCGCGGGTCTTCAGGCCGCAGTCCGGGTTCACCCACAACTTGCCCGGGGGCAGCACGTCGCTGGCCTTGCGCAGCAGTTCCACCATCTCGGCGCTATCGGGCACGCGCGGGGAATGGA
>NZ_JAYFUH010000202.1:0-1417 GCF_034961085.1 Stenotrophomonas capsici | reverse complement strand
ATGGCGTGCTGCGCATGCAGGCACCGCTGGCCGCCAACGTCAATGACAAGGGCAATGCCTTCGGCGGCAGCCTGGCCTCGGTGATGACCCTGGCCGGCTGGGCGCTGGTCAGCCTGCGCCTGGCATTGGCCGGCAAGCAGGCCGAGGTCTACGTCGCCGACAGCAACATCCGTTATCGCGCGCCGGTCTACGGCGACCTGCTGGCGGTCGCGCGGGCCGCGCCGGACCAGGATTGGGACGACTTCCTGGCCCTGTTCAACAAGCGTGGCCGGGCACGGATGACCGTGCGGGCCGAGATCGAGGGCGGTGCCGCCGAGCTGGAAGGGCGCTTCGTGGCCCTCGCCAAAGGCTAGGATGAGTGCCGTTACCCGGGGATTCCATGATGCTCAGACGCCTGTTCCAAGCCGCCCTTGTCCTGTCGTTGCTGGTCGCGGCCGGCGCCAGCGCCGCTGACGGCCCCAGCCGCAGCCAGCGCGCCAAGCTGGTGCCGACGCAGGCTGCCTACACGGCCGCGGTGCGCTGGAGCGATTTCGAGGCCGCCGAGGGCTTCCTCGACCCGGTCTACCTGCAGGCCCACCCGCTCGGTGACCTGCAGCGCCAGCGCTACCAGCAGGTGCAGGTGTCCGGTTACCGCGAACGCGGCAGCAGCGTCGCCGCCGACGGCAACGTCGAGCGGCGCATGGAAATCAGCGTGATCAACCGCAACACCCAGGCCGAGCGCACCGTGGTGGTCACCGAACGCTGGCGCTGGGACGCGGAGGGCAAGCGCTGGTGGCAGGCGGGCGGCCTGCCGGACCTGTGGCAGGGCCAATGAGCCCGCTGGGCGCCCCGTTGCCGGCATATGCGACAATCCCCGCCCGCTTAATCGACCCGTGACCTGAGTGAATTACGAAGAGTTGCTGGCCTTCGCTGGCCGAAATCCGATGCTGTCGCTGGCCCTGGTCGGCCTTACCGTGGCCATCATCGCCACCGAGGTCGCGCGCCTGTTCCGCGGCTACAAGTCGCTCAAGCCGTCCGAGCTGACCCACCTGATCAATGCCGGTGGGGCCGTGGTGATCGACCTGTCGGCCGCCAGCGATTTCGAGAAGGGCCATATCGTCGGCAGCCGCAACCTGCAGCCGGCCCAGGTGAGCCCGACCCACAAGCTGCTGGCCCCGGCCAAGCAGTCGCCGGTGGTGCTGCTGTGCCGCACCGGCAATGCCTCCGCCACCGCCGCCAAGGTGCTGAAGAAGGCCGGCTTCGAGCAGGTGTACGTGCTCGACGGCGGCCTGCCGGCCTGGCAGGCGGCGGACCTGCCGCTGGTCAAGGGCCGCGGCTGAGCAGTTAATTTGCGTTAAGGCCTTGTGGACGGCGTGGACCGCCCCCATCGCTGGTCTGGTAACAATCCCAATCATTGAACAATCTGTTCTGGAGTCTT
>NZ_JAYFUH010000201.1:0-1446 GCF_034961085.1 Stenotrophomonas capsici | reverse complement strand
TCGTTCATGGCACGTTCCTGAGGGAAGACAAGGCAGTGGACTGGCAGGAAAGAGCGAAGTTCCCCGGCAGGAGTGGCCCTGGCCGGCAGACCGATGACCGCTGCCGCCCCCGCGATGTCCGGGCATTTCGACGTAGCGTTGTCACCGGCTTCGCGGCCGAGGCCGCTCCTGCGGCGATGGCAGCGCTACGCAATCTTTACGCGCACACCCCTGCTCCGACGTAGCGGTGTTACCTGCCCGGCGCGCATCGTGTCACCACCGCGCCAAACGGCGCTCCGCAAAGGTGTCACATGAGCATCCTGTTGATCCGGCAAGCACCGCAGGGCGTGCCGCCGGCACCGCTTCCGGCCCGCATCGGTGGCCACGCACTGCACTGCCGCAGCGGCGATTCACTGCCGGCCCTGCTCGATGGCCTGCACCAAGCGCGGGACACACGGCCTGCGTGGGTGCTGATCGAAACGGCCGTGGCAGGCGCGCCGCAATGGGACCAGCACGGCCAGGCCCTGCTGGCGGCACTGGAGGCACTGCCCGTGCCCTACATCGAAATGGTGCGCAACGATGCCGATGCGCTCGACGCGCACCTGCACCCGCAGCACGCACCGGCAGTGGTGGTCTGCACCGTGCAACGCGACCAGGCCTGCCAACTGTCGCTGGCCATCGCCGCGCGTCGCCTGCAGGCAATGGAGGCCTGAGCCATGTCGATCAACATCGTGCGCGGCCCCCAGGGCAGCGGGGCGCTGCAACGCGCCGCCGCGCCGCTGCCGGAGGCGGTGATGCACTCGCTGGTGCAGCGCGCCCTGGACAGCGGCACCAGCATCGCCGTGCGTGACTGCCGCTGCGAACAGGAACTGCTGGAAGCGTTGTGCGTGGCCGACCACAGCCCCGGCGAGGTCACCCTGCTCGCGCCCGGTGCCTGTGTGGGCAGCACACGCCTGCAGCGGCTGCTGCCGCGCCTGCACACCACCTACATCGAAGTGCATGACGACGACGGCCAGGAACCGCGCCTGCCTGCCTCGGACGGCCACCGTCTCGGCGTGGCACAGGGCTTCCGCGCACAGAGCTACGTGCTGGCGCTGGAGATGGCACTGGAACACCTGGGCTGCAACGAGGCCGGCAACCGCGTGCATGTGGGCACCTGAAACCCGCAGGAGTGGCCTCCGCCGCGAAGCCATTGATACATGACGTCGTTCTTCAACATGCAGTTGCATACGTCCTGTACGCATCACCAGTGCCTGCTTCGCGGCCAAGGCCGCTCCTGCCTGGCTGGACGGACATCGCCGATGGACACCATGGAGCTGAACCACGGGCACCACTACCTGGCCGGCTACGAAATCTACGTGGACGGCCACCCCTTCTGGTGGGGGCACCTTGCACTGCGCATCGACATCGCAGACCCGCTGCTGCACGACCCGCAGGGGGTGCTGGATCGGCTGTGTGCGATGGCCG
>NZ_JAYFUH010000200.1:0-1704 GCF_034961085.1 Stenotrophomonas capsici | reverse complement strand
CTCGCTGGCCTCGTCGCTGGTCGGGCGCATGCGCGGCGGCCTGGGCCAGGTGTCGATCCTGTCCTCGCTGTTCTTCGGTGGCGTGTCCGGCTCGGCGATCGCCGACGTCTCGGCGGTGGGTGGCACGATGATCCCGCAGATGGTCAAGCGCGGCTACGACCGCGACTTCGCGGTCAACGTCAGCATCACCGCGGCACTGGTGGCGCTGCTGGTGCCACCGTCGCACAACCTGATCCTGTTCTCGGCCGCGGCCGGCGGTGGCCTGTCCATCGCCGACCTGTTCGCCGCGGGCATCGTGCCGGCCTTGCTGATGACGGTGGTGCTGATGGTGACCGGCTACGTGGTGGCGCGCCGTCGCGGCTACGGCGTGGAAGCCTTTCCGGGCATGCGCGCGGTGCTGCTGCGGCTGGTCGCGGCGCTGCCGGGCCTGGGCCTGGTCGGCCTGATCTTCTTCGGCATCCGCGCCGGCATCTTCACCGCGGTGGAGTCGGCGGCGATCGCGGTGGTGTACGCGCTGCTGGTGACCACCGTGCTGTACCGCCAGCTGCGCTGGAAGGAGTTCATGGCCACCGTGGTGCATGCCGCGCGCAGCACCGGCGTGATCCTGTTCGTGATCGCCACCGCGGCGGTGTTCGGCTGGTTGCTGGCCTACCTGCAGGTGCCGGCGGCGGCGGTGGAGTTCCTGCAGTCCTTCGCGCACAGCAAGTACATGGTGCTGCTGATGATCGTGGTGATGCTGCTGTTGCTGGGCACCTTCATGGACCTGGCCCCGATGATCCTGATCTGCACGCCGATCTTCCTGCCGGTGGCCAAGGCCTACGGCATCGACCCGATCCACTTCGGCCTGGTGCTGGTGCTGACCGGTGGGCTGGGCCTGGTGACGCCGCCGGTGGGCTCGGTGCTGTTCATCGGCACGGCGATCGGCAAGATCACCGTCGGTGAGAGCATGAAGACCATCTGGCCGTTCTGGCTTGCCGGCCTGGGCGTGCTGCTGGCGGTGACGTTCTTCCCGGAGATGTCGTTGTGGCTGCCGGCGCTGCTGCGTAGTTGATGCCGCCGGCCAAGTGCCCGCCGGTGATGGCTGCCGGAGGCATGTCGCCCGCGGGATGGGTACAGCACGGCGGCGCGCCCCGTTCAGATGGCGCGCCGCGACTGCCCTCACAATGTGGCGGGGATCAAACGGGCATCGGTGCAGGCCATGAGCCTGCCGCCGGCAACGCCGGGGTGCCTTCCCGCAACGCCCACACCCGCGCTCTGGAACGAGCGCGGCCCGATAGAATGACTGCATTGAACGGTTTCAAGGACCTCGCCTTGCGCAAGAAGACCGACGTCGACGCCCCGGCCCACAACCTGGGCCGACCCGCCACGATCAACGACATCGCACGCCTGTCCGGTGTCTCCAAGAAGACGGTGTCGCGGATCATCAACAACTCGCCGCTGGTGCGCAAAGACACCCGCGAGAAGGTCGAGGCATTGATGCGTGAGGTGGGCTACGCGCCCGACCCGTTGGCCCGTGGCCTGGCGTTCCGGCGTTCGTTCCTGATCGGCATGGTCTACGACAACCCCACCGCGCAGTACGTGGTGGACATGCAGAACGGCGCGCTGGACGCGCTGCGTGGCTCCAGCTTCGAGCTGGTGGTGCACCCCTGCGACACGCGCAGCCCCGGCTACATCGAGGGGGTGAAGCGCTTCGTGCAGCAGCAG
>NZ_JAYFUH010000199.1:0-1299 GCF_034961085.1 Stenotrophomonas capsici | reverse complement strand
GGCGCGCTCCAGCACCGCGCCAAGGTCGCGTTCGAAGGAATCGTGGGTGAGGTTGGCGCCGATGTCGATCAGTTGCATGGAGCGGGAACGGAAAAGCAGTGAAGGCGGCCATTGTAGTCGTTGTGCCGGGAGCACTAGCGGCGTGCGACTTCCCCTCCCCAGCCCTCCCCTTCGCTACGCGAAAGGGAGGGGGCCAAGCGCTGCCTGCGGCGATCTGTCCAGGTGCGAAAGACCGCCCCCTCCCTTGCGTAGCAGGGGAAGGCTGGGGAGGGGTAAGTCTTCCGGCACCGCTGGCCGCATGGTCCCGCACCACCAGCCTTCTACAATGCACGCATGGCATCCGAATTCCCCATTTCCCCCCTGCTTCCGCAGATCCTCCAGCAGCTGGCCACCCGGCCGCGGCTGGTGCTGGAGGCCCCGCCCGGCGCCGGCAAGACCACCCAGGTGCCGCTGGCGCTGCTGGACGCGCCATGGCTGGCCGGCCGCAGGATCATCATGCTCGAACCACGCCGCGTGGCCGCGCGCAGCGCCGCGCTGTTCATGGCGCGCCAGCTCGGTGAGCCGGTCGGCGAAACCGTGGGCTACCGCATCCGCTTCGAGAACAAGGTCTCCGCGCGCACCCGCATCGAGGTCGTCACCGAAGGCATCCTGACCCGCATGCTGCAGGACGATCCCCTGCTGGAAGGCGTAGGCGCGCTGCTGTTCGATGAGTTCCACGAGCGCCACCTGGCCGCCGACCTCGGCCTGGCGCTGGCGTTGGACGTGCAAAGCCAACTGCGCGAAGACCTGCGCATCGTGGTGATGTCGGCCACGCTCGATGGCGAGCGCCTGGCCGATTTCCTGGATGCGCCGCGCCTGTCCAGCGAAGGCCGCAGCCATCCGGTCGAGGTCAGCCATTTCCCGGCCCGCCGCGATGAAGCGCTGGAAGCACAGGCCCGCCGCGCGGTGGAACAGGCATTGGCCGAGCATCCCGGCGATGTGCTGGTGTTCCTGCCGGGGCAGCGCGAGATCGCCAGGGTGCAGGCCGCGCTGCAGGCGGCATTGACCGCTGCCGAGGCGGGCCGGAATGTCGATGTCCTCGCCCTGCACGGCGAACTGCCGATCGAACAGCAATCACGCGTGCTGCAGCCCGATCCGGAGGGCCGCCGCCGCGTGGTGCTGGCCACCAACGTCGCCGAGTCGTCGGTCACCCTACCCGGCGTGCGCGTGGTGATCGATGCCGGGTTGGCGCGCGAGCCGCGCTACGACCCCAACAGCGGCTTCTCGCGGCTGGATGCGGTGGCCATCTCGCAGGCCTCG
>NZ_JAYFUH010000198.1:0-1422 GCF_034961085.1 Stenotrophomonas capsici | reverse complement strand
GGCGTCAACTATCTGCTGGTAACGCTGCGCCCCGGTGAACGCTGGACGTATCGTCCGCCGAGCGGCCACGATGTGGGCTGGCTGGCGCTGGCCAAGGGACAGCTGGATGCCGGAACGCGGGTCGAGGCCGGAGAAATGGTGGTTTTCGAGCCGGGCGAAGTTCCGATCGTGCTGCAGGCCTCCGGCACTACGGATGCAGTATTCGTGCTGGGCTCTGCCGCGCCGCATCCGCATCACTTGCATCTGGGCTCCTATTCGGTGCACACGTCCGAGCAGGCGCTTGAAGCCGGCGAACGCCGCATCGCGGAGATTGGTCGCAGGCTGAAGGACGCCGGAGACCGCACCACTTCCGTTGGGACAGTGCCAGTGTTCCGCTGAAAGATGGGTTGTCTGATTGCGTGATCGAATTTCGCAATCTGCACATCGAGGCAAGTTGAAGCGGACGTCACGATGTCCGCTTCTGGCCGGAAGCAGACTTGGAAGATAAAATCAAGACCGGCGTCACGCCGCTGAGCACCGGGCATGACCAGCGCCGCATTGCTGGCCAAGCCCAACGCTTCCAGAATCAAGCGGCAGCAAGCGCAGGGCCCACCCGCTGGCGGGCTGCACATGCACCATGCAATGGATACTTCAGCTCACCACCAACGGAAGGTCGGGTCACATGTTCAAGATCGTGGTTGTTGCAGCATTTCTGTTGATCGCCAACAGCGCACTGGCGCGTGATCGCCCGATCCAATCATGCGAGAAGGCGCCGCTTCTAGCGGAAATCCAGAAACGCGTCCCGGACCACGTCCTCGGCGAATCGGCCGACGTGAAGCCTGCGCCGGTGGGGACGCTGCCGACGTTTCCCCGTGGCATCTGGATGCGTTCGGGGAGCAACCTGACCTGCGTCGTGGTGGCGCTGGATGCCGCTGGAACACCGCAGGATGCCGTCGTTTCCTATCCGTCCCGGTTCGCGTTGACCGAGCAGGAGAAGCAGATGGTGCTGTCCGTCCAATGGACGCCGGCGCAGGTGGGTGGGCAGGCGCGGCCGTCGCTGGTCTCCATGGATTTCCGGACGCGCTGACAGGCGACCCGCTTCCCCGACCCGCAGCTTCCCGGCGAACGGCCGGGCGGCTATGCGAACAGGTTGTGCATGCCCCATGCAGCCTGAGCAGGAAACGCGTCGTCGCCGGCGCTGGCTCGCCCGCTTCGGTGATCATGCGCCACCTGCATCGCCTTTCCGGGGCAATACAGGCGGCGCATCATCGGCTTACGCCATCTGCACGATATGCAGCGCCTTCGGGTTGCGCCACGTTGCCAGCAGCGCCGCTTCGCGGGCCTTGGCTTCGTGCAGGTGCGCTTCCTTGACGTGGCCGTAGCCGCGGATGTGCTCGGGGATGCTGGCGATGTCCACCGCCAGCGCCAGCCGGCGCGCATCCA
>NZ_JAYFUH010000197.1:0-1447 GCF_034961085.1 Stenotrophomonas capsici | reverse complement strand
GTGGAGATGACCGCGCTCAACCGGCACGACCGCAGCACCGAGCTGGACAGCCTGGCCACGCGCCTGCGCACCTGGCGTGACCAGCCGGACGTGCTGGACGTGGCACGCGCGCTGTCCGGCGTCAGCGGCCTGGCCTCGCGCCGTGGCGCGGTGCTGTCCTACCTGCGCGACCGCCTGTTCGACCTGTCGCGCCGCAACCGCCTGCTGTTCTTCCGGCCCACCGCCGGCTCGGTCAACCTCACCGTGTCCAGCGTGCCGCTGATGCTGCAGGTGGAGAGCATCCGGCCGGAGCACATCTGCACCTGGGGCGGGCCGTTCGCGGCGGACATGACCGCCGGCAAGGCGGTCGACCTGCAGCGCTGGCTGCGCTTCGACGACCAGCCGTTCCTGCCGGCCGCGCTGGACAAGCTGATCCAGGAAACCCGCCGTGATCGCGCCGAGTATGGCTTCAGCCACCTGCGCCTGGTGGTCGCGTTCCTGCGTTGGCACAACCTCAAGGAATTCCCGGAAGAACGCATCACCACGCCGTTGCTGTGGTTGCCGGTGGAGCTGGTCCGGCGCAAGGGCGTGCGCGACCAGTACGTGCTGCAGGCCGAGGAAGGCGAGGCCGAGTTCAACCCGGTGCTGCGCCACCAGCTGCGCCAGCTCTATGACATCCAGCTGCCGGAAACGGTGGACCTGCAGAAGACCTCCATCGCGCAGGTGCATGCCGACCTGTTGGCGCAGATCCGCCGTACCGAACCGTCGGTCGAGCTGCGCCTGATCGAGAAGCCGCAGGTGCGGCTGGTCCGGCAGAAGGCCCTGCAACGCCTGCAGCAGTACCAGCGTCGCCGTCCGGCCGGGCGTGGCACGCGTGCCGTGGCCGGGCGCCTGCCCGATTACAGCTACGAGCGCGAGGATTACCGTCCACTGGGCCAGGCATTGTTCGAGCGCTGGGTGCGCCCCAGTGCGCTGCCGCAGCGGTTCGAGGCCGGTGCCGCGCCGGTGGCCGGGCCGCGCCATGCGTGGATGGTGGAGGAGGTGGCCGATGCCGAGCGCGTGGGCTATGCGCTGCAGGAGGCCGAAGGCCATCGCTACGCATGGGACCTGGACCTGACCCAGGTCACGCTGGCCAACTTCAACTACAAGAAGATGTCGCTGGTGCGTGACTACACGCAGCTGCTGGACGACAACACCGACAACCCCGCCTTCGACCGCGTGTTCTCCATCGAGCCGCGCGCCGTGGACGCCGCACCGCCGGCGCCGTTGCCGCTGCGCGAGCAGTGGAACGTGATCGCCTCCGATGCCACCCAGGGCGCGGCGGTGGGCCTGGCCCGCAGCCAGCGCAGTTTCATCATCCAGGGGCCACCGGGCACCGGCAAGTCGCAGACGATCACCAACCTGATCGCCGACTACGCCGGGCGCGGCAAGCGCATCCTGTTCGTATGCGAGAAACGCGCCGCGCTGG
>NZ_JAYFUH010000196.1:0-1419 GCF_034961085.1 Stenotrophomonas capsici | reverse complement strand
TCGCCTATGCCGGCCCCTGGGGCGTGGAGTGGAGATGACGCACGCCATGCAGGACCTGGCGGCATCGATCGCCACGGAGAAGGGGCTGATCTGGAAGATCTGGACCGAGGATGAGGCAAGCGGCCGTGCCGGTGGCGTCTATCTGTTCCAAGGCCGGGAAGAGGCGCAGGCCTACCTCGACATGCACGCCGCACGCCTGGCGACGTTCGGCATCTCGGAGGTGCGGGGATTGATCTTCGTCGTCAACGAGCCGCTGTCGGCCATCGACCGGGCTCCGTTGTAGGCCTTTGCAGGGCAGGGCGCCGATTGCGGTGATGCCACGCGAGTCCGGACGCACGAAGTCCCGATGGGGGCGCTCTTGCAGCGGTTCATCTGAACACGGTGGTTTCAGTAGACATACTGCACTTCACCGGTGACGACTGCTGTCTGATCAGGGAAGCCCAAGGCGTCGATGCGCTCGCCTGTTACGGTGGCTGCCGCCGCGGGCGTGCATTGCCTCCTGCGTGAAGGCCGAGGCGCTTGGGCTCCGGTCAGGAGGCGTTGTCTCCATCGCCGGACCTTGCTTCGTCAATGAAGCGCGTGACGGTTGACGCCCCATCAGTCGGAAGTGCCGACTTTCTTGATCTGCAACAGCCTTGATCGAGAAGGTGTGCGCAGGGCATTCATCATCGACACATAGCCGAACGGATGCATCTACGTACTTTCGGTCGGAACCGAATGTGCGAGCTGGGATCAAGTATTGATGGTGATTTGGCATCCAACTGGGACTGGTCCTAGAAATTCTCCATACGAATTCGGATATCGCTGATCGTTTCCGATGGCCATGGTTGAAAGAATGGCGGCCCTCGCAAAGCCTGGTCGCCGTGCAGGCCGTCGCCGAGGCCGGTGACGGGTGCACCGTGTGACGTGGCGCAAGCGGGTCGCCTCCCTTTCACTCCATTTCGATCCAGGCACAACCATGTCGATGAAAAGCAATGCATGCGCGAACGCGCGGTGGCTCGTCCTGGCCGGGCTGCTGGCGACCAGTGGCACGGCCATGGCCGAGGTCTGCACCACCAACACCGGGCTGCCGACAACCTTCGTGATGACCCTGCCGGAGACGATCACCATCAATCCGGACCTCGGCGACGGCAAGGTACTGGCCGACATCAGCGGGACCTTGGTCCTGCAGGCCCCCACCGAGACCCGTTGCCCGGGTCTCTCCGGTGAGGTTCCGAACAAGTACATGCTCTCCAGCGGGGCTTATCTCGGCGAAAACACCTACGAGAGCGGCATCCCCGGCGTGGGTATCCGCTTCTACTTCAATGGCGTCGCCTTTCCGCTGGAGAACCGCTTTGTCTTTCCCCAGAAAGACACAAATAGCTGGCCGGGGCGCCTGCAGCTGGTCAAGACCGGGCCGATCAGCCAGTCGGGTTCGCT
>NZ_JAYFUH010000195.1:0-1310 GCF_034961085.1 Stenotrophomonas capsici | reverse complement strand
TGATCGCCTGGGCGAACAGGCAGTCATCAACGTCACCACCCCGGCCCAGCGACAGGGCCGCCTCTGGGATGAACTGGCCGCGCGACGCGGCGAGTAAGCGCAGGACCCCATCCCCGCCGCTACATGCCTTCCGGTCTCTTGGGCGGAGCGGGAAGTGGCCTTGTTCCGGCAAGGAAGTTCCCCGATTCGCCGCTTAATTTATGTACTGGTCAGTTTGATATTCAGGGTCAGTTCCATTGGCTAACGGATAATTCACAACCATCGAACGGCCCGAAGCATCACGCCGCATCGATCAAACCAATAAAAAAGGTAATGCCGAAATGAAGACTTCCCTGATCGCACTGGGCCTGATGGCCGCCCTGCCGTTCGCTGCCTCGGCTGCCGATGGCCTGTCCTACAACTATGTGGAAGGCGGTTACGTGAACACCGACACCCGCGGCGGCGACGCCGATGGTTGGGCTCTGAAGGGCTCGGTTGCCGTGCACCCGAACTTCCATGTTTTCGGTGAATACAACGCCCAGGAAACCGACAAGGGCAAGGTTGACGTGGACCAGTGGCGCCTGGGTGTTGGCTACAACTACACCGTGGCCCCGAACACCGACCTGCTGGCCCGCGCCGCGTACCAGAAGTTCGACCCGGACTACGGCCCGACCTTCAACGGCTACAGCGCTGAAGTCGGCGTGCGCACCGCCTTCACCCCGAACTTCGAGGGCTATGCCCTGGCCGGTTACGAGGACTACAGCAAGAAGAACGGCTACAACCCGGATGGCGAGTTCTACGGCCGCGTCGGCGCGACCGGCAAGTTCAACGCCAACTGGGGCCTGACCGGCGAAGTGAAGCTGGCCAAGGCTGGCGACAAGGAATGGTTCGTCGGCCCGCGCTTCACCTGGTAAGCCGTTACGGCAACAACGTGTTGTAAAGGCGCGTGCTCTCTCTCCCCCGCGCCTGAAGCCCGGTTCTCCCCGACCGGGCTTCACCTTTTCCGGGGCCGGCGAAATGCTTCCCCTGTCCACCCGTTGGGGCAGGAGCAGGTTCCACTGGCCCAACAAAGAAGCCCGGCAATCGCCGGGCTTTTTGTTTCAACGTCGGTCAACTTACTTGAACAGCGTGTCCGGATACTCCGGCTTCTGCTCGCGTGCCAGCAGCTGCTGCAGGCCCTCGGCCGGGCTCAGCTCACCGTGCAGTACCGATTGCACCGCCTTGGAGATGGGCAGGTCGATGCCATGGCGCTCGGCCTGGCGCATCACCTCGTCGGCGGTCTGCACCGATTCCACCACCTGGCCGATTTCCTTCACCGCGTCGGGCAGGCT
>NZ_JAYFUH010000194.1:0-1689 GCF_034961085.1 Stenotrophomonas capsici | reverse complement strand
AGTGGGTGCAGACCGCAAGCATGCGGTACCGCTTGCCGCCGATGACCGCGGCCTGGTCGGCGCAGACGTCGCGGTGGATCGGGCGGACGTGATCCATGTCCGGATCCGTCAGCTGCTGCGCCCAGGGTCCCTTCAGCTGTGCAGGCGCGCCGTAGCGCTCCTGCAGCAGTGCCAGCACAGCGTCGTCGTGGCGCAGCACCGGCACCCTCGCCTCCGCCTGGGCGGGGGCGGGCTTGTCCTGCTGGCAGGCGGCCAGCAGGAGCACGGCGCCCAGGGAAACCGATCGTAGAAACACCCCCGTCGCCATCGTCGCGGTACTCAGTGACGGAAGTGGCGAACGCCGGTGAACACCATGGCGATGCCATGTTCGTCGGCCGCGGCGATCACTTCGGCATCGCGCATCGAACCGCCCGGCTGGATCACCGCGGTGATGCCGGCTTCGGCGGCCGCATCCAGGCCGTCGCGGAACGGGAAGAACGCATCGGAAGCCATCACCGAGCCCGGCACCACCAGCCCGGCATCGGCGGCCTTGATGCCGGCGATGCGCGCGGAGTACACGCGGCTCATCTGGCCGGCGCCCACGCCGATGGTGCGCTCGTCCTTGGCGTAGACGATCGCGTTGGACTTGACGTACTTGGCCACGCGCCAGGCGAACAGCAGGTCGCGCAGCTCGGCGGTGGTCGGTGCACGCTGGGTCACCGTCTTCAGCTCATCGGTGGTCATGCCGCGGTTGTCGGCGCTCTGGATCAGCAGGCCCGAACCAATGCGCTTGGTGTCGTAGTTGTTGCGCGCCTCACCGGCCGGGATGCGCAGCACGCGCACGTTGGCCTTCTTGGTGGCGTACTCCAGCGCGGCCGGCTCGTAGTCCGGGGCGATCAGCACTTCGACGAACTGGCGGTCGAGGATGGCCTTGGCGGTGGCCGCATCCAGCGTGCGGTTGAAGGCCAGGATGCCGCCGAAGGCGCTGGTCGGGTCGGTGTTGTAGGCCATCTCATACGCGGCGCCGACATCGGCGGCCACGGCCACGCCGCAGGGGTTGGCGTGCTTGACGATGACGCAGGCCGGCACGTCGAACTGGCGCACGCATTCCCATGCGGCATCGGCGTCGGCCAGGTTGTTGTAGCTCAGTTCCTTGCCCTGCAGCTGCACGAAGGTGGCCAACGTGCCCGGTACCGGCCACAGGTCACGGTAGAACACACCGCTCTGGTGCGGGTTCTCGCCGTAGCGCAGGTCCATCACCTTCACGAAGGTGGAGTTCATCTGCGCCGGGTATTCCTCGCGCACCGGTACCGCGGCGGTGGTGTCGCTGACTGCGGACAGGTAGTTGCTGATCGCTGCGTCGTACTGGGCGACGCGGTTGAACGCGGCCACCGACAGCTCGAATCGCTTGGCGGCCGACAGCTTGCCGTCGTGGGCATTCAATTCGGCCAGCAGGGCGTCGTACTGGTCCGGGCTGGTGGCCACGGCGACGCGGGCGAAATTCTTCGCGGCGCTGCGCAGCATGGCCGGGCCGCCGATGTCGATGTTCTCCACCGCGTCGGCCAGGGTGCAGTCGGCCTTGGCGGTGACCGACTCGAACGGATACAGGTTCAGCACCAGCAGGTCGATCGGTGCGATGCCGTGTTCGGCCATCACCGCATCGTCGGTGCCTGCGCGGCCGAGCAGGCCACCATGCACCAGCGGGTGCAG
>NZ_JAYFUH010000193.1:0-1783 GCF_034961085.1 Stenotrophomonas capsici | reverse complement strand
CAGCCGTTGATACAAGGATGCGCTAAACAGCCGGAAGCAGATTCATCAACAAAGGAGATGGTTGGTGGCAGAACTGACAGATCGAGGAAAGGAATTCCGTGAAGCAATCACCCGCTTCATCGAAGCCCGGCGGGACGCCAAGCTGAAAGGCAAGGAAGAAGAAGGCGACACCGCCGGGAAGTACGAGTACGGCACCTGGCTGGCGGATGCCGCCCGCCGGGTGGGCCAGATCCAGGCCGTTACCCACGTCCTCAAAGCCACACATCCGGATGCGCGCGGCAGCAACCTGCATGTCCGTCCGGATGCCCTCCCCGCCCATGCCGATATCGGCACGCATGTACTCGGTGACGACTTCGCCGAAGACGTGGTGGGCAACGCGGCCGCACTGGACGTGTTCAAGTTCCTCAAGCTCAACGTCGATGGGCGCCGGCTTCTGGATTGGATGCAGGCGGACGACGAGGACCTTCGCACCGCTCTGCATGCCGATGCACAGACCGCAACGGCATGGATGACGGCCTTCAGCAGCCTCGTCCGCCGCGATGCCAGCCCGGCCTCGCACGAAGCGGCCAAACAGCTGTACTGGCTGGCCGAAGGTAAGGCCACGGACGACAGGGCCTTCCACCTGCTGCAACCGCTGTTCTCCAGCAGCCTGGCGCATGCCGTGCATGCCGATATCCAGGACGCCCGCTTTGGCGAGGACAACAAGGCCGCGCGTCAGGCCTTCCGTGCCAAAGAGGCCCACACGGCCCCCTATCGGGACTACCGAGGTCTGGTGGCGCGCAAGCTGGGCGGAACCAAGCCGCAGAACATCTCCCAGCTCAATAGCGACCGCTACGGCATCAACTATCTCTTGGCGTCGCTTCCGCCGAGTTGGGATGCCGAGCAGCCGCGCAAGCTGTTGCACCTGACATCCGCCATGGAGCGCCTGACCTGGTTCCTGGGGGTTCGCGCCATCGCCGATCAGCTGGCCGACTTCCTCCTCTCAGATCCGCCCCAGACGTTGGCCACCCGCCAGAAGCGCGAAGCGCTGGCACAGGAACTGGGCGCACAGCTGGCCATCTTCGCGGTCGAAACCCAGGTGCGTTTCGCACCGGGCTGGACCCGAAGTGACGACTGCAGCCTGCCGCTTCACCAACAGGTCTGGCTGGACCCGGAACGGGTGGAACTGGACCCACGCCCGGAGCCTGATCTTGCCGCCGAGGACGCGGCCTTCATCGCTGCCTGGGAGTCTGGCGACTGGCCGGACCAGGTGGCCGGTGACTTCGCCAACTGGTTGAACGACCGCCTGCGCAGCGCGGGGCTGACTGGCGTCGGCGACGCCGAGTACCGGCACTGGGCAAGCCGGGCGATCGTCGATGCCACCTGGCCGGCTCCCATCCAACGACGCGCCCTGCGAGGAGGAGAGCCATGAGCACTTGTCCGGACTTCGATCAGCTACTGGTCTTCCCGCACCTGCAGGTGCAGAACGCCAATGCCATCTCCAGCCCGTTGACCCATGGTTTCCCGTCGATGACGGCCTTCCTGGGCCTGATGTGGGCCCTGCAACGCAAGGCGCACACCGCCGGGTTGGATGTCCAATTCAAGGCGGTAGGCGTGGTCTGCCACCAGCATCGCGAACTGGCCACCGAAGACGGCTTCGTCAACAGCTTCCACCTCACCCGCAACCCGGTGAACAAGGATGGCGGCAGCGCGGCGATCGTCGAGGAAGGACGCATCCACCTGGGCCTGAGCCTGCTGCTGGCCGCGCGCAGCCCGCGCTGGCAACAGACCCCGGATGCACGAC